>JAITLM010000161.1 GCA_031277885.1 Microbacterium sp.
GAGTTCGGGGCTGCGCTTCAGGGTGCAGTTGACGAACACGGCGCGGAGGTCGTCGTAGGCCGCCGGGGCGGCCGGTTGCTCTGCCATGGGGGCAGACTACGACCATCCCCCGCGGCCGACCAGTCCCCGTGCGAAGCCCTCCACCACCGGGGGCGAGGATCCGCGCGAGCGACGCGGAAGGGCTCCGGACCCGTTCTCGCCCGTAGCCCTTCTTCCTCGCATGTCGGGTCAGATACCGGGCATCTCGATGAGCTGATCGGCTGCCGGGGCCTCGATCGTCACCGGTTCACCCCACTGGGAGTACTCGATCGTCGTCTTCGCAGCACCCATGTTCATCACCGCGCGACGGATCAGATCCTTGCCGTCGATGTACAGATCGTAAGTGAGCGTGTCGCCCATCTGGGCTGCCTGAGCGGCCTGCACTCCCTGTGCCGCAAGCAGCTTCTTGGTGTCGAGAGTCAGGGCGTAGTGTGTGGTGTCGGTCCCGTCGACCGTCTCGGTGCCTGCGACCGTGAATTCCTTCACTGCCGCAGCGGCGTTCTTCATCTGATTCGCCGCGTTGCTCTGCCCGAGTATGGCCTGCATCTGAGCAGCGAGGGGGTTGCTCCCGTCGGTCGAGATCTTGACGTACTTGTCCTGGGTCATCGCCCCCATGTTCATGTAGAAGGTGCCGTCGACGAGGAACACCTTGACCTCCTGCCCACCGACGGACATGTTCAGATGCATGCGCAACTTCTGCGGATCCGGGTCCATCATCAACTCGCCGGTCGAGGACACGTCCTTCCCCTGCATCGACATGGTCTGCGTGATGTACGCGGTCTTCGCCGCCGACATGGCGTCACTCACCCGCTGAGCGAAATCGCCGGCCGTCATCGAATTCTTGGCCGTCTGCTGTTGTTCGACTGAGCTCTTGGTGCTCTCGGTCGCGGTGCCTCCCCCGGAACTGCAGGCGGTGATGCCGAATCCTGCGACAAGAGCGATGGTCGTCGTCGCGACGGCGCGTTTCCAGAGTGAGCTCATGGGGGAATTCTATGGGTGCGCTGAGACCGCTCCCGGCCAGCGACGCGCCCGACCCGCGCGCGACGAAGCAGCTCAGTCCCGCGGCGAGAGCAGGTAGCGGTTCAGGCCGTCGGTGAAGGCATGGTCGACGGTCAGCGCGGCATCGTCGATCGCGGTGATCGGTGCGGCGAGGCGCACGCTGGACAGGAGCCAGGCCTGGTCGGCGGTCGCGAGGGCGGCGGTGGGCACGGTCGCGTACTCCGTGGCGTACCCCTGCGCCTCCAGGTGCGCGAACAGGCTGATCTGCGTCGTGCCCTGCAGGATCCCGCCGTGCGGGGCCGGGGTGACGAACCGGTCGCCGAAGCGGAGGATCAGCGAGGCCGTGGGCGCCTCCAGGACGATGCCGTCGGTGGTGACGAAGATCGCGTCGTCCGCCCCGCGGAGGTGCGCCTCGCGGAGCGCCGCCATGTTCACCGCATAGGAGAGCGTCTTCGCGCCGAGAAGCAGCCAGGGCGAGCGCTCGGCGGCCCCGCTGTCGTAGCCGCGGTCGAGCGTGACGACGCGGATGCCCTCCGTGCGCGCGGTCGCGAAGTCCGCGGCAGGGGCGGCGGTGACCCAGGCGGTGGGCGCCGGTCCGTGGTCGACGCCGCGGCTCAGGATGAGCTTGATCACCCATTCGCCGGGCCCGCACTCGGCGGCGGCGAGCGCGATCGCCTGACGCCACTGCTCGCGGTGCGGCTCGGGAAGATCGCACAGAGCGGCCGAGTGCGCCAGGCGCTGCACGTGCGGCTCGACCTCCTGGGCGTGGCCGTCGACGACGCCGATCGACTCGAAGATGCCGTCGCCGCGCTGGGTGCTCAACTCCCCCACGCTGAGCGCCGGAGCACCGGGGTCGATGCGGCGGAAGCTGTCGCTGAAATCGGCCCGCTCCTCGTCCGTGGACTCGGCGGGGGTGATCAGCAGGGCGAATCGGGCTGCGGCCATGATCCGAGCCTAGGGCGTGGGCGACGCGCCCGGCGTCGGGGGCGACGGGAATACCGCCGCCCCCGACGCGTTACACTTGATCGGCCGGGCCGCATAACCCCGGGCTCCATTTTTCGCCGCTGCGAGCGGCCTTCCGCCGAGAGGCGTTCTTGCGGCCCGGCTTCTTCATGCCAGGACCGAGGCCGGCCCGGATCTCACAGGTACGGGCGCGTGAGCAGCTCGAGATAGTGCCCGGATGGATCCAGCAGGTACACGCCTCGGCCGTCGTGCTCGTGATTGATCTCGCCCGGCCTGGCGCGCTGCGGGTCCGCCCAGTGCGCGATCCCCCGCCCGGTGATCGTCGCATAGGCGCGATCGAAGTGGTCGTCGTCCACGAGATAGGCGTAGTGCTGGGGCGGGAACTCGATCGGCGGCGTCGCGAACTGCAGCAGGATCCCGCCTCCGATCTGCACGTTCGTGAACGGCCCCCAGGACGGGGCCTCCTCGGCTTCGAGCAGGTCGCGGTAGAAGTCCGCCATCTCTGCGGCGTCGGTGGACGCGATGATCGTGTGGTTGAAATGCGCTGTCATGTCTCTCCTCTGTGTCTGTTCTGCGCTGTCGGGGACGGCAGAGGCGAGGAGGGGCGCGGCTCAGTCGGCGACCAGATCGCCGATCCGGGAACGGCCCGCGCGGGCCTGACTGGTCATCATCGATCCCACCCTAACCCGGAGGCTCCGGCGGGTCCGCTCAGTTCAGGGACCCGTCGCGCCACGAGTCGGCCGACGCGGTGAGATCCTGCGCGTAGAGGCTGAGCCGCGACGCGCGCGTGGTGAGCTCGCTCGCGCGCGCGGGTTCCGTGCGCTCGTAGTCGTCGGCGACGTGCGTCGCACCGGACGCCTGCACCCGGCAGAACGCGGCGGCCCGCTCGAGCGCGATCGCGAAATCGCCGGAGAACGCACCGTGCAGGATCGTGTCGATCAGCCCGACGAGCTCTTCGGGACCGGCCGGCACCGGTGCACCCGCGACCAGCGCGTCGACCGAGGGCAGCTCGATGCGCCCGCGTTCGTGCAGGAGCGCGGCGAGGGGCGCATCGGCGTGGATGGACGCCTGCAGCAGGTACAGCCGCCAGAGCGCCCCGGGCAGGGACACGGCGGGACTCTTCGCCCAGAGCTCGGCGACCTCGTCGATGCCGTGCTCGGTCGCATACGCGACGAGCCGCTCCGCGCTCACTCCGCTGTCGTCCGCCCTCACCCGCGCCAGGAGCGCCGATGCGGTGGCATGCGCCATCCGCGTCTGCTCCGCGGGATCGTGGGACCCGAGCAGGTGGTCGAACGTCTCCGGCGAGAGGCGGACGGGGCGATGGAACGGTGCGGGCACCGACCCAGGCTACGCGCGGTGCCCGACGCGGGGCACCCAGTCGCGACCGATAGACTCAGGAGCACGGGCCTCTAGCTCAGTTGGCAGAGCATCGGACTTTTAATCCGCGGGTCGTGGGTTCGAGCCCCACGGGGCCCACCGCACGCATTCCCTCCCGGATCTCATCGGAGATCCGCGTCCCGCTCGTCCGGCAGCCGCCCACGTCGGGCTCATCGCCCGCTGCCGCCGAGAGCCGGCAGCATCCAGCGCACGAGCTCGCGGACAGTGCTCCGGAACCTCACGTCATCGGGCTCGCTCGCCCAGGTGCGCAGGCGCAGCAGCGTGTCGGTGTCGGTCGGGTCGAGCTCGGTCAGGAGCAGCTCGATCTCGGCGGCGGACGCCTGCTGCGCGCGCCGGGCGGTGGCGGCACTCGCCATCGTGACGCCGATCAGCGCCTCGTAGCAGGCGGCGGCGCGGTCGACCGTCAGCCCGTGCTCGAGGAACTGACGCAGCAGCGTATTGACCATTCCGACCATCTGCGCCCACGGTCGCGAGTCGAGGCGCGCGGGGATGGCGTCGGGGTGCGCGATGAGCAGATCCCGCAGGTCGACGAAGAACCGGACCAGCGCGTCGACGGGATCGGCGGCCGTGCCGAGGTCAGGCACGCGGATGCCGTCGAGCATCCGGGAGACGGCCGCCTCCGCGATCTCCTCGACCGAGCCGAAGTAGGAGTAGAGCGTGGAGGAGCGCACGCCCAGGCGCTGCGCCAGCGAGCGCGTCGAGAGCGAGGTGAAGCCGTCCTCGACGATGAGCGCGACCGCGGCGTCGACGACGGCGTCGGCCGTGAGCTTGCGCGGTCGGCCCCTCGCTGCGGGCGGGTGCTCTGACGTCACGCTCACCACTTTACAGATCGGTTGATCGGAATATAATTCCGATCACCTGATCGAAAAGGAGTGCACCATGAGTGAATGGGCGACGATGCCTCTTCGCGCGGCACTGGCGATCCGAGGCGCGGCCGTCGGCCCCCTCCGCCGTTCGCTGATCCGGCTGACCCGCCGCACCCCGGTGCCGCCGACGTGGCCGGCTCCGGCCGGCCGTCATCCGGTCGGGGTGCGGGATGCCGTGATCTCCGGTCTCGGCCCCGCCCCCACGGACGGGGTGATCCGGATCTGGTATCCGGCGGTCGCCGGCACCGGCGCGGATCCACGCCCATACTTCGGCGGCCCTGAGGAGCAGCGGACGATGGTGCGCGGTCTGCGCTCGACGCTCTCCCGCCGGGGCGTGCGCGCACTCGGCGCCCGGCGCACCGCCTCGCGCCCCGATGCGTCGCCCTCGGCGGAGGACGCACCGGTCGTCGTCTTCTCCCACGGCTTCACGGGGTTCGTGGGACAGAACACGCACCTGTGCGAGCACCTGGCGTCGGCGGGATACGTCGTCGTCTCCGTCGCCTACCCCGGGGCCGCCGCCGCGATCGCCGCGCCGGGCGGATCCGAACGCGTGATGACCGCGACCGAGCGACGCCGCCTCACGAGCCCGGAGTTCGTGCGGACGATCGCGGCGCTCCTGTCGGCACGGACCACGACGGAGGAGGACGCCGCGCTGGCGCGCGCGGCCACGGTCGACGTACTCACCGCCGAGAACGCGCGGTGGACCCGGCACCTCTCCGGGGTCCTCGATGCGCTGATACCGCCGGAGAGCCGTGCACGACGCGTGGATGAGGTCACGGCCCGACTGCTCGACGCCGCTGACTGGTCGCGCCTGGCCCTGGCCGGCATGTCGTTCGGCGGGTCGACGAGCGCGAACCTCGCCCAGGTCGACCCGCGGGTCTCGGCCGCGATCAACCTCGACGGGCTGCAGCAGGGAGAGCTGCTGCGCCTGCGCGACTCCCGGGTCCCGATGCTGGTCATGTCGTCCGCGGGATCTCGGCTGCGCTCGGGCAGAGTCGTGACCGACCTTCACTACGAGGCACCGGGATCCCGCGCGGAGGTGCGCCGCATCCTCGTGCCCGATGCCCGGCACTACGCGTTCACCGATCTGGTCGGGTTCGGCACGGGCGCGGTGCGGCGGCTGCTCGACCTGGGCACGGTCGACGCGAGTCGGATGCTCCGCCTCGTCGCGGATACGACCCTCGCCTTCCTGGACGCGACACTGCGCCCCGTGGCCGCGGCGGGCGCAGGACGGGAAGACCGGCGATGAGGCTCGACGAGTACGCGCGTCACGACGCGACCGATCTGGCGGCGCTCGTCCGCAGCGGCGAGGTCGACCCCGCAGAGCTCGCCGCCTGCGCCGCGGCCGCCGCCGAGGCGGTGGATCCGACGCTCAACGCCCTCGTCGGCCCGATCGATGAGAATGCACCCTGGACGTCCGACGCCCCGTTCTCCGGCGTGCCCGTGCTGAGCAAGTCCGGGCACGGTCGCGCCGGAGGCCCACTCGGGGCGGGCACGCGCCTGCTCGCGGGGAGGACGGTTCCGGTCGATGACGTGTTCTCCGCGCGCATCCGCGCATCCGGCGTCGCCTTCGTGGGCGCGACGACGGCGCCGGAGTTCGGGCTCTATGCGGTGACGGAGTCGCGGCTGCACGGTGCGACCCGCAACCCGTGGGATCCCTCCCGGTCGCCGGGCGGATCCAGCGGCGGGGCGTCCGCGGCGGTCGCCGCCGGCATCGTGCCGGTCGCCACGAGCGGGGACGGCGGCGGATCGATCCGCACCCCGGCGCACTGCACGGGCGTCTTCGGCCTGAAGCCGAGCCGCGGCCGGACGCCGTTCGAGGCGAACCACTTCTTCAACCTCTCGGTCAACCATGTCACGACGCGCACCGTGCGCGACTCGGCCGCCTTCCTCGACGTCACCCAGGGAGCGCATCCGGGGGCCCGCTCTCTGATCCCGCCGCCATCCCGGCCCTTCTCCGCCGAGGTCGATCGGGAGCCGGGAAGGCTCCGCATCGGCTTCGCCACCGAGCTCGCCGGGTTCGCGACGGCGGGTCCCGACAGCGCCGACGCCGTCGGCCGCACCGCCGCCCTGCTCGCAGACCTCGGCCATGACGTCGCCGAGGCCTCGCCCGGCGTCGGCTGGGCCGGATTCTTCGATGCCTTCCTGCGGGCATGGACGCATGCGCTGCCCTGGTCGGTCGGCCGCCTCGAGCGGCTGCTCGGGCGCCCCGCCGAACCGGAGGAGCTGGAGGTCATGACGTGGCGCTACCGACGCCACGGCGAGACGGTGACGGTGGCCGACCTGCTCGACGCCGATCAGGCCTTCCGCGCCGCGTCACGCGCCGTCGACGACTACTTCGACGCCTTCGACCTCTGGCTGACGCCGACCGCCGTCACCCCCGCACCCCGGATCGGCGACTTCGACCCCTCCGACACCGACGAGACCGCCGCCGAATACTCGTACCGGGTGCTGCGCGACTACTCCGCCTTCACCCCGCTCCTGAACGTGACCGGCCATCCGGCCGCCTCGGTCCCGGCCCGGCACGGCGCCGGCGGGCTGCCGATCGGTGTTCAGCTCGTCGGACGCGCCGCCGGCGAGGCCGAACTGCTGCGCGTCTGCGCCCAGCTCGAGACCGCGAACCCGTGGCAGCAGCGCACCCCGCCGATCTGGGCCGGCTCAGCGGCGGGAGGGGGCGCGTCATGAGGGCGCAGACGGCATCCGCCGTCCGCACCGGGGGCGAGTGGTGGCTCCTCGCCGGAGCCTCGCTGATCCTCGCCTTCAGCGCGGTCGGCTTCCTCGTGCAGACCTTCGGCGTGTTCTCCGCCGCGATCGAGCAGGAGTTCGGCTGGTCCCGCACCGAGACCTACGGCATCCTGACGATCGCGACGCTGCTCGCGCCCGCGCTGATCCCGGCGACCGGATGGGCCGCCGATCGCCTGAACCTGCGCGTGCTGGTCGTGTCGGCGCTCGTGGTCGAGGTGGTCTCCCTGCTCGCTCTCGGCCTTCTGCCGGTCGGCCGGATCGGGTTCTCGGCCATGTTCCTCGTGACGTATGCGGCGAGCTTCGGCGCCAGCGCGGTCCCGCTCGCCAAGGCCGTCGGCACCGCGTTCTCCCACCGTCGCGGCGCCGCCCTCGGCTTGCTGTTCGCCGGCGCCTGCCTCGGCGCGATCGCCAATCCGCTCATCGCCGGTGCGCTCATCGCCGCGCTCGGATGGCAGGGGGCCTTCGCCGTGCTCGGAGTGCAGACGGCGGTCCTCGCCGCGCTTCCGGCGCTCCTGTTCCTCCGGCCGGATCGCCCGCGCACCCCGTCGATCGGAACCGCCCGCCCCGCGGGCTGGCGCGCCCTGTTCCGCACCCGCGCGCTCTACGCGATCCTCGGTTGGGGCTTCTTCGCCGCGCTCGGATACGGCGGCATGCAGGGCCACCTCGTACCGCTCCTCGAGGAGCGGGCGCACACCGCCACCGAGGCGGTGGTCGGGCAGAGCCTGCTCGGCGTCGGCCTCCTCGTGGGCAACCTCGCGGCCGGACTGCTGCTCGATCGCATCCCCACCCGCCCGCTGGCGAGCCTCATGCTGGCGATCCCGGTCGCGGCTCTGCTCGCCCTCGCCGTGCTGCCGTCCGGGCCGTCCGACATCGCCATCACCACCGGGATCGGCGTCGCGACGGGAACCGAGACGGCGATGCTGGCGTACGTCGTGTCGCACTATCTGCCGCACGCGGTCAGCGGGCGAGCGCTGAGCATCGGCCTGGTCGCCGTCGCACTCGGAGGCGGCGTGAGCACCCTGATCGGCGCGGCGACGCACGACGCGACGGGCGACTACCGGCTGTTCCTCCTGCTCTGCGCGGGATTCCTCGCCGTGGCGGCCGTATGGCCGTGGGGGCTTCGCGCGCGGGCCGCGGAGGAGCCGTCTCTCCCGGCGTCGGCAGCAGCGGGCGAAGCGGCGCGCTGACGGCCTACTGCAGGCCCGCACCATCCGGCAGCGGTGCCCCCGCCTGCCGGGCGAACACGGCGATGGCCCGCTCCGCATCGGCGACCGAGATGCTGCCGCCCGCGACGATGTGCAGGCCGTAGGCGTCTTCGAGGGCGACGAAGTTCATCGCGATGTCGTCGAGCGGACCGGTCAGCGCGAAGTCGGCGCTGTCCTCTCCGGCCTGCAGGATCCGCCGGTACAGTCCGAGCTGCTCCCCGTAGAGGCGCTGCACGAGCTCATCGTGGAGCGGCGACTTGCCCGCGAGCACGTCGAACTCGTAGAGCAGCCGCATGAGCGCGTCGTCCGGGCCGCTCGGCAGACCGGCGCGGATGGCGATCGCGAGTTGCTCCGCCGGACGCTGCGCCTGGGCCACGAGCGCCTCGCGCTCCTCGCCGACCCGGCGCATGCCCGCGGCGTGGGCCTCGACGAGGATCGCGTCGAGGTCCTCGTAGTAGTACAGCAGCGCGCCCCGGGTGACTCCGGCCTGGTTCGCGACGTCCGTCAGCGACAGATTGCGCAGCCCGTGTTCGGCGGCGGCGTCGAGCGCCGCGTCGACCACCTCACGGCGGCGCTGCTCCTGGGTGCTCGGGCGTGCCATGAAGCCAGTATCGCAGTCCTGTCGCGGGATCCGGATCCGAGAGGAAGAGTTTCTTGACATCTGAGTGAATTAATTTACTCTTGAGTCAAAGAACTGCGGTCGCTCCCCCGGGCAGCCGCCCCGAGACGTTGGAGCACCGACATGGCGGTCGACACCCTCTACACCGGCGGACGCGTCCGCACCTTCGATCCCGAGCAGCCCTGGGCCGAGGCCGTCGGCGTGACCGGCGACCGGATCACCTACGTGGGATCCGCCGCCGATGCCCCCGCGAGCCTGCGCACGGTCGCGCTCGAGGGACGCCTCGTCACCCCCGGCGTCGCCGACACCCACAACCACCTGCTGCTCGGCTACGACGACCTCGCCGTGAGTCTCGACCAGGTGCAGAGCCTCGACATCGTGCGCTCTCGCATCGCGAAGTTCGCCGAGACGCACCCCGACCTGGAGTGGATCTGCGCCGAGAACGCGCTCTACTCGGTCGTCGAGGGACGTCGCCCGCGCGCCGACGACCTCGCCGGCGTCACCGACCGGCCGGTCTTCATCACCACCTACGACCAGCACTCGGTGTGGCTGAACCGTCCTGCGCTCGCGAAGCTCGGCATCCTCGGCGGCGGAGACATCGCCTGGGGCAACCCCGAGATCGACCACCGCACTGGCGAGCCCACCGGCTGGGTCACCGACTTCTACACGAGCGCCATGACGACGGACGGCCTCGCCGAGCTGCAGCGCGACATCCCGATGTACTCCCCCGACCGGCGCTACCGCAAGATCGTGAACAGCCTCGACATGGCCCGCCGCTTCGGCATCACGACCGTGGTCGAGCCGCAGGTCCCGCTCGCCGAGCTGCCGCTCTTCGACCGGGCCGAGCGCGAGGGCAAGCTCACCTCGCGGACGATCGCGGCGATCTACCACCCGGTCGGATCCGACGGCGACTTCCGCTCGCGCATCACCGAGGCGATCCGGGAGACGCCGCAGCACGACCGCTTCCGCCTGGGCATGGTCAAGCTGTACGCCGACGACGTGATCGAGCCGCACACCGCGGCGATGCTCGAGGACTACGCGAACCGCCCCGGCCATCGCGGGCACACGAGCCTCGAGCCGCTCGAGTTCACGCGGCTCTTCGTCGAGCTCGACCGCCTGGGCTACCAGGTGCACACGCACGCGACCGGCGACTGGGGGATCAGGCTCACGCTCGACGCGATCGAGGCGGCGCAGCGCGCGAACGGCGCGCGGGACGCCCGGCACGGCATCGTGCACGTGGAGTGCCTGGCCCCGGAGGACCTCCCGCGCTTCCGCGACCTCGGCGTCGTCGCGGCGATGCAGCCCCGCCACGCCTCCCCCGACCTCGTCGCGGGCACCTGGATGGAGAACGTCGGAGAAGCGCGCTGGGATCGCGCCTGGCGGTTCCGGTCCATGATCGACTCCGGCGCGCGCGTCACGTTCTCGAGCGACTGGCAGGTCGGCGAGATGGATCCGCTCGTCGGCGTCTACAGCGCGATGACCCGCGCCCGTCTCGACGGCGGCGACGCCTGGACCACGGGCGAGCGCCTCGACCTCGACCGCACGCTCGAGGCCTACACGAAGGGCGGCGCCGGAGCGTTCCACCACGAGAACAGCCTCGGGATGCTGCGCACCGGATACCTCGCCGATCTCGTCGTGTGGTCGGGCGACCTCTACGCGATGGAGCCCGCGGAGATCCTCGCGCAGTGCGCCGACCTCACCGTCGTGGGCGGCACCGCGGTGCACGACGCACGCGGTGAGCTCGGCCGCGCGGCGGACGCAGCACCCGTCCAGGACCCGGGCGGAGCCGGGCAGAGCTGCACCGAACCCTCCGACGACCACCACTGCCACACCCACTGAGGACGATCCCCACGATGTCAACGCTGCCATCCCACTCCGCTGTCGCCGCCGGCGACGATCAGCTCGCCCACGTCGTCGCGCACGAGCAGGGGGCGCTCAAGCGCACCCTGAAGCTGCGCCACCTCGTCTTCATCGGTCTCGCGTACATGGCGCCGCTCGCGGTCTTCGACATGTTCGGGATCGTGGCCGACCAGACCAGCGGACACGTGCCGCTCGCCTACCTGGTGGTGCTGGTCGCGGTGCTGTTCACCGCGTTCAGCTATTCGCGCATGGTCCGCTTCTTCCCGATCGCCGGATCCGCGTACACCTATGCGAAGGAGAGCATCCATCCCTCGGTGGGCTTCCTCGTCGGCTGGGCGGCGACGCTCGACTACCTCCTGCTGCCCATGATCAACGCGATCCTGTCCGGGATCTACATGGGCGCGATCTACCCGCAGGTGCCGTTCTGGGTGTGGGTGCTGCTGACCGTGACGATCTGCACGGCGCTCAACCTGGTCGGCGTGCGACTCGCGGCCAGCATGAACGTGATCCTGGTCGGGATCCAGCTCGTCGTCGCCGTGCTCTTCGTGGTGCTCGCGGTCGTGAACATCGCGAACGGCGCCAACGGCGCTGCCTTCACCGTGCGGCCGTTCTTCTCCGACGACGTCCAGGCCGCGGCCCTCGCCGGCGGCGCCGCCATCCTCGCGCTGTCGTTCCTCGGCTTCGACGCCGTCTCCACGCTCGCGGAGGAGGCGCAGCGTCCCACGCGGGACATCCCGCGTGCGATCTTCATCATCGTCGCGGCCGCCGGAGCGTTCTTCCTCACCGTGACCTATGTCATGCAGACGCTGTTCCCCGACGTCACGAAGCTCGAGAACATCGTCGGGGCCTCCCCCGAGATCGCGAAGTACATCGGGGGCGCCGCGTTCCAGGCGATCTTCGTCGGCGGCTACATGATGGCGGTGCTGGGCTGCGGGATCACGCAGCAGATGAGCGCCGCCCGGCTGCTGTACGCGATGGGCCGCGACGGCGCCCTGCCGAGGCGGCTGTTCGGCCGGGTGAACCCTCGCACCGGCGTCCCCGTCGTGAACGTCCTCATCGTCGCCGCGATCGCCCTGACCGCGCTGTTCGTGAACCTGTCGGTGATCTTCGTGTTCTTCCGCTTCATCACGAAGCGCACGATCGGTTCCTGGATCGGCTTCGTCGTCATCCCGGCGATCGGCGTCGTGATCAACGTGGCGCTGTGGCTCAGCCTGGACGGGATCTCGATGATCATCGGCGGCGCCTGGACCGCGATCGGGGTGGTCTACCTGCTG
>JAITLM010000209.1 GCA_031277885.1 Microbacterium sp.
GTCGTCGCGGGCCACGCTCGTGACGGTCGCGTAGCGGAGGTTCATCCGCTGCACGCTCTCGGCGACGCGTCGCGGCTCGTCGGTGTCGTAGTCGGCGGGCTTGCCGGTGTCGATCTGGCAGAAGTCGCAGCGGCGCGTGCACTGGGACCCGCCGATGAGGAACGTCGCCTCCTTGTCCTCCCAGCACTCGAAGATGTTGGGGCAGCCGGCCTCCTGGCAGACCGTGTGCAGGCCCTCATCCTTCACGAGCGAGTGCAGGGCCTTGTACTCCGGCCCCATCCTCGCCTTGGTCTTGATCCACTCGGGCTTGCGCTCGATCGGCGTCTCGGCATTGCGGATCTCCAGGCGCAGGAGCTTGCGTCCCTCAGGAGCGGCGCTCATGCGGCCACCTCCGCCGCGTACTCGGCGGTGAACGCGGCGGCGACCGCGTCGACGATGTCGGCGGGGGAGACCTCGCGGCCGATCACCTCGCTCACGGTCGTGACCCCGGCATCGGTGATGCCGCACGGGATGATGCCGCGGAATCCGGCCAGGGTGTTGTCGCAGTTGATCGCGAAGCCGTGCATGGTCACGCCCTGCTGCACGCGCACGCCGATCGCCGCGACCTTGTCCTCGCTGAGCGGCCGGCGCACCCACACGCCGCTGCGGCCCTCGACCTGGTATCCGTCCACCCCCAGGGGGCGCAGCACGTCGATCAGCAGCCGCTCCAGCCGGCGGACATGGGCGACCACGTCCATGGGTTCGGGCAGGCGCACGATCGGATAGCCCACGAGCTGTCCCGGTCCGTGCCAGGTGATCTTGCCGCCGCGGTCGACGTCGACCACGGGCGTTCCGTCCTGGGGGCGCTCCTGAGGTTCGGTGCGTTTGCCGGCCGTGTACACCGCTTCGTGCTCGAGGAGCAGCAGCGTGTCGGGACGGGTGCCCGCCACGATCTCGGTGTGGACGCGCCGCTGCAGATCCCACCCGTCGAGGTAGGGGACGAACTCGGGGGCGAGGCCCACCGTCTGGATGTCGAGCATGCCGATCCTTCTGGTCGAGTTGTTGTATGCGGTTCAATAATAGGGGTGAATCGGAGGGCTCGCGCGTCGCGATACGGTGGCGTGGTGACCACCCCTGCCCGCGGCGTCGGCCGCCCCCGCGTCTCCTCGCGCGAAACGATCGCCGAGGCGGCCTGCGAGCTGTTCCTGGAATCCGGGTACGAGGGCACGTCGATCGCCGGCATCGCGCAGCGCGCGGGGGTGAGCAGGTCGAGCTTCTTCAACTACTTCTCGTCCAAGAGCGACGTGCTCTGGTCGGGATTCGACGAGCGCCTCGACCGTGCCGTCGCGGCGCTCGCGACACCGGGCGCAGGGGTCGACGCGACCGGGGTCGAGGAGGTGCTCGCCGCGATCTTGGAGGGCATGGAGCCGGATCCGCTGGCCCTCGCCTTCGGCAACGCGCAGGCGATGGGCCTGGAGGAGGAGCTGCAGCGCGAGTCCGCGCTGCGCCAGGGCAGGCTCGCCACCGCGCTGTCGGACGCCGCTCGCGGCGCGGGCGTGGAGCGCATCAGGGCCGACGTGCTCGGCGCCGCCTACGCGGTCGTGGTGCTGTCGTCGCTGCGCGTCTGGGCGGAGGGTGGCGCGGGCCACGGGTCGCCGCTCGCGCAGCTGCAGCATGCGCTGCCGCGCATCGCAGATCTGCACTGGGGCTGACGCGCCGCGGATCGGGGATCCGCTCGCGTAGAATTGCACCACCATGGCTACATTTGGCACGCTTTCCGATCGGCTCACCGAGACCTTCCGCAATCTGCGCACGAAGGGCAAGCTGTCCGCCGCCGACGTCGACGGCACCGTCCGCGAGATCCGACGCGCTCTGCTCGACGCCGACGTCGCGCTGCCCGTCGTCAAGGACTTCACCGCGAAGGTGCGCGAGCGCGCCCTCGGCGACGAGGTCAACAAGGCGCTGAACCCCGCGCAGCAGGTCGTGCAGATCGTCAACGAGGAGCTCATCGCGATCCTCGGCGGCGAGCAGCGCCGCCTCGAGTTCGCCAAGAACCCGCCGACGGTCATCATGCTCGCCGGCCTCCAGGGATCCGGAAAGACGACCTTCGCGGGCAAGCTCGCCAAGCAGCTGCAGGGCGAGGGGCACACGCCCCTGCTCGTCGCCGCCGACCTGCAGCGTCCGAACGCGGTGACCCAGCTCACCGTCGTCGCCGAGCAGGCGGGCGCGACCATCTACGCGCCGGAGCCGGGCAACGGCGTCGGCGACCCCGTGCGGGTGTCTCGCGACGGCGTCGAGCACGCCCGTCGCCAGCAGCACGACATCGTCATCATCGACACCGCAGGACGACTCGGCGTCGACGCCGAGCTCATGAAGCAGGCCGCCGACATCCGCGCCGCGGTGGATCCGGACGAGGTCCTGTTCGTGATCGACGCGATGATCGGTCAGGACGCGGTCAACACGGCCAAGGCGTTCCAGGACGGCGTGGACTTCACCGGCGTGGTGCTCTCCAAGCTCGACGGCGACGCCCGCGGCGGTGCCGCGCTCTCCGTCGCCTCGGTCACGGGACGTCCGATCATGTTCGCATCCCCGGGTGAAGGTCTCGAGGACCTCGAGCCGTTCCACCCCGACCGCATGGCGAGCCGGATCCTCGACCTCGGCGACATCCTGACCCTCATCGAGCAGGCGCAGAGCGCGTTCGACGAGGCCGAAGCGCTCAAGGTCGCCGAGAAGCTCGCGACCGAGACCTTCACGCTGGAGGACTTCCTCGAGCAGATGCAGCAGCTCAAGAAGATGGGCTCGATGAAGAAGATGCTCGGGATGCTCCCGGGCATGGGTCAGATGAAGCAGCAGCTCGAGGACTTCGACGAGCGCGAGATCGACCGCACCGAGGCGATCATCCGCTCGATGACGCCGGGGGAGCGCCGCAACCCCAAGGTCCTGAACGGCTCCCGGCGGCTGCGCATCGCGCGCGGCTCCGGCATGACCGTGACCGACGTGAACCAGCTCGTGCAGCGGTTCGAGCAGGCCGCGAAGATGATGAAGACCGTCGCCCGCGGCGGCACCCCGAATATCCCCGGCATGGGCGCGATGCCCGGCATGGGGCGTCCCGGCGCCTCCTCGAAGCGCGGCAGGAAGGCCAAGGGCTCCGGCTCCCGCTCGGGCAACCCGGCCAAGCGCGCCGCCGAGAACGCGGGTCTCGCCACCAGCCAGGCGGCGACCGGATCCGGCTTCGGCCTGGGCGCACAGCCGGCGCCGAGCGAAGCAGACATGGCCGAGATCCAGAAGCTCTTCGGCAAGAACTGACGTCGTCGGCGTCCAGCCACGAGAAACCACGATCCGCGTGAGACGCCCCGTCTGCACGTGGGTATCGTGCGGATCGCGATGTCTCGCGCGTGACACACGAAGAAGGCGGGCCCGGAGGATCACCTCCGGGCCCGCCTTCTGTCGTGTCAGGTCACTTCACGTCGTCGTCGACCCAGTCCATCGACTTCGTGATGGCCTTGCGCCACAGGCGCAGCTGACGGTCGCGCTCCGCGGCGTCCATCGTCGGCTCCCAGCGACGGTCCTCCTGCCAGTTGGCGGCGAGGTCGTCCAGGCCGCTCCAGAACCCGACCGCGAGGCCGGCCGCATACGCGGCGCCCAGAGCGGTCGTCTCGGCCACGACGGGGCGCACCACCGGCACGCCGAGCACGTCGGCCTGGAACTGCATGAGCGCGTCGTTCGCGACCATGCCGCCGTCGACCTTGAGCTCGGTGAGGTCCACGCCCGCGTCGGCGTTGACCGCGTCGAGCACGTCGCGGGTCTGGAACGCGACCGCCTCGAGCGCGGCGCGCGCGATGTGGTTCTTGTTCGCGTAGCGGGTCAGACCCACGATCGCGCCGCGGGCGTCCGGACGCCAGTATGGGGCGAACAGGCCGGAGAACGCGGGCACGATGTACACGCCGCCGTTGTCGTCGACCTTGCGGGCCAGCTCCTCCACCTCGGGGGCGGAGGAGATGATGCCGAGCTGGTCGCGCAGCCACTGGATGAGGGATCCGGTGACCGCGATCGAGCCCTCGAGCGCGTAGTGCGTCGGTCCGTCGCCGAGCTTGTAGCCGACGGTGGTGAGCAGACCGTTCTTCGAGTGGACGATCTCCTCGCCCGTGTTGAAGATCAGGAAGCAGCCCGTGCCGTAGGTGTTCTTGCTCTCGCCGCTGTTGAACGCGGCCTGGCCGAAGGTCGCCGCCTGCTGGTCGCCCAGGATGCCGGCGATCGGGGTCTCCCGCAGCAGCGAGGAGCTCTCCGCCGCGCCGTACACCTCGGAGGAGGAGCGGATCGACGGCATCATCGACTTCGGCACGCCGAACGCCTCGAGGATGTCGTCGCGCCACTGCAGCGTCTCGAGGTCCATGAACATGGTCCGCGAGGCGTTGGTGACGTCGGTCGCGTGCACGCCGCCGTTCACTCCGCCGGTGAGGTTCCACAGCACCCAGCAGTCCGTGGTGCCGAAGAGCAGGTCTCCGGCCTCGGCCTTCTCGCGCGCGCCCTCGACGTTCTCCAGGATCCAGGCGATCTTGGTACCGGAGAAGTAGGTCGCGAGCGGCAGGCCGACGATCGGCTTGAACCGCTCGACGCCGCCCTCGGCCGCGAGCCGGTCGACGATCGGCTGGGTGCGGGTGTCCTGCCAGACGATCGCGTTGTAGATCGGCTTGCCGGTGGTCTTGTCCCAGACGACCGCGGTCTCGCGCTGGTTGGTGATGCCGACCGCGGCGATGTCGTGGCGCGTCACGTTGGCACGCGCCAGGGCGATGCCGATGACCTCCTGGACGTTCGCCCAGATCTCGGAGGCGTCGTGCTCGACCCAGCCGGCCTGCGGCAGGATCTGCTCGTGCTCCTTCTGACCGGTGGCGATGATGCTGCCCTTGCGGTCGAAGATGATGGCGCGGCTCGAGGTCGTGCCCTGGTCGATGGCGATGACGTATTCAGCCATGTGCAGTTCTCCTTTGAATAGCGGTTCGGGTTACTTTGCGAAGTGCAGCAGGATCGGCGAGAGCAGCGCGGCGATGGTTCCACCGAGGAGCGGTCCGACGACGGGCACCCAGGAGTAGGCCCAGTCGCTCGAACCCTTGCCCTTGATCGGGAGGATCGCGTGCGCGATGCGAGGACCGAGGTCACGGGCCGGGTTGATCGCGTAGCCGGTCGGGCCGCCGAGCGAGGCGCCGATCGCGACGACCAGGAGCGCGACGGGAAGGGCCGACAGCGCGCCCAGGCTACCCGGGGTGCCGATCTTGATGTCGCCGTAGTCCGCGAACGCGAAGATCACGAACACCAGGACGAAGGTGCCGATGATCTCGGTGACCAGGTTCCAGCCGTAGGAGCGGATCGCCGGACCCGTCGAGAAGACGCCGAGCTTGTTCGCCGGCTCCGGCTCCTCGTCGAAGTGCTGCTTGTAGGCGAGCCAGCAGAGCACGGCGCCGATGATCGCACCGAGCAGCTCCGCCCCGGTCGCGACGGCGTAGTGGGGGAAGTCGATCCCCTGTGTGGGGTCGAGCAGGTGCTTCACGAACAGACCGATGCCGACCGCGGGGTTCAGGATCGCTCCGGAGTAGGCGGAGACGAGAACACCGGCGAAGACCGCCAGGCCCCATCCCCAGTTGACCATCAGGAAGCCGCCGTTGAAGCCCTTGTTCTTCACCAGCGCGACGTTCGCCACGACGCCGCAGCCGAGCAGGAGCAGCATCGCGGTGCCGACCAGTTCGGACACGAAGAAGAGACCCATGTTCACATCAGGCATGTCTCCATTGACCTTTCGCAGAGCACCGGCCCCTCTGCCGGTGCGGTGTTCGAGTAGACGCCGAGAAGGGCGGCGGTGGGATCTCGCTACCCGCGGGTGCGGGCGACGAGGGAAAGTCCGTGCCGGGTGTTCAGCAGCTCGCGGGTGAGCTCGATCTCACGCGCGGTGCGCGCGCGGTCCCAGCCCTTGAGCGGCGCGAGCGCCTCGGCGACCTCTTCGAGGATCTCCTCGGTCACGTCTCCAGTGAAGGCGAGGCTCGTGCGACGCAGGATCACGTCTTCGAGGCGCACGATGAGCTCGTTCCGCACCATCCACTCGAGCTCGCGCGTCGAGAGCTGGCCGCCGGCGAGAGGCGCATCGGGGCCCTGCTCGACGTACTGCCACACCTCGGCGGCGCGGGTGCCGTAGCGCTTGAGCAGCGGCTCGGCCCGCTCCCCGGCGCCGGGCAGGTTCTCGGAGATCCAGGCGGCGCGCGCGGCGTCGCTCTGCGGGTAGTCCTTGCCGCCGCCGATGGCGCGGCCGAGGGTCGAGACGACGCGGGTGCGGCCCAGCAGCTCCAGGATCCGGTCGGACAGCGTCTCTCCGAGCGCGCGGAACGTGGTCCACTTGCCGCCGACGAGGCTGAGGTGCGGGACGGCGCGGCTGTTGTCGACCTCGACGCGGTAGTCGCGCGACACGAACCCCGGCGCCGTGTCCTCATGCCGGGGGAGCGGGCGGATCCCGCTGAAGCGGTACACGATCTGGTCGCGGTTCACCGCGATGTCGGGGAAGACGTGGTGCACCAGATCGAAGAAGTAGTCGATCTCCTCCTCGGTGCACAGCGGCACCTCGCGCGGGTCGGCGTCGATGTCGGTGGTGCCCACCATGACCTTGCCCTTGAGCGGGTAGATCAGCACGATGCGGCCGTCGGAGTGCTCGAAGAAGATCTCGCGCCCGCGGGTGGCGGCGAGCAGCTCGGGGTTGTCCAGCACGATGTGCGAGCCCTTGGTGCCGCCCATGAAGCGGGTCAGCTCGCCCATGGCCTCGTTCGTGAGGTCGGTCCAAGGACCGGACGTGTTGACGACGACGTCGGCGGCGATCGCGAACTCGGTGCCGCTCTCGCGGTCGCGCACGAGCACGGCGTCGCCGTCGTGGCCGATCGCCTCGACGTAGTTCAGCGCGCGGGCGCCGGGGTGCGCGGCGCGACCGTCCTGCAGGACGTCGAGAGCCAGGCGCTCCGGGTCGTGCATGGAGGCGTCGTAGTAGGTCGCCGTGTACTTGATCCGCGGATCCATGGCGGGAAGTTCGGCGAGGGACTTCTTGCGGCCGAGGAACTTGTGCCGCGGCACCATCCCGCCATCGCGGGAGAACGTGTCGTAGATGGTCAGGCCCATCTTGATGAGGAACGCACCGCGCTCCTGGGGCTTGCCCGACTTGTGCGTGAGGAAGCGCAGCGGCGCCGACAGGATGCCCGAGAACGTCGAGTAGATCGGGATGGTCGTCTCGAGCGGCTTGACGTAGTGCGGAGCGATCTTGAGCAGCCCGTTGCGCTCGGTGACCGACTCCTTGACGAGGCGGAACTCGCCGTTCTCGAGGTAGCGGATCCCGCCGTGGATCATGTGGCTCGAGGCGGAGGATGCGCCGGAGGCGAAGTCGCCGCGCTCGACGAGGACCACGTCGACCCCCTGCAGCGCGAGGTCGCGGAAGGTGGAGATCCCGTTGATCCCGCCGCCGATCACCAGCACGGTGGTACGGCCCGCCTCGCGGACTTCGGTCACCTCGGGGCGTTCTGCGGCGTTGTGGACGTGGTCGGTCATCTTCGTCTCCTTCCGGATTTCTCACAGCATTCCCCCAGCCGCCCGTATGGTCAAGCAGGCTGCACGAATGTGCAAGAATCGGTCGGATCGATCCTCGGAGGGCCTGGAATGGATGAACGGAAGCGCCAGTCGAAGGCCGTCGCCGCGCTCACGGCGGCGCGGCTGTACTACCTGCAGGACAAGACGATGGACGTCATCGCGGAAGAGCTGGAGACGTCCCGCTCCTCGGTGTCGCGTCTGCTGAGCTATGCGCGCGAGGTCGGTCTGGTCGACATCAGGATCAACTCGCCCCTCGAGCACGCGGGGGAGCTCGAGCAGCAGCTGCACGATCGCCTGCACGTGACCGCGCACGTGGTGCCGATGCCGGAGAGCGTCACGGAGGTCGAGCGGCTGGAGCGCGTCGCGCTCACCGCCGGCCGCCTGCTCACCCAGATCATCGACTCGAACATGGTGGTCGGCCTCGCGTGGGGGTCGACGATCAGCGCGGTCAGCCGGGATCTCGGGCAGAAGGAGACCCGCGGCACCACGATCGTGCAGCTGAACGGCGCCGGCAACACCCTGACCAGCGGCGTGGAGTACTCGAGCGAGATCCTGCAGCGGTTCGGATCCGCCTTCGGCGCGCAGGTGCAGCAGTTCCCGGTGCCCGCGTTCTTCGACGACCCCCGCACGAGGGAGGCCATGTGGCGCGAGCGCAGCACCCTGCGCGTGCTCGACCTGCAGGCCAAGATGGACCTCGCCGTGTTCAGCGTCGGCTCGCCGAGCGCGGAGGTGCCCAGCCGGGTGTACGTGGGCGGCTACCTCGGCCGCGACGACTACCGGAGCCTTCGCGAGGACCGGGCGATCGGCGACGTGGCGACCGTGTTCTTCCGCGCCGACGGCACCTGGAAGGACATCGCTCTGAATGCGCGCGCGACCGGTCCGGGGCTGGACCGGCTGCGTCGCGTCGCACGGCGGTTCTGCGTGGTCGCGGGCGCGCAGAAGCTGCCATCGCTCCGGGCGGCGGTCGGGGCGAAGCTCGTCACCGATGTCGTGCTGGACGAGGGGCTCGCGCGTCAGCTCGTCGAAGGCTGAGTCTCCGGGCGGACCTGGATCGTCCTCCGAGGCGCGGGGCGGGCCGCGGACGTGTCAGAGCGTCTCGGGGCCGGAGCGGAATTCGCGGATCAGGTGATCGACCACTTCGTGCAGATCGCCCCCCGTCGCATCGGCCACCGCGACCTGGCGCTCGTAGCTGGCGCCGTCCCGCAGGATGTCGGCGACCCCGCCGAACTGCGCGGAGCACTGCAGGTCGGCGGCGATGGGGGAGAGCCGCTCGAGCTCCTCTGCGAGGTGCTCCCGCACCGAGCGCTGGGTGCCGTCGGCCGAGACGATGACCTCGGCGTCGAGTCCGTACCGCGCCGCGCGCCACTTGTTCTCGCGGTGGAACCACGGCGCGAGCACGGCGAGCGGTCGTCCCTCGTCGAGGTCGCGCGAGAAGGACTCCACCAGTACCTGGGTGAGGGCCGCCACGGCGGCGAGCTCGCGGAGGGTCGACATGCCGTCGCAGGCACGCACCTCGATCGTCCCCCAGCGCGGAGCGGGGCGGATGTCCCAGCGCACCTCGGTCGCATCGGCCATCACGCCCGTGCGCACCATGTCCTCGAGGTAGCCCTCGTAGGAGGCCCAGTCCGGCAGCGGCCAGGGCAGGCCCGCGGTCGGCAGCTGCTGGAACACGAGCGCCCGGTTGGAGGCGTAGCCGGTGCGCTCCCCGGCCCAGAACGGGCTGGACGCAGCGAGCGCCTGCAGGTGCGGGAGGTACGAGGTGAGTGCACCGACGATCGGCAGCACCTTGTCGCGGTCCTCGACCCCGATGTGGACGTGGATGCCCCAGATCATCATGTTGCGACCCCACCACTGGGTCTTCTCGATGAGCGAGTGATAGCGCGTCTTGTCGGTGACCTGCTGGTCGAACCACTGCGCGAACGGGTGGCTGCCGGCGGACAGCAGCTCGATGCCGGCCGGATCCGTCGCCGCGCGGACGGCCGCGATCGCGGCCGCGATGTCCTCGACCGCCGCGGAGACCGTGGAGCCGATGCCGCTCGTGACCTCGATCGTGTTGGTCAGCAGCTCGCCTGTGACGGTGTGCCTTTCCTCGGCGCTGGCGCCTTCGAGGTCATGCAGGAGCTCGGGGGCGCGGCCGACGAGATCACCGGTGGCCGGATCGGCGAGCATGAGCTCCCACTCCAGCCCGACCGTGGAACGCGGCGAGGAGGCGAACTCGATCGGCATAGGGCCTCGATTCGGTGCGGGAGGTCGTCGGCCAATGATCGCACGCGCGGCGCTAGCATGTGCCGTATGACGTTTTGCGACGGGCGCCGCGCATGAGCACCGGATCCATCCTCGTGCCTGCGGAGAGTCTCAGGGAACAGGTCGAGCGCATGATCGCGGCGCGGATCGTGTCGGGCGAGACTCCTCCGGGGGATGTGCTCACGGTACCGACTCTGGCCGGCGACTTCGGCGTGAGCGCCACGCCCGTGCGCGAGGCGATGCTCAACCTCGCCCGCCGCGGGTTCCTGCGCCCGATCCGCAATCGGGGATTCCAGGTGACCGAGGTCTCGGCCGATGAGCTGCAGCAGCTCACCGAGGTTCGCCTGCTGCTCGAGGCCCCGCCCATGCGCCGGGTCGCCGGGGCGATCGAGGCGGCGCTCGAGAAGGAGCTGCGCGAGCTCGCCGACCGGATCGTGGCGGCGGCGAGGAGCCGTCGCTTCGAGGAGTACCTCGAAGCCGACACGGCCTTCCACCTGCGCGTGCTCGCCGTGACCGGGAACCAGAAGCTGGTCGACACGGTGCGCGAGCTGCGGCAGCAGACCCGCCTGGTCGGGCTCGTGCGTCTCGCGGACGCCGACGCGCTGGTGCCCACGGCACTGGAGCACGCGGAGCTCGTCGATCTGCTGGCCGCCGGTGACGGCGAAGGCGCGGAGGCGCTGATGCGCCGGCACCTGGGCCACGTCGGCGGCGTGTGGAGCGGGCGCGAGGAGCACTGAGCCGAAGGCGCCCTTCCGGGAGACGTCCTGATTCAGTAATATGTCACATGTTATCAGCGTGACCGCGGGCCCGATATCGGTGCGTCGAAGAGCGGATGCGCGCGTCAGGAGGCATGGATGAGGGTCGTCGTGATCGGCGCGGGAGCGGTCGGTGCGGCCTGTGCGCTCGCACTCGCCGAGGCGGGAGCCGAGGTGATCGTGATCGACCGTGCGGGGGTCGCGGGGGAGACCTCGAGCCGTTGCGAGGGGAACATCCTCGTGTCCGACAAGGAACCGGGAGCCGAAGCGGAGCTCGCCATCGAGGCGAACCGCGCGTGGCGGGCGCTCGCGGAGAGGCTCGACGCGGAGCGCGTGCCCGGCCAGCCCGCGACCGAGTTCGAGGCGAAGGGCGGCATCGTCGTCGCGTTCCCCGGCGGTGCGGATGCACTGCGGACCTTCGCCACCTCGCAGGGCGGCATCGGCATCCGGTCCGAACCGCTCGGCGAACGGGCGCTGCGTGCCGCCGAACCGCATCTGAGCCCGGAGATCGCGCTCGGTGTGCACTACCCGGACGATGCACAGGTGCAGCCGAGTCTCGCGACGCAGGCCATGCTGGCCCGCGCCGTGCACGAGGGCGCGCGTCTGGTCGTCGACGAGGTCGTGGCCGGCGTCGTCGCCCAGGGCCGGGTGACGGCGGTGCGCACCGCGCGGGGTCTCGTGGAAGCCGATGCCGTGGTCAACTGCGCGGGGCCCTGGGCGGGGGAGGCGGCGGCCCTGTTCGGCAGCGCGCTGGACATCCGGCCGCGCCGCGGCACGATCCTCGTGACGGCGGCGATGCCGCAGCGCGTGTTCCACAAGGTGTACGACGCCGACTACGTGGGCGCGGTGGGGTCGGCCGATGCCGCGCTGCAGACTTCGACCGTGGTCGAGTCCACGCCGTCCGGCACGGTCCTGATCGGATCCAGCCGCGAGCGCGTCGGCTTCTCGGGCGAGGGACTGCTCGCACCCCTCTCGGAGATCGCCGCGAAGGCGTCGCGACTGTTCCCCTTCCTGCGCGACACGATGCTGCTGCGCACCTACTTCGGCTTCCGTCCCTACGCGCCCGACCATCTGCCGGCGATCGGAGCGGATGCCACCGTCGCGGGCCTCTTCCATGCGGCCGGCCACGAGGGCGCGGGCATCGGACTCGCGCCGACCACGGGTGCGCTCATCGCGCATGCGGTGCTGGGCACGCCGGCGCCCCTGGATCCGACGCCGTTCCTGCCCTCGCGAGCGAGCCTGCAGGGAGCGGGCGGACGAGGAGCGGACGCCGCGACAGCGGGACGGGAGAGCGCGGCATGAGTGTGCAGATCACCGTCGACGGCGTCGCCGTCTCCGGACGCGATGGGCAGACGATCGCCGGCGTGCTGCTGTCGTCGGGCCGGCGCACGTGGCGCACCGCGGCAGGTTCCGAGCGCGGCATCTTCTGCGGGATGGGCATCTGCCAGGACTGCGTGCTCACGGTCAACGGCGTCGAGGGCGTGCGCGCCTGTCAGCGCGAGGCGTGCGACGGCGACGTCGTGGAACGGGAGGTTCGGGCATGAGCGCACGACGCGTCGTGGTGATCGGCGCGGGTCCCGCGGGACTCGCCGCCGCGGCGGCGGCGGTCGAGGCGGGGGCGGACGTCACGGTCCTGGACGAGGGCGAACGCGTCGGCGGGCAGTTCTGGCGGCACCATCCTGAGCTCACCGATCCCCGCCTGCAGCACCAGACCGCGCGCTTCCGGCGGCTGCAGGAGGCTCTGGCGGACGCGCGCGTCCTGTCCTCGGCCTCCGTGTGGCGGATCGAGCCGGGATCGCCCGTGCGCGTGCACGCCCTGATCGGGCCGGCGGATGCTGCGCAACGCCGGGGCGAGACCGTCCTGGCCGACGCCCTCGTGATCGCCACGGGGGCGCACGACCGGGTGCTCCCCGTTCCGGGATGGACGCTGCCCGGCGTGACCTCGGCTGGAGCGGCGCAAGCCCTCGCGAAGCGCGACGGCGTGCAGCTCGGAGCGCGCACGGTGGTCGGCGGGGCAGGGCCCTTCCTCCTCCCCGTCGCACAGAGCATCGGCCGCGTCGGCGGGGAGGTCGCCGAGATCGCGGAGGCGGCGAGCGTCGCGTCCATCGCGCGCGGCTGGGGGCGGCGCCCGTGGGAGCTCGCGGCCGCGACGAGCAAGGCGGGAGAGCTCGCCTCCTATCTCGGATCGCTCGTCGCGCACCGCACGCCGTACCGCTTCGGCTCTGCGGTCACCCGCATCCACGGCGACTCGGCCGTCGAGGCCGTGACCGTGCAGCGCGTCGACGCCGATTGGCGTCCGATCCCCGGCTCCGAGCGCACGGTCGAATGCGACGCGGTCGCGCTCGGCCACGGCTTCACCCCCCGGCTCGAGGCTGCGATCCAGGCCGGCTGCGAGATCGGGCCCGACCGGTTCGTGCGGGTCGGCTCATCGCAGGACACGAGCGTGCCGGACGTGTATGCGGCGGGGGAGATCACCGGGATCGGCGGCGCCGATGCAGCCCTCGCGGAGGGTGCCGTGGCCGGTCTCGCCGCGGCGGGCGTCGCTCCCGCCGACATCCGTTATCGCGCGCCGCTGGCCGCGCGCCGGCGCATGCGCGCTTTCGCCACGCGACTCGAGACGCACCGGATCGGATCCGGCTGGACCGGATGGCTCGACACTCAGACGATCGTCTGCCGCTGCGAGTCGGTGCGGCGCGATGCGCTCGACGAGTACGCCGCGGCATCCTCCCGAGGGATGCGCCTCGCCACGCGAGCGGGCCTGGGGGCGTGCCAGGCGCGCACGTGCGGGCGCAGCGTCGAGGACATCCTCGGCTCCCCGGTGGGTTACGACCGCCGGCCCGTGCTGTCGTCGGTGCGGATCGGCGAGCTCGCGGCGACCTGCCGCGATCCCGCGGGCTGAGTCGCGAACGAGACCTTGTCCGGCCAGAGTAGTGGGTGATATGTTACGTATTACTAGCGACGAGAAGGTCGCGCATCACTTCCCGGAGCGGGTCGCGACAGGATGCGGCTCGCACACGAGAACCCGGCCATGGCGGCGCGGGAACGGAGAGAATGGACATCGCAATGACTGAGCAGACCATGGACCTCGGCGGCGTCGTCGTCGCGACCACGCTGGCGTTCACCGAGGACTCCGCGGCGCCGGCCGGGCTCGCCGTCGACTACGACAAGTTCGGCGAGCACGTCGACTTCCTCATGTCCAACGGCTGCCGCGGCGTCGGTCCGAACGGCTCGCTCGGGGAGTACTCCTCGCTCACGGACGACGAGCGCCGCAAGGTCATCCAGGTCGCCGTCGACGCCGTCGACGGTCGCGGCATCGTGATCGCCGGCGTGCACGGCGTGGGCAGCCACCAGGCGCGGAAGTGGGCGGAGCTCGCCCGCGAGGACGGGGCGGACGGCGTGCTGCTGCTGCCGCCGACGATCTACCGCGCCAACGAGGGCGAGGTCATTGCGCACTACGAGGAGGTCGCGAAGGCGGGCCTGCCGATCATGGCCTACAACAACCCCTTCGACACCAAGGTCGACCTAGTGCCGTCGCTCGTCGCGAAGCTCGCCCAGATCCCCGAAGTCGTGGCGATCAAGGAGTTCTCCGGCGATGTGCGCCGCGTCTACGAGATCAAGGAGCTCTGTGACATCGACATCATCGCCGGTGCCGACGACGTGCTCTTCGAGCTCATGGTGAACGGCGCGGTGGGCTGGTTCGCCGGCTACCCGAACGCCTTCCCCCGAGAGGCCGTCGAGCTCTACACCCTCTGCGCCGAGGGCAAGTGGCACGAGGCGAAGGCCCTGTACGAGCAGCTCGTCGCGGTGTTCCGGTGGGACTCGCGGACCGAGTTCGTGCAGGCGATCAAGCTCTCCATGGACATCTGCGGCAACTCCTACGGCGGCCCCACCCGTCCGCCGCGCGGCCCGCTGAGCGCGGAGCAGCGCGCCCAGGTCACCGCCGACACCCAGCGCGCCCTCGCCGCTCTCGCCGCACGCTCCGCGGTGGTCGCCTGATGCGAGGCGCGTGCGAGGTCGGACACCGGCGCGACGGCTCGGCAGGAGCACCCTGATGCGCGCGCGCCGGGTGATCCAGGCGGTCGACTCGCACACCGAGGGGATGCCGACCCGCGTCGTCACGGGCGGTGTGGGCCGGATCCCCGGCGCGACCATGAACGACCGGCGGCTGTACGCGATGGAGCATCTCGACGGGCTGCGCGGATTCCTCATGAACGAGCCGCGCGGGCACGCTTCGATGTCGGGCGCGCTGCTGCAGCCGCCCGCGCGCGACGACGCGGACTGGGGCGTCGTGTTCATCGAGGCGTCCGGGTTCCTGCCGATGTGCGGGCACGGCACGATCGGAGTCGCCACCGTCCTGGTCGAGACCGGCATGGTCGAGGTGACGGAGCCGGTGACCGAGATCCGGCTGGATGTCCCGGCGGGACTCGTGATCGCCAGGGTCGCCGTCGAGGACGGGCGTGCGGTCGGCGTCACGATCGAGAACGTCCCCAGCTTCGTGGATCGCCTCGACGAGCGGATCGAGGTGCCCGGGATCGGCGAGATCACGTACTCGGTCGCGTTCGGCGGCAACTACTACGCGCTCGTCGACCTCGACGAGGTCGGACTCCCGTTCGACCGCGCGCGCCAGGACGACATCGTCCGCGCCGGCCTTCTGATCATGGACGCGATCAACACGCAGGCGCCGCCCGTGCACCCCGTTCTGGAGGGCGCGAACCACGTGCACCATGTCGAGTTCATCGCCCCCGGATCCGACGCCGTCCGCTCACGGCATGCCATGGCCATCCACCCCGGCTGGTTCGACCGATCGCCCTGCGGAACCGGGACGAGCGCCCGCATGGCCGAGCTGCACGCCCGCGGCGAGCTGGCGCTGGAGACGCCCTTCGTGAACGAGTCGTTCATCGGAACCGAGTTCACCGGGCGGCTCATCGGCGAGACCACCGTGGGCGACCGGCCCGCGGTGATCCCCACGATCACCGGCCGCGCCTGGGTGACCGGGCTCGGCCAGTACATCCTCGACGGGGACGACCCGTTCCCCGAGGGCTTCGTCTTCTAGGAGAGATGCATGACTGACAGCACCACCGTCGTGTCCGATGTCGCCGCGCGGGCCGCGGCGGCCGCCCGCCCCTTCGCTGCCACATCGCCGGCCGACCGCGGCGCCGCCCTCGTCGCAGTCGCGGACGCCCTCGACGCCCATGCGGCGGAGCTCATCGCGATCGCGATGCGGGAGACGGGTCTCACCGAGGCACGGCTCACGGGCGAGGTGAAGCGCACGTCCTGGCAGCTGCGGCTGTTCGCGGACACGATCGTCGACGGCGCCTACCTCGACGCCCGGATCGACGCGGCGGATCCCGAGTACGTGATCGGTCCGCGCCCGGACGTGCGGCGCGTGCTGGAACCGGTCGGTCCGGTGCTGAACTTCGCGGCATCGAACTTCCCGTTCGCGTTCTCGGTCGCCGGCGGCGATTCCGCCGCGGCCCTGGCAGCGGGCTGCCCGGTCGTGGTCAAGGCGCATTCCGGGCATCCCGAGCTGTCCCGACGCACGGCCGCGATCGTCGCGGAGGCGCTCGTGGGCGCCGGAATGCCGGCCGACGTGTTCCAGCTCATCGAAGGTCAGCAGAACGGCGTCGCGCTGCTGCAGGACGAGCGGATCCGTGCCGGCGCCTTCACAGGGTCGACGCATGTCGGACGCCTGCTCGCGGACATCGCGGCGTCCCGGCCGCGCCCGATCCCGTTCTACGGCGAGCTCGGCAGCGTCAATCCCGTGTACGCGACCTACGCCGATGCCGAGCTGCTCCAGGGCTTCGTATCCTCCGTATCCGGCTCGGCGGGCCAGCTGTGCACGAAGCCGGGCTTCCTGTTCGTCCCTGCGGACGCCGATCTGTCCGCGGTCGGCTCGGCGGCCGCGGGTGTCGCGGAGCACCGCCTGCTGAACCCGGGGATCGGGCGGGCGTTCGAGGAGCGCAGGTCCGCGGTGCTCGGCGCCGAGGGCGTGACCGTTCTCGCCGAAGGGGAGATCCGCGAAGACGAGGGCGGTCAGCGACATGCCACGCCGACGGTCGTCGCGGTGGGGCTCGAGACGCTCCGCGCGCACCGGGAGGAGCTGCTCGAGGAGTCGTTCGGGCCGTTGTCCGTCATCGTGCGATACGCGGTTCCGGAGGAGCTTCCCGCGGCTCATGAGGAGCTGTTCCCCGGCAACCTCACCTCGACCGTGCATGCTCGCCCGGCGGAGCTCGCCGACGGCTCCCTGGACGCACTCGTCGACACCCTGGCCGCGACGAGCGGTCGCGTGCTGTTCGGCGGCTGGCCGACCGGCGTCGCGGTCACGCCGGCGATGCAGCACGGTGGCCCGTACCCGGCGACCACGACCGATGCGACGAGCGTGGGCACCGCGGGCATCACCCGGTTCCTGCGCGGCGTGGCGTATCAGAACGCGCCGCAGGAGCTTCTGCCCGCGCCCCTGCGCGACGACAACCCCTGGGGCGTCCCGCAGAAGCGCAGCGAGGCCGGACGCTCGACCGAGTGGGGCGCCTTCGCCCGTTGACCCGCGGGCACGAGAGAGGCGGCCGCCCTGCGCAGGGCGGCCGCCTCTCTCCGCGCCGGCCGGCTCAGTCGACCGTGCGGCCGGCGCGCACGACGAGCGCACGGGAGTCCTGCTCCCAGAGGGCGGCGGGCTCCTCGAGCGGGTCCGCGGTCAGCAGGACGGCGTCGCCGTACGCTCCGAGACCCAGATGACCCGCGCGCTCATCGCGGAGGAGGGCGGCGTTGACCGTCGTCATCGAGCGCAGCGTCGCGGCGGCGCCGCTCGCCTCGACCTGCAGCCGCACGCCGCAGAGCTGGTCGTCCTCGAGCTCGCCCATGAGGTCGGTGCCGAAGCCGACCTGCACCCCCGCGGCAAGGGCGAGGCGCACGGCCTCCTGCCCGTGCGAGAGGACCTCGGCGTTCTTGGCGAGCGAGATCGCGTTGAGACCGATCCCGGCTCCTCGGCGGTCCATGGCGTCGTAGGCGGCGAGCGTCGGCACGAGGAACGCACCGGCGGCGGCCATGCGCCCGGCGGTCGACGCGTCGATCAGGTTGCCGTGCTCGATCGAGCGCACCCCGTTGTCGATCGAATGCAGCACGGCTTCGGACGAGTAGGCGTGAGCGGCGACGTAGGAGCCCTGCCGGGTCGCCTCGCCGACGACCGCGCGCAGCTCCTCCGCGGAGTACTGCGGCACCCGGATCGGGTCGGTGAGCGAGAACACCCCGCCGGAGGTCATGACCTTGATCGCGTGCGCGCCGGTGCGCAGCCGGTTGCGCACGGCGAGGCGCAGCGGCTCGACGCCGTCGACGATCTCGCACATGTGCCCATGGCTGAAGCAGATGTCCACATGTGCGGAGCGCGGATCCCCGTGGCCGCCGGTCTGGCTCAGCGCAGGCCCGGTGAAGAGGTAGCGCGGCGCCTCGAAGAGGTCCGCGTCGATCGCTCGCGCCAGGCCGATGTCGCCCCCTGCCACGTCGCGCACCGTGGTGAAGCCGCGGCGCAGCGCCGCACCGAGCCTTCGGGTGCCGTTGATCGCGGCGAAGCTCAGCGGGCCGCGCTCGTCCTCCAGCCCGTCCTGGCTCGTCGCGTAGGCGTGGAAGTGCGCGTCGATGAGGCCGGGGATGAGCCAGCGGCCTCGGCCGTCGACGGTCGTGGCGTGCTCGGCCGGGCGATCGGCGACCGCGCCGTCGGCGATGTGCAGGTCGCCCTCTTCGAAGCGCTCGCCGTTCCAGACGGCTGCTCCGAGGACGCTGAGGGATCCGGTGCGCATGGGGGTGCTCCTTTGCGGGGAAGGTGGGGATGCGAGTGGGAGGGGGGCGCTTCACGATACGACGGCGCCGCGACGTCAGCGCAGGCTGAAACCCTCGGGCAGCGGGTCGCCGTCGTCGAGGTCGAAGGTGCAGGATCCGACCCGGTGTGCGAGCCCGCGCACCTCCGGGATCACGCCATCCGGGGTGCGGGCCGCGACCGTCGCGCGGAAGCGGGTCCCGATGATCGAGTCGTGGGTGAGCTCCTCACCGTCGCCGAGGGAGCCTGACGCGTCCAGGAGGGCGACGCGCGCCGCCGTACCGGAACCGCACGGACTGCGATCGACCTCGCCGTCGGCGAACACGGTGACGTTGCGCTGCCAGGGCCCGCGCTCCGTGCGCCCGAGGTCGTCGAACAGGATCGTGCCGTACACGCCGCTCAGGCGGGTGTCGCCGAGCTGAGCGGCCGGATGCCGGTCGAGCGCCCACTTGATCTCGCGTCCGATGCGGATGAGCTCGGCCGTGTGCTCCGGGAGCACGGACAGCCCCAGGGCGGCGGCGGGCAGCGTCGCATACACGGCGCCTCCGAAGATCAGGTCGGCGTCGACGCGGCCGCGAGAGGTCTCCAGCGGGAGGCCCCGCGCGAGCACACGCGATTCGACGTTGCGGAAGACGACCTCCGTGATGCGCCCCTTCTCCTGCCGGACGAGGGCCTGCACGCGACCGCTCGGCACATCGATCGTCACGGTCGTCTCGCCGTCCGGATCGGATGGCACCCGGCCGGTGCGGACGGCCCATGCGCCGAGCGCGATCGTGCCGTGTCCGCACGCCGTCGAGAAGCCGTCCTTGTGCCAGAACAGCACGCCGAAGTCGGCGCCGGGGTCGTCCGGGGGAGTGAGGAAGCCGCCGTACATGTCGTCGTGGCCGCGCGGCTCCAGGCAGAGGAAGCGCCGCACGTGGTCGGCCTCGCCGGTCATCGCCGCCACCCGGCGTTCGGCCACGGTGCCGCCGTGGGTCGGAACGCCCTCGACGATGCGGAACGGCTCGCCCGCGGTGTGCCAGTCCTCGGTCGTGATCATCATCGCTCCGCTCTGGTGCCGACGGCGCGTGCGGCGACGGCGAGATCCTGCCAGCCCATGCCGCAGGTCTTCACGATCCTGGGCCGGTCGCGCGCGGGGGAGACGTCACCGGTGAACAGCTCGTGCATCGTGACGAGGTCCTCCGGCCGCAGTGCACCGGCCTCCACCGCCCGGATGACGTCCCCGGCCTCGGTCGCCGCGATGCGCCGGCTCTCCACGACGACCTGACCGCGGCCGAGCAGCGCGGCGGGCAGCTCCGCCTTGTCGCGCTCGTGCGAGCCGATCGCGACGACCACGGCATCGGCGCGGACCGCATCCGCGGGGAAGAGCGGATCGGTCGCCGTGGTCGCGCACACGATGAGGTCGGCGGTGACGAGATCCCGGACGGATCCGACACCGACCGCGGCGGCCGGCACGAGCGCCCGCACCTCCGCGACAGCGGCGGCCGTCCTGGCCGCATCCCGGCCGACCATCCGCACCGTGCGCAGGGAGCGGATGGTCGAGAGCGCCTGCACATGTCGCACGGCCTGGGGACCGGTTCCGAAGACGACGAGGTCGCCGGCCTCGGACCCGGCGAGCACGTCGACCGCGGCCGCGCTCACGGCGGGGGTGCGCAGCGCGGTGAGCGCGGTGCCGTCGAGGACCGCGATCGGTGCGAGCGTGACGCCGTCGAGCACGATGTAGACGCCCTGGATGCGCTCCCGCCCCCGCGCCGGGTTGCCGGGGGCGACAGAGGCCAGTTTCTGACCGACCATGCCCCCGAACGCTGCGGGCATGAGCAGAAGCTGCCCGTGCGGCACGTCCAGGATCGTGCGCGGGAGGTCGTCCTCGGGATCGAAGCCCCCGCGGAGCACCTCGCCGACGGCCCGGATCGCATCGGTCATGCTCACGCGGTCGGCGAGAGCAACCGCATCGATGAGAGCGAGATCGGCGATGACATCGGGCATGGGTACAGCCTAGTCAGTAATATGTCATGCGGTACAGCTGTTCGACGGACGGCGCGACACGTGTTCCGCGACGTTTCGCGACAAGGCCGGGGATCTGGCAGAATAGACAGCTGGATCGCCGCTCGACCCTCTATCCGGCCGTGATCCACCCGCAGAGCTTCCACCGGGTGTGCACCCCACGCTTCTGGTGATCAGTTCGTCTTCCTTCCACACCATTCAGGAGAATCGTGGCTGTCAAGATTCGTCTCAAGCGCCTGGGCAAGATCCGTGCGCCCTACTACCGCATCGTCGTCGCCGACTCGCGCACCAAGCGCGACGGTCGCGTGATCGAGGAGATCGGCAAGTACCACCCCACCGAGGAGCCCTCGTTCATCGAGGTCGACTCCGAGCGGGCGCAGTACTGGCTGTCGGTCGGCGCTCAGCCGACCGAGCAGGTCGCCGCCATCCTCAAGATCACGGGCGACTGGGGCAAGTTCAAGGGCGACAAGGACGCGAAGTCCACGCTCAAGGTCGCCGGCGAGAAGGTCGCCTTCGAGGCCGACTCGGCCAAGAAGTCCGTCATCAAGCCCAAGGTCGAGAAGAAGGAGACTCCCGCTGAGGAGGCTCCCGTCGAGACCCCCGCCGAGGACGCAGCCGAGGCTGCGGCCGACGCGGAGTAATCCGTCGTGCTGGCTGCCGCGCTCGAGCACATCGTCTCGGGGATCGTCGATCACCCGGAGGATGTCACCATCACCGCCACCTCGTCGCCCCGCGGCGACGTCCTCGAGGTGCACGTGCACCCCGATGACCGGGGGCGCGTGATCGGGCGCGGCGGCCGCACCGCCAAGGCCCTGCGCACGCTGATCACCGCGCTCGCGGACGGACGTCGCGTCCGCGTCGACGTCGCGGACGACTGAGCGTGGCCGTCACCGATCGCCCCGCCGGACGCAATCAGCTGCGCGTGGGGCGCCTCGTCAAGGCGCACGGGCTCAAGGGCGCACTCAAGCTCGAGCTGTACACCGACGATCCCGCCGGGCGCTTCGTCCCGGGTGCCGAGTTCACGTTGCAGGTGCCTGAGGCATCTCCGTGGCACGGCAAGTCCATCACCGTCCGCGAGTACCGGGTGATGAATGGCAGCTCCGTCGTCTTCTTCGAGGGCGTCGATGACCGCGATGCCGCCGAGGGCCTGGTCAAGGCGATCCTGTGGATCGATCAGGACGAGTCCGAGGAGCCCGAGGACGACGCCTGGTACGACCATCAGCTCACCGGGCTCGACGTCGTCCGCGACGACGTGGTCGTCGGCCGCGTGATCCGCGTCGATCACCTGCCCGCGCAGGATCTGCTCATCGTCCGGCCCGTTTCGGGAACCGGATCCGAGGTCATGGTCCCGTTCGTCTCGGCGATCGTGCCGACGGTGGACATCGCCGCGGGCCGGATCGTCGTCACGCCTCCCGCCGGGCTCTTCGAGGAGCTCGCCGAGGACGACGCGACCGCTTCGGCGCAGGATGCCTCCGAGCAGGACGCGCCCGGTGCGGATTGACGTCGTCTCGATCTTCCCGTCGTACTTCGACGGGCTGACCCTCTCCCTGCTCGGCAGGGCACGGGACAGCGGGATCCTGGATCTGAACGTCCACGATCTGCGCGACTGGACCAGCGATCGGCACCGCACCGTCGACGACACGCCCTATGGCGGCGGCGCCGGCATGGTCATGAAGCCGGAGCCGTGGGGCCTCGCCCTCGATCAGCTCGCGTCCGCGCGCGCCGGGTCGGTCGCCGAGCCCGTCGGCCCGCGCCCCACCATCATCTTCCCCTCGCCGGCCGGCGAGGTGTTCCATCAGTCCACGGCCCGCGAGCTCGCGGACCACGAGCACCTCATCTTCGGCTGCGGCCGCTACGAGGGCATCGACGAGCGCGTGTTCGAAGAGGCCGCGGAGCTCGGCGAGGTGCGCCTGATCAGCCTCGGCGACTACGTGCTCAACGGGGGAGAGGTCGCCGTCATGGCGATGATCGAGGCGATCGGACGGCTCATCCCCGGAGTGGTCGGCAACCCCGAGAGCCTCGTCGAGGAGTCGCACGAGGACGGTCTGCTCGAGTACCCGTCGTACACCAAGCCGTCGGTCTGGCGTGACCGCGAGGTGCCGCCGATCCTGCTGAGCGGCAATCACGGCGCGATCGCCGCCTGGCGACGCGAGCAGCAGATCGAGCGCACCCGGCGGCGTCGTCCCGACCTCCTGCCCGACGAGGGCTGAGC
>JAITLM010000217.1 GCA_031277885.1 Microbacterium sp.
CACGGATCGAGAGCTTCTGGGGAGAGCTCTCCTTGGAACGATCGTCTCCCGACGACAGATCGCCCTCTGGGAGGGTCGCAGATGCCTAGTATCTGGGCGCCCGGGGTAGTTCAGTCCGACACGTATTCGACTCCAGGTTGCACCTTTTGAACGGCCCACGTTGACGTAGTTTGCTTGGCATCCCGCCTTGTAACCCGTGGGGCGAAGGTCTTGTAGCCCGGAGGCACCTCGCAACTGCTCAGGCTGCGGCGTTGCTCCTGGCGGCTGGTATTTGGCTCGTTTGGCGAATGTTCTGGCGTCAAAGTGTGACGTAGAGCGGAGCGACAGTCCGATTTGGTTTTCTCCGTCCTAGCCTGCAACGACACCACGACAGCGGTCAAGGTAGGCATGGGCTTGAACAGCAAGATCGCGGCGCCGGGTCGTACTAACCGATCGGACATATCGGGAGCGTATGGCGAAACCGATACGCTCCCGCAACCGCATGCCCACTTGGCTGTGAACATGACTGCGTCGCCTCATGAGCAAACCGCCCGGCCCCTGCTGAGCATCGTGGTTCCCACCTACGACGAGGCCGCGAACGTCCACGAGCTGATCCGCCGGACTGACGCGGCATTGTCAGGACTCGAAGCCGAGCTCCTCTTCGTCGACGACGGCACGGACGATCTTCCCGCGATTGCCGCAGCAAGTGGCGCCGGCGCTGCGTTGATCGTCCGGACGATTCGACGCGAGGTGCCGTCAGGAGGCCTCAGCGGTGCGGTCGTGGAGGGGATCCGCCAGGCACGCGCTCACACCTGCGTCGTGATGGACGGTGATCTGCAGCACCCACCCGAACTTATCCGGTCCCTCTGGGATCGCCGCGCGGGCGGCGACGTCGACGTGGTCGTGGCTTCGCGATACGCGCAGGGCGGGGATGCGACCGGGCTCGCCGGACGGGGCCGCACGCTTGTCTCCGGTCTGTCGACAATGCTCGCGCGTGCGCTCTTCCCGACCCGGCTGCAGGGCGTCACGGACCCAATGACCGGGTTTTTTCTTCTCGACACCACCGGTCTCGATCTGGAGGAGCTACGCCCGCGCGGCTTCAAGATCCTTCTCGAGATCCTCGTCCGCCGACAGTGGCGCGTAGCAGAGGTCCCGTTGGTGTTCGCCGGACGGTTCGCCGGTGAGTCCAAGGCCTCGGCCCGGCAGGGCCTGCACTTCCTCAGCCAGCTTTGGGGCCTGCGGGTGGGAACGATGCTGCCGTTCCGCACGGAAGCTAGGGGACGCCCGACCGCTGTCGTAGCCGCGCAGACTGAGCCGAGCCGCGCATGACGACGACACCGACCATCGGTGCACGCACGACCCCTTCGATGCCGGTCGAGCACAAACGCGTCCGCCGGCATCGTGCGATGCTGACACTGGCCTTGGGAGTCGGGTTCGGCGCACTCGCCTGGCTTCGTCTGCCGCCGATCGCGCGCGACACCCTCTGGGCCGAGGACGGCCGGAACTTCCTCCAGTCGGCGCTGGGCGCCACCTTCGATCTCTTCACCCCATACGGCGGGTACCTGCACCTGATCCCGCGGCTCATCGCCCACACGGCCGTGGCGACCGTGCCCGTCGAGGGATATGCACTATTCATGTCGGCGGCCACAAGCCTCGTAGCCGGACTCTGCGCCGCGCTGGTGTGGGTTATGGCGCGACAACATATGCGGCCGGTCTGGGCGCTGCTCGTCGGGGCAAGCACGGTGCTCGCTCCGCTGGCGGCGCGAGAGGTGCTCGGCAACGCGGCGAACCTACACACGATCCTGATGTGGACCCTGTTCTGGGCGCTCCTCTACACGCCCGCGCGCCGGAGCACTGCGATCATGTTGGCGCTGTTCACGGCCTGCGCGGCGCTCACCGAGGTGCAAGCGCTCTTCCTCGCCCCACTGGCGATTTGGCGCTTCCGCGACCGCGGGCGCCGGATCATCGTGGCAGGATTCGGGGCCGGCGTCGCCGGCCAGCTCGCGTGTGCTCTGCTCGCGTCGAGAAAGCAGACGGGGTTCGGCCACGTGGACGCGGCGTCCTACCCCTACGGATTCGCTATCAACGCGATCATGCCCCTGGCCATGGACACCCGATCGATCGGGCCCGTACTCGCGGCGACGGGGCCGCTCGTGCCGCTGTTACTCGTCGCCATAATCGCCGCCCTGCTGATCTGTCTGCTCAGAGGGCGCACCCGGCGCACCCACCTGATCGTTGCCGCCGCCCTCACCCTCGGTGTGCTCGTCTTCGTCGCCGGCGTCCACACCACTCCGCTCGATCTATACGACTACGCGCACCACTCTCCTGACGAACTCCGAAAGGTATGGCTCGCACGCTACGGAGTGCTTCCGTCACAACTGATCCTCGCCGCACTCTGCGTCGCCGCAGGCTCCGCCGACAGACCGGACGCAACATCCCGGCCGCACGCCTTCCGCACTACCGTCACGACCGCCCTAGCCGCCGCGATCCTGGTCACGTTTGCCCTACACTTCACGCCCACGGACACGCGACGCTCACACGGACCCGCCTGGCAGCCGCAAGTCGGTGCCGCCCGAAAGGAATGCGCGAAAGGCGCGGAAGAGGTTGTGCTGCACCAGACCCTGGGATGGACAGTCAAGATCCCATGCGAACGCCTCCACTAGCTGTTGCTGGCCATGAGGTTGTTGACGCGAGCGGTCATCGGATCTCGTTTTCAGGATGCTGCGCGTCGTAGGCGTGACGAGCATCGGCTATGCGGTTCCGGTGCTCAAGTG
>JAITLM010000088.1 GCA_031277885.1 Microbacterium sp.
GAGCAGGAGGCGCGGACGGCCGAGCCGCAGATCGCGGCCCAGACCGAGATCGTCGACAAGCTCAAGACCGGCCTGAACGGCATGAAGGACAAGCTGGTCGAGCTGAAGAACAAGCGCAGCGAGCTGCTCGCCCGCGCCAAGGTCGCCGAGGCGCAGACCAAGGTGCAGGACGCGGTGTCGTCGATCAACGTGCTCGACCCCACCAGCGAGCTGGGCCGGTTCGAGGACAAGGTCCGTCGCCAGGAGGCGCTGGCCCAGGGCAAGGCGGAGCTCGCCGCGTCCAGCCTCGACGCGCAGTTCGAGAGCCTCGAGGACATCGGCCAGCTGACCGAGGTCGAGGCCCGTCTCGCGGAGCTCAAGGCCGGATCGACCAAGCCGCAGGAAGCGCTCGAGGGCTGAGATGACCCGCTTCCTCGTCGTCCCGCAGTGGCAGGGCTCCCCTGCCCCGCGGGCGATGCTGCTCACCGAAGGGGCGTCGGCGATCGCCGGCGACCTGCCCAGCGCGCGCACGACGGTGCTGGAGATCCCGCTCGAGGCCGGCGATGCCGAGGGCACGGGCGTGCACAGGCTCAGCAGCCTGCGCCGCACGAGGGAGCTCATCGAGGAAGCGATCACGGCACATGCCGAGCCCACGCTCGTGGTGGGCGGTGACTGCGGCGTCAGCGTCGCCGCGGTCGCCGCCCTCCCCGGCGCATTGCACGACGTCGCGATCGTCTGGTTCGACGCGCACCCCGACCTGCACACCCCCGAGTCCTCCGTCTCCGGCGCCTATGCGGGCATGGCCCTGCGCGCCCTGCTCGGCCACGACTCGTTCCCGATCGACGGCCCCTCTGGACTCACCCCCGAGCGCACGGTGCTCGTGGGCGCCCGCTCCGAGGACGACGCCGAGAGCGCGTATCTCGCGACGTCGGGGATCGTCCGGCTCGACGACGTCGACGACGCACGGGCTCTCGCGGCGGCGGTGGCCGCCACCGGGGCCTCCCGCGTGTACGTGCACATCGACGTCGACGTGCTGGATCCGTCCGAGCTCGCGGGCGTCTCCTCCGCGGTGCCGTTCGGCCTGCGCACGGCGGATGTCGTCGGCGCGGTGAAGGCGCTGCGCGAACAGCTGCCGCTCGCGGGCGCGACCATCGCCGGCTTCGCTCCGCGCTCCCCGGGAGATGCGGTGCAGGACCTCGGTGCGATCCTGCGCCTGATCGGCGCCCTCGCGTGACGGCGGGCGACACCGCCCGCATCGCCGCGATCGAGGCCGAGGCCGCAGAGATCCTGGAGCGCGGCCGACGACGTGACCTGCGCCTGCCCTCCGTGCTGCTGCGCTCCCCGATCAGCCGCCTCGGCTACGCCTGGGGCATGGCCGTGGGCTGGATCTGGGGCGGGCTGTGGAGCACGGGCGAGGTCGAGCGCCGTGAGGGACTGTGGATCTTCCGCGGCATGCCCGAGTGGACGTTCGCACGCGGCGGCGTCTGCGTCGCGGGCTGCTATCTCACCGGCGACACGGTGCCGGACGACCGCGTGCTCCGGCACGAGGCCGTGCACAAGCAGCAGTGGCTGCGCTACGGCCTTCTGATGCCGTTCCTGTACCTGCTCGCCGGGCGGGATCCGCTCCGTAATCGCTTCGAGATCGAGGCCGGACTCGAGGACGGGCACTACCTGCCCCGGCGCTGAGCCGGGTCCACGGCCCGGGCCTTCGGGCGGCCGCCGATCTCAGGGTCAGAGCAGTCGGAAGCGCTCCGGCGCGGTGATCCGCGCGGGGTCCATACCCAGACGCTCCGTGAGGTGCTCCGCGATGTCCGCGGTGCCGAGGAAACCGCCGAGCAGCGTCACCGTGGTGTGCTCCTCCGCGCCGTCGCACAGCATCTCGTCGGCCCAGGCGATCGCGGCGCGCGAGGCGGCCATGCCCTGGGGGCACCGGCGAGCGGTTCCGGGGGCGCCGGAGCGGGTGGCGCGCGGAAGCCAGGTGACGGTCATCCGGGGCGGGACCGTGACCGTGGAGATCGATTCCGCATCCGGGACCTCGATGAACACCCGACCCGTCGCGCACAGCGGCAGCGTCGACAGCTCCGCTTCCAGCTCTGCGAGGGATCGCTCGTCGGCGACGATCAGATACTGGGCCTTCGAGGAGCGACGCAGGGCACGGCGCTCGGCGCGTGCGGTGGTGCGGATCGCAGTGGTCATGATGCCTCTACGATATCACCGAATGAAGGGTTGCCTAACCTACCTCCGCCGTACGGCCGGAGGGCGGCGCGCGACTACCCGACCAGCGCCGTCCCGAGCGACTCGAGCTCGGCGCGGGTCAGCCCGGAGGCCAGCAGATAGTCCGCGACCGATCCGTGCTGCTCGTCGATGCCCCTCAGCAGCTCGCGCATGACCGGGGCCGGAGACTGCGTGGCGACCGCGATCGCGTCGTGCGCGATCGGCAGGCGCTCCTCGAGCCACTTCGCGATCGCCCGGTTGCGGGACTCCGGAAGTTGCGAAGCGGTCAGCGCGTAGTCCTCCACGATCGCTTCCCGGTCCGCCCCGACGGCGGCCAGCGCCAGCGCCACGCTCACGCCCGTGCGGTCCTTGCCGAGCGTGCAGTGGACGAGGGTGGGCTCCCCCGCCGACAGGATCCGGACGACCTGCACGATGCGGCCGGCGCCGTCCTCGACGATGCGCCGGTACAGGCCCGCGAGGCTGACATCGCCCATCAGGAAGGAGGCGACGGATCCCGCGAAGAGCGGGATCCGGTCGATGCGCAGCCCCGGCAGCGCGCACGGCTCGGCGTTCACCTCGCTGTCATCGCGGAGATCGACGACGCGCGAGACCCGCTCGGTCAGGAAGGAGTGCGCATCGGGCCCGACGTGCGCGAGGTTGCCGGAGCGGAACAGCACGCCCTCGCGGATCCGGGAGGCGCCGGCGGGGATGCCGCCGACATCGCGCAGGTTCGTGATGCCGGGCACGTCGAGCAGGATCATCTGCGCCTCCTCACCGTTCGCGTTCGCCGTCCCCTCCAGCCTAGGGCGTGTCCGGGGGCACGGCCGCAGCCGTCCGTAGGATGGGAGCCGTGCGGGACAGCCGGTGAGAACCATGTCCCAGTTCTGGCTGCTCCGGCACCGGTTTCTCAGCCAGAAGTGGGACATGGCGGGGCCGGAACTGGGACACGGTAGGCGGGGCGGGCGACGGACGGCGAAGGAGCTGGCGGGATGAGCGGGGAGACCGAACGGCGCGGCGTTCTCGACGGCGTGCGCGTGGCCGACTTCTCCCGGGTGCTCGCCGGTCCGTACGCCACCATGACGCTCGCCGACTTCGGCGCCGACGTGCTGAAGATCGAGCCGCCGGACGGTGACGACACCCGGCATTGGCACCCGCCCGTCGATGCCGACGGCACCGCGACCTACTTCGGCAGCGTCAATCGCAACAAGCGCTCGGTCGCGCTCGATCTGACCGTCGAGGCCGACCGCGCCGAGGCGCTGCGGCTCGCGCGCACCGCAGACGTCGTCATCGAGAACTTCCGCCCCGGCGTCATGGAGCGCTTCGGCCTGGACTTCGCCGCCGTCCACGCCGCCAATCCGGGCGTCGTCTACTGCTCCATCACGGGTTTCGGCGACGGATCGGGCGCCTCGCTCGCCGGCTACGACCTGCTCGTGCAGGCCGTGGGCGGCCTCATGTCCATCACCGGCGATCCGGAGGGCACGGCGGCGAAGGCCGGCGTCGCCCTCGTCGACGTGCTGTGCGGGCAGAACGCCGTGGCCGGGATCCTGCTCGCCCTGCGCGAGCGCGACCGGACGGGTCTCGGCCAGCGGGTCGAGGTGTCTCTGCTGCAGAGCCTCCTCTCCGCCCTGACGAACCAGGCCGCCTCGACCCTCGCCACCGGCATCCCGCCCCGCCGTCTGGGCAACGAGCATCCCTCGATCGCCCCCTACGCGCTGTTCCGCGCGGCCGACCGCGACCTCGTGATCGCCGTCGGCAACGACAAGCAGTTCCGTGCGCTGGCCGAGGCGCTGGGGCTCCCCTCGCTCGCCGCAGACCCTCGGTTCCTCCGCAACGCCGACCGGGTCGCGCATCGCGACGCCCTCACGACGCTGATCGAGGACGGCCTCGCGGGTGCCGAGGCCGCGCACTGGATCGATCTGTTCCGCGCGGCGGGGATCCCCGCAGGCCTCGTGCACGACGTGGCGGAGGCGATCTCCTTCGCCGAGGGCCTGGACCTCGATCCCGTGGTGACGCTCGGCCCCTCGCGCACCATCGCGAATCCGATCCGGCTCGGAGACTCCCCCGCGGCGTATCGCACGCCGCCGCCCGCCCTGAACGACTCCGCGCCCGCCGCCTGGCGCACCGAAAGGACCTGAGATGACGACCGCTCCCCGCATCGACGCCGTGTTCGACTTCGACGCCCTGCTCACATCCGAGGAGCGCGACTGGCAGCAGCGCGCGCGGACGTTCGCGCAGGAGCGGATCCTGCCCGTCATCGAGGACGACTTCGAGAACGCGCACTTCCGCCGCGAGCTCATCCCGGAGCTCGGCGCCGCCGGGTTCCTCGGCATGCACCTCACCGGATACGGCTGCGCCGGCGCGGGCGCCGTCTCGTACGGCCTCGCCTGCCTCGAGCTGGAGGCCGCGGACAGCGGCTGGCGCACCTTCGTCTCGGTGCAGGGCTCGCTCGCGATGAGCGCGATCGCGAAGTACGGCTCGGAGGAGCAGAAGCAGGCGTGGCTGCCGCGCATGGCGACGGGAGACGCGGTCGGCTGCTTCGCGCTCACCGAGCCGCAGGGCGGCAGCGACCCCGCCGCCATGACGACCACCGCGCGCCGGGACGGCGATCACTGGGTGATCGACGGCGCCAAGCGCTGGATCGGACTCGCCTCGCTCGCCGAAGTCGCCGTGGTCTGGGCGCGCGTGGACGATCCCGCCCTCGGCGAGGGCGGACGGGCCGTGCGGGGCTTCCTCGTGCCGACCGCGACGCCCGGTTTCACGGCGACCCCGATCACCGGGAAGCTGTCGATGCGCGCCTCGGTGCAGTGCGATGTCGCGCTCGACGGCGTCCGGCTCCCCGCGGACGCGATCCTTCCCGGGGCCGAAGGCCTGTCCGGCCCGTTCGGCTGCCTGAACGAGGCCCGGTACGGCATCATCTGGGGCGCGATGGGCGCGGCGCGCAGCTGCCTCGAAGCCGCTCTGGAGCGCGCGACGAGCCGCGAGGTGTTCGGCAAGCCGATCGGCGCCAACCAGCTCACGCAGGCGAAGCTCGCCGACATGCTCCTCGAGGTCGAGAAGGGGATCCTGCTCGCGCTGCATCTCGGACGGCTCAAGGAACGCGGCGCACTGACCCCCGCGCAGATCTCGGTGGGCAAGCTGAACAGCGTGCGCGAGGCCCTCGAGATCGCGCATCAGGCGCGCTCGATCCTGGCCGGCGACGGCATCACCAACGCCTATCCGGTGATGCGCCATGCGGCCAACCTGGAGTCCGTCCGCACCTACGAGGGCACCGACGAGATCCACCAGCTCGTGATCGGCCGGGCGCTCACGGGTCTGAGCGCGTTCTGATCCGGATCCGCCGCAGGATCACCTCACAGCTCCGACCGGATCGATCTGCTTCGTCAATCGCGCCTCTTTGACGCGCATAGGTCATCATTCTGAGCTCATTGTTACGCACTCTGATCTCTCGTTTCGCGCCGACGGCTGCACAGGAGCACAATGAGGGCGTGTCCCACGTCGCACCAGAAGAGATCACCGAGTTCTCCTTCCTCGCCGGTCAGGCCCGCGCGCTCGGCGCGGAGGTCCCGCCCGTCCGGCGTCTGAGCCTGCCCCTCCCCGACGGCCGCACGCTGAGTGCGCTGCGCTTCGGCGACGAGCCCGTCGAGGTGACCCTGCTGCACGGGGCCGGCCTCAACGCGCACACCTGGGACACCACGGTGCTCGCCCTGGGCCGGCCCGCACTCGTGCTCGACCTCGCCGGGCACGGCGACTCCTCCTGGCGTGAGGACGCCGACTACACCGGCCGCACGCTCGCCGCCGATGTCGTCGAAGCGCTGCACGCCTGGGCGGATCGCCCCCAGGTGCTGGTCGGACAGTCCCTCGGCGGGCTCACCGCCGCGGCCGTCGCCGCTCGCGCCCCCGAGCTCGTGCGCGAGCTCATCGTCGTCGACATCACCCCCGGCGTCGACCAGAGCGGGGGCCCTGCGGCCCTGCGCGAGTTCTACCGCGTGGTGGACGCCGCCAGCAGGGACGACCTCGTCGACCGTGCGCAGCAGTTCGGTTTCGGCGGATCCCGCGAGGACACGGCGCGCGGCGTCTTCCTCAACACGCGCGTGAGGGCCGACGGCCGGGTGGAGTGGAAGCATCACTTCGCGCACATCGCCGCCCGGCTGCTGGAGGCACCGCCCGCAGGGTCGCCGTCCTCCGCGCCGTCCCCGACGATCCTCGGGGAGCACGGCTGGGCGGATCTCGACGCCGTCGCGGCCCCGATCACGCTCGTCCGCGCCGGACGCGGATTCGTCTCCGACCGCGCGGAGCAGGAGTTCCGCACCCGTCTCCCCGGCGCCCGTGTCCTGCACCTGGTGGGCAACCACAACCTGCAGGAGACCGCGCCCGCCGCCCTCGCCGAGATCATCCGCACCGCCGCGGACAGCACCGGTCCCTGACGCCCGCGCCGCACCACCCCCGGAATGTGACGCCGCGTCTCAGCGGCCGCGCTCCCCGCCGAGGGGCCGCCCTAGGCTCGACCGCACAGCACGACCCGCACGACCCGCACCGCATCCACAGCACCGCCCGAGAGGATCCCCCGCATGCACCGCACCCGCGCCGCCCTCGCCTCGCGCCGGCCCCGCGCGCCGCGCCGCGCCGCCGTCGCCCTGCTCACCGGCCTGACGGCCGCCGCCCTGATGCTGTCCGCCTGCACCGGCTCCCCCTCTCCCGCGGGAAGCAGCTCCGCCGGCGCCGCCGACGCGAACGCGACCCTCACGGTGGGGCTCGTGCTCGAGCCTTCGAGTCTCGACATCCGGCACACGAGCGGCGCCGCCCTCGAGCAGGTGCTCGTCGACAACATCTACGAGGGTCTGGTCAGCCGGACGCAGGACAACAAGATCATCGACCGGCTCGCGAAGAGCCACGAGATCTCGTCCGACGGGCTCACCTACACGTTCGTGCTCAACGACGGCATCACGTTCCACAGCGGTGCCACGCTCACCTCCGCCGACGTCGTCGCCTCGCTGCAGACCGCCAAGGACGACCAGACCGTGCAGGGACATGCCGATCTCGCCGGCGTCGCCTCGATCGCGGCGAAGGATGACAAGACCGTCGTGATCACCCTGAGCCAGCCGAGCCAGAACTTCCTGTTCAGCCTCACCGGCACGGCGGGGCTCGTGTTCCAGAAGGGGGACACGACCGATCTGCAGGCGACCGAGAACGGCACGGGTCCGTTCACCCTGACGCAGTGGAAGAAGGGCGATTCGCTCTCCTTCGCCCGGAACGACAAGTACTGGGGCACGAAGGCGGGTGTGAAGAGCATCGTGTTCGACTACATCCCCGACTTCACCGCCGGAGTGAACGCCGCCCAGAGCGGCACCCTCGACGTGCTCACCGCGGTCGACGCGAATCTCGCCCCGCAGCTCGATGGAAAGTTCGCCATCACGAAGGGCAAGACCACCGACAAGGGCACTCTCGCGTTCAACAACGCCAAGGCGCCCCTGAACGACCAGCGCGTCCGCGAGGCGCTGCGGCTGGCGATCGACCACAAGGCGATCATCGAGGCCCGCGGCGTCGGCACCACGCTGTACGGCCCGATCCCGCAGCTCGACCCCGGCTACAAGGACCTGTCGAGCACGGCGCCCTACGACCCCGAGAAGGCCAAGGCGCTGCTCAAGGAGGCCGGCCAGGAGAACCTCTCGCTCACGCTCACGATCCCCTCGTTCTACGGCACCACGGTTCCGCAGCTGCTCACGAGCGACTTCAAGAAGGTGGGCGTGACCCTCAAGGTGGACTCGGTCGAGTTCCCCGCCTGGCTGGACACCGTCTTCACCAAGCACGACTACGACCTCAGCTTCGTGCTGCACGTGGAGCCGCGCGACTTCGGCAACTTCGCCAACCCGGACTACTACTTCGGCTACAACAACCCGGAGGTGCAGAAGCTCTACGCCCAGTCGCAGACCGAGCTGGACCCGAAGAAGTCGGCCGACCTGCTCTCCCAGGCCGCCGAGATCGTGGCCAAGGACGCCGCCGCGGACTGGCTGTACGAGGATCAGACGCTGACCGCCGTGCGCCCCGGTGTGAACGGCTTCCCGAAGGACTCGATCAACTCGCGGCTCGATCTGCGCGGCGTCACCGTCTCGAAGTAGCCTCGGCTCTGTGCTCCGCTATGCGCTCACTCGAGGAGCCCTGCTCATCGCAGGGCTCCTCGTCGCGAGCGCGCTGATCTTCCTCGCCCTCCGGGTCTTCCCCGGCGACGTGGCGCAGCTCCTCGCGGGAGACAAGGCGACGCCGGCCCAGGTCGACGCGATCCGAAAGGCCCTCGGGCTGGATCAGCCGCTCGTGCTGCAGTACCTGGGCTGGATCGGGGGCGTGCTGCACGGCGACCTCGGCACGTCGCAGCTGAACGGCGCGTCGGTCGCCGCCGAGCTCGCGCAGAAGGCCCAGGTGACGGTGCCGCTCGCGACGCTGTCGCTGCTCGTCGCGCTGGTGATCGCGGTGCCCCTGGGCATCGCCTCCGCCATGCTGCGGGGGCGGGCCGCCGGAACGGCGCTGAACACCGCGGCGCAAGCGGTTGCCGCCGTCCCCGTCGTGTGGGCGGGCATGATGCTCGTCGTCGTGTTCGCGGTGTGGCTGGGCTGGCTGCCGGCGCAGGGGTTCCCCCGCGGAGGATGGGCGGATCCGGGCGCGGCGCTGCAATCGCTGGTCCTCCCCGCACTCACGATCGGCGCGATCGAGGGGGCGCTGCTGCTGCGCTTCGTGCGCAGCGCGACCCTGCAGGCGGCGTCGCAGGACTTCGTGCGCACGGCCGCCGCGAAGGGGCTCACCCGCAACCGTGCCCTGATCCAGCACGGGCTCCCGGCCGTCGGCCTCTCGATCATCACCGTCCTCGGCATCCAGGTCGCCGGGATCATCGTCGGATCCGTGGTCGTCGAGCAGCTCTTCACGCTGCCGGGGATCGGGCGCATGCTCGTCGCCGACGTCGGCACGCGCGACCTCGTGAAGGTGCAGGGCGAGCTACTCGTGCTCACGGGCATGGTGCTCATCATCGGCTTCGTCGTCGACCTCGTGCACCGCGCGCTCGACCCCCGGCAACGGGAGGCGGACGAATGAGCGCCTCCCCGCGCCGGGCGAACGCGCTGCACCGCCTGCTCTCCTCCGCTTCGGGCCTGTTCGGGCTGACCGTCGTGGCCGTGATCCTCGTCACCGCCGCGGTGTCCCTCTTCTGGACGCCGTTCGACCCCCGGGCCACGGACGTCGCGTCGCGCTGGCTCGCCCCCGGCTGGCCGCACCTGCTCGGCACGGACCTGACCGGACGGGACATCCTGAGCCTCATCATGGCCGGATCCAGGACGACCGTGCTCGTGGCGGTCGGCGCGGGCGTCATCGCGACGCTGATCGGGCTCGCGCTCGGCGCTCTCGGCGCCCTCACCGCGCGCTGGGTGCGCGAGACCGTGGCCGTGCTCGTCGACGTCCTCATCGCCTTCCCCGTGCTCATCATCGCCATGCTCATCTCCACCGTGCAGGGCGGATCCCTCTGGGTCGTGGTGTGGGCGGTGGGCATCGGCTTCGGCGTGAACGTCGCCAGGGTCACCCGTCCCGAGCTGCGCCGCGTGCAGCACAGCGACTTCGTCATCGCGGGGAAGGCGTCCGGGCTCAGCCCCCTGCAGAACCTCGTGCAGCACCTGCTGCCCAACATCGCCCCGGTGTTCATCGTTCAGCTGAGCTGGGCCATGGCGACAGCCGTCCTGGCCGAGGCCGGCCTGTCCTACCTCGGCTTCGGCGCGTCGGTCGTCGATCCGTCCTGGGGCGTCCTGCTGGCCGACCTGCAGCGCTACATCCAGATCCACCCGCTCACCGTGGTGTGGCCGGGGCTCGCGATCACGATCACCGTGCTGGCGTTCAACCTGCTCGGCGATGCGCTGCGCGATGCGACGGATCCCACGCTTCGCACCGGACGGCGTCCGGCGGGCCGTGCTCGCGCCGGACAGCCCCGCCTCTCGGAGGTGACCGCATGACGCTCGAGGTGACCGACCTCGTGATCGAGATCGATGGCCGCAGGGTCGTCGACGGCGTCTCCTTCACCGTGCCCGACGGCGCCAGGGTCGGCCTCATCGGCGAGTCCGGATCCGGCAAGTCGCTCACGGCGCTCGCGCTCATGGGGCTGCTGCCCGACGGCGCCTCGGCCTCGGGAAGCGTGCGCTGGAACGGCCGCGAGATCCTCGACCTGCCCGACCGCGAACTCGCGGAGATCCGCGGCGACGAGATCGGCATGGTCTTCCAGGAGCCGCGGACAGCGCTCAACCCGATCCGCACGATCGGCCGCCAGATCGCCGAGACCATCCGGATCCACGAGCGCATCGATCGTCGCGCCGCCCGCGTCCGCGCCGTCGCCGAGGCGGCCCGCGTGGCGCTGCCGGATCCCGAGCGGATCGTGGACCGCTACCCGCATCAGCTGAGCGGCGGGCAGCGTCAGCGCGCGGCGATCGCGATCGCCCTCGCCGCGCGCCCCCGCCTGCTCATCGCGGACGAGCCCACCACCGCCCTCGACGTCACGATCCAGGCGGGAGTGCTGACGCTCCTGCTCTCGCTCGTGGAATCGGACGGGATGTCGCTCGTGTTCATCACGCACGACCTCGCGGTGCTCGCGCAGGTCGCCACGCACGCCGTGGTGCTCGCGGACGGCCACGTGGTCGAGTCGGGGCCGCTCGAGACGCTGCTGACTGCGCCGACGTCGCCGATCACGCAGGGGCTGCTGCGCGATGCGACCGCGACCCTGTGGCGCGGGGAGGACGAGGGATGACCGAGAACCCGCTGATCCGCGCCCGCGGCCTGCGGCGGGAGTATCTCGCCGCCCGGAAGGAGCCGTTCGCCCGGCGCGCCCGCACGGTCGCGCTGGACGACGTGGACCTCGACGTGACCGCCGGCCGCGCGCTCGGCATCATCGGCGAGTCCGGATCCGGCAAGTCCACCCTGATCCGGCTGCTGCTGGGGCTCGACCGCCCGACCGCGGGGACCGTCCACGTCGACGGACGACCGGTCGACGCGACGGCCTCCGCACGGGCGCTGCACTGGCTGCGCCGCGAAACGGGCCTCGTCTTCCAGGATCCGTACGCCTCGCTGGATCCCCGGCAGTCGGTCGGACGGATCGTGTCGGAGCCCCTGCGCGCACTGCACATCGACGTCGATCACCGCGCCAGGGTCGCCGAGGTGCTCGCCCAGGTCGGCCTCGACCCCGAGGCGGCGTCGCGCTACCCGCACGAGTTCTCCGGCGGTCAGCGTCAGCGCGTGGCGCTGGCCAGGGCGATCGCGCACCGTCCCAGGATCCTCATCGGCGACGAGCCGCTGTCTGCGCTCGATGTCACCGTGCGCGCGCAGATCCTCGACCTGCTGCGAGCGCTCAGCCGTGACGGCATGACGCTCGTGCTCGTCTCGCACGACATCGGCGTGGTGCAGAACCTGTGCGAGGACGTCGCCGTCATGAAGGACGGCACGATCGTCGAGCACGGTCCCACCGCACGCGTCCTGCACCGCCCGGAGCAGGACTACACGAAGCGGCTGCTCGCGGCGATCCCGGTCATCCCCGGGCGCTGAGCATCGCGCCCTACAGCGACTTCTGCAGGAACAGCACGTCCAGGGTGCGGCCGAACTTCACGCCGACGCCCTTCAGGTGCCCGGCGTCCACGAAACCGTACCGGCGGTGCAGGGCGATCGATGCCGCAGCCGCCGTGGGCTCGATGACCGCGATGAGCTCATGCAGTCCGGCCTTCGCCGACGCGTCCAGCAGCGCCTCCAGGAGCGCTTTCCCGAGCCCGCGTCCCGCGGCGTCCGGGCTCAGGTAGATCGTGTTCTCCGCGCTGAACCGGTAGGCCGACTTCGCGCGCCAGTGCTGCGCGTACGCGAATCCCAGCACAGCGCCGCCGGCGTCCTCCGCGACGAGGAACGGCAGCCCCGTCGTCGCGAGCAGCTCCTGCTTGTGCTCCCAGACCGCGAGGTCCGTCTCCTCCTCGTCGAAGGTCACGGTGCTCGTGCGGACGTAGTGGTTGTAGATGTCCCGGATCGCGGCGAGGTCCTCCACCGCCGCAGGGCGGATCCGCGCCGCCTGCGCCGCATCGGCCGCGGCCCCGGGCTGCGGAACGGTCGGGGTGTCGCTCATGCGATCCTCCAGTCGACGGGCGCGGCGCCCTGCTCCTCGAGCAGCGCGTTGACACGGGAGAACGGCCGGGATCCGAAGAACCCGCGGCTCGCCGAGAGCGGCGAGGGGTGCGCGGAGGCGACGATCGGAGTCGCGCCGAGCATCGGCCGCAGGCCCTCGGCGTCTCGGCCCCACAGCACCGCGACGAGCGGGACGTCCCGCGCGACGAGAGCACGGATCGCGAGCTCGGTGACCTTCTCCCAGCCCCAGCCGCGATGCGAAGCCGGTGTGCCGGGGCGCACCGTGAGCACCCTGTTCAGCAGCATGACGCCCTGGTCGCTCCACGCCGAGAGGTCGCCGTGCGGCGCGGGCGCGATGCCGAGGTCGGTCTCGAGCTCGCGGTAGATGTTGCCGAGGCTGCGCGGCAGCGGGCGCACGGCCCTGTCCACCGCGAAGGACAGCCCGATCGGATGGCCGGGCGTGGGATAGGGATCCTGTCCGACGATGAGCACCTTGACGTCGGTGAGCGGGCGGGAGAACGCACGAAGCACGTTCTCCCCGGCCGGCAGATAGCCCCGGCCGGCCGCTGTCTCCGCACGCAACCGGTTGCCGAGCTCCGCGACGAGCGGAGCGACGGGGGCGAGCGCCTCGGCCCAGCCCGTATCGAGCTTCCCGTCCGCGGCGAGCTCCGCGAGCGACTTCGGCATCAGAGCGCCGCCCGGTCGCTCGAGACCGTCACGCCCTCGGATCCGGCGAACACGCGCCAGACGCTGCCCTCGCCGGCGATGCGCAGACCCTCGGCGTCCGCGATGAGCACCGTGCTCTCGTCGATCCCGAGCCCGCCGTCGATCGCACCCGACTCGGTCGCGGCGATCAGGCGGCTGAGCGTGCCCCACTGCGCGACGTGCACGTCGATCGCGACGTCGACCAGGCCGATCCCGGAGACGACCGTGATCTCGTCGAGGTCCTCCGCGGTCTCCTCGGGGGCGATCGCGACCTCGCCGATCCGCCAGCCGCCGAGGATCGCGCGCTCGGCGGCGATCATGGCGCCGGCCGAGAACCCGAGATAGGGGGTTCCCGCCTGCACCGCGGTGCGGATGACGTCGTACCCGCCCTCGAGGGCGGAGTGGTAGGCCGGGGTCAGGCCCCCGCCGATGACGATCGCGTCGACGCCCTCGAACACGCCGGGATCCACGACGTCGCTCAGCCCCACGGTCACGATCGTGGCATCGATGGGCGTCGCCCCGTCCGCGGTGAGCGCGTCGAGGAGGTCGCCGGCATGCTTCGTCGACGCATCCTCCCGCACGGTCACCACCACGACAGACGGCCGGTCGCGGCCCGCTGCCGCGGCGAGCGCCGTCGCCTCCGCCGTGAACGGGGCGTATGCGGCGCGGCCGAACCCGCCGCCGACCAGGTGCACGCCCACGGTCAGTCCTCTCCTCGGGGGCGCAGCGGCCCTCGTGCGAGCAGGTGCGCGGCGGCCTGCGCCACAGGGCGGATCACGACCAGGTCGAGGTTCACGTGCCCCGGCGCGTTCAGGGCGTAGGCGATCACGTCGGCGACGTCCTCCGCGACCAGCGGCGCCTCGACGCCCGCGTAGACCGCTTCGGCGGCGACCGCGTCCCCGCCGAGACGGCGCAGGGTGAACTCCTCGGTGTGCACGAGGCCGGGCGCGATCTCCGTCACCCGGATCGGCTCCCCGTTGAGCTCCTGGCGCAGCACCTGCGGGATCATCGACTCCGCCGCCTTCGCCGCGTTGTACCCGGATCCGCCCGGGTAGGACTGACGTGCGGCGGTCGAGGTGAGGAACAGCAGGTCGGCGTGGCCGCCGCCTCCCGCCGCGGCGCGCAGCTGCGGCAGCAGCGCCGCCGTGAGCTGCTGCACGGCGAGCACGTTCGCCTCGAACATCCACCGCCACTTCTCCACGGATCCGTCTTCGACCCGCTCCGTGCCGCGGGCTCCGCCCGCGACGTGCACGACCGCGTGCAGCGGACCGGTCTCCGCGAGGTGCGCGGCGAGCCCCGCGATCTGGTCGGCGTCCGTGAGGTCTGCCGCGTACGCGGTGGATCCGGTCTCCGCGGCGAGCGCCTGCAGACGGTCCTCGCGACGGGCCACGCCCACGACGTCCCAGCCGCTCGCCCGCAGCGCCCGCACGGTCGCCTCGCCGATCCCGGTGCTCGCGCCGGTCACGACCGCGCGTCTGCTCTTGTGGGGGCCGTCGTTCATCACGCTGTTCGCCATGCCACAACGCTACGGGATCCGCCCGCGGGCTTCGACGAGGAACCGCGCCCGATCGCCCCGGCCGATCCGCGTGATTCCGCGACCCTGGCGTGTTACGTCACATTTCTCGCGCCTTGTTGACAGCACTCGCCTGTTCGTACTCTCGATGCAACGCCGCCGGTCCTCGCACCCGTCGAGGATCCACGGCTCCCCTGCCCTGCGACTCGGTTCCGGCGTCGCGCATCCATGAAGGAGACATCATGACCGCTGCGGAGAACTGGCGCTTCGAGACTAAGCAGATCCACTCCGGCGCCGCGCCCGACCCCGTGACGAAGGCTCGCGCGACGCCGATCTACCAGACCACGTCGTACGTGTTCGACAACGCGGACCACGCGGCGAACCTGTTCGCGCTGGCCGAGTTCGGCAACATCTACACCCGGATCCAGAATCCGACGCAGGACGTGCTCGAGCAGCGCCTCGCCGCGCTCGAGGGCGGCACCGGTGCTCTCGTGCTGTCCTCCGGGCAGGCCGCCTCGACGTTCGCGATCCTCAACATCGCCCAGGCCGGCGACCACTTCGTCTCGAGCTCCTCGATCTACGGCGGCACCTACAACCTCTTCAAGTACACGCTCGCCAAGCTCGGCATCGACGTCACGTTCGTCGAGAACCAGGACGACATCGAGGAGTGGCGCCGCGCGGTCCGCCCGAACACGAAGCTGTTCTTCGCGGAGACCATCGGCAACCCGCAGATCAACGTCCTCGACATCAAGGGCGTCGCCGACGCCGCTCACGAGGCCGGCGTGCCGCTCATCGTCGACAACACGATCGCGACCCCGTACCTGATCCGTCCGTTCGAGCACGGCGCGGACATCGTCGTGCACTCCGTCACCAAGTTCCTCGGCGGTCACGGCACCACGATCGGCGGCGCGATCATCGACGGCGGATCCTTCGCCTGGTCGCAGAACGTGGACAAGTTCCCCGGCCTCACCGAGCCGGACCCGTCCTACCACGGGGCGAGCTACACGGCCGCGGTCGGCGACGGCCTCGCCTACATCATCAAGGCCCGCGTGCAGCTGCTCCGCGACCTCGGCTCGGCGATCGCCCCGCAGAGCGCCTGGAACCTCATCCAGGGCATCGAGACGCTGTCGCTGCGCATCGAGCGCCACGTGCAGAACGCCCAGGACATCGCCGAGTGGCTGGACGCCCGCGACGACGTCGCCAGCGTGAACTACTCCGGCCTGCCCACCTCGCCCTGGTACGCGGCCGCGAACACCTACGCCCCCAAGGGCGTCGGTGCCGTGCTGTCGTTCGAGCTGAAGGGCGGCGTCGACGCCGGCCGCGAGTTCGTGAACAACCTGAGCCTGTTCAGCCACCTCGCCAACATCGGCGACGTGCGCTCGCTGGTCATCCACCCGGCCTCCACCACGCACGCCCAGCTCACCCCCGAGCAGCAGCTCACCGCGGGTGTCACCCCGGGCCTCGTGCGCCTCTCGGTGGGCCTCGAGAACATCGAGGACCTCAAGGCCGACCTCGACCAGGCCCTCATCGCGGCGCGCAAGGTCTCCGAGGCCGCCCGCGCCTGACCGGTCCCTGAGCGGGGGCGTCCCGGGTCTTCGGATCCAGGGCGCCCCCTCTCTCGTGTGTGCGCAGCGTGCGTGCGCTGCGTGCGTGCGCTGCGTGCGCTGCGCGCGCTCTTTCGTCGACGCCCCCTCTGAGCGTCGACGCCCCCTCTGAATTGCGAACATGCGAGGGGGCGTGGGTGCTGCGAGGGGGCGTCGACGACAGGGGGTGCGTGCGGAGGCGGTCGATCCGCACAGGCCGGCGTCCGGGCGGACTTCGCACCGATCACGGGGACGGCGTCCCGCCCGCGCACGCCGGCCGTCAGGCTACGCGGATGAAGACGACCATCGGACTCGCACAGGCGCGCGATCTGCTGCAGACGCGCGAGGAACTTCTGGACTCCGGCCGCACCGTGCGGGAGATCCGCGCGCTGGTCGCCGCCGGCCGGGTGATCCGCGTCCGGCGCGACCGCTACGTCGAAGCCGTCGCGCACGAGGGTCTCTGGGGCGAGGGGCGTCACCTCGTCGCCGTGGTGGCGGCCCATCTCAACGCGGATCCCCCTGGGCCGGTCTTCTGGGGACCGTCGGCGGCCGTCCTCCTCGGCCTCCCGCTGTACCGTCTCTCGCCGAACAGGGTGCATACGGTCATCCTCGGCGCACGGCACGGGCGCACCCGCGCCGGCATTCTGCAGCACGGCGTCGGGCTCGACGAGGCGGACATCGTCGATATCGACGGGATCCGATGCACCTCCCCCGAGCGCACCGTGCTCGACCTCGCCTGCACGACGTCGCCGGAGACGGCGCTGTCGGCCGCGGACGCCGCGCTGAGACGCGTCGCGGTCGAGGGACACCGCCAGGATCCCGAGCGTGCGACGGACTGGCATCGGCGGATGTCCCTGCGCGCCGCTGTCCGCACCCGGGGGATCCGCCGGGCGCGCGGGATCCTGGATTTCGCGGACGGCCGCGCTCAGCTGCCGGGAGAGAGCATCAGCCGACTGCAGCTGCACCGCATCGGTTTCACCGGCGTCGAGCTTCAGCCCCACGTGGTCGGATCCGAGGGCGACGAGTACTGGATCGACTTCGGGTTCCCGCGCAACCGGGTCTTCGGCGAGTTCGACGGCCGGGGGAAGTACCTGGATCCGGAACTCCGCCGCACGCGCAGCACCGAGGACGCGGTGCTCGCCGAGAAGCGCCGCGAAGACGACATCCGGGGCGTCACCGGATGGCGCTTCGCCCGCTGGGAGGACCGCCACATCCGCAGTCCCGACGCGCTCTCGGCCCGGCTGCGGGCCTTCGGCGTCCGCCCGCCCGCCTGACGAATGCGTCGACGCCCCCTCTGAGCGTCCGCGCCCCTTCCGAAGTACGCACCTGCGAGGGGGCGTGGATACTGCGAGGGGGCGTCGACGCAACAGGCTCAGCCACACGCCCGCCGCCCCCTCCTCCACCGCACCCCCACCACACCGCCCCCGCCCGCCGCACCCACACCCGGCCCCGCCACCCGCGGATCCGTAACCTTCCGCGCGCACCCTTCCGTACCCGGGAGAATGGATCCATGGACTGGCAGACGACCTCGGAGGACACGGTGCCCTCGGCGCGCGTGTCGGAGGCGGACGCCCGCCTGCTGCGCGCCCGCCCGCCGTCCACCGGTGCGTGGCGCGACGGGGATCCCGCGGGCGACCGCCGGTTCGAGGCCTTCGGGCCGTTCCGCACCGAGGGCGGGGCCGAGCTGCCGCTGATCCGGCTCGCGTACGAGTCCTGGGGCGAGCTGAACGAGGCGCGCGACAACGCGATCCTGATCCTGCACGCGCTCACCGGCGACAGCCACGTCATCGGCGAGGCCGGCCGCGGGCACGCGACGAGCGGATGGTGGGGCGAGATCGTCGGCCCCGGCTGCGCGATCGACACCGACGAGTGGTTCGTGATCGCCCCGAACATGCTGGGCGGATGCCAGGGATCCACGGGTCCCGCGAGCATCGCCCCCGACGGCTACGAGTGGGCCTCGCGCTTCCCGTACCTCACGATCCGCGACCAGGTCGCCGCCCAGGTGCTGCTCGCCGACGCGCTCGGCATCGAGCGCTGGGGCGCCGTGATCGGCGGATCCATGGGCGGCATGCACGCCCTGGAGTGGGCCGTGGGCCATCCCGAGCGCGTCGAGCGGCTCGCGATCCTGTCCTCTCCCCCGGTCACGACCGCCGACCAGCTCGCCCTCAACTTCGTGCAGCTCGAGACGGTGCGGATGGATCCGCGCTTCGCGGGCGGCGAGTACTACGACGCGCCCGTCGGCGAGGGCCCTCACCGCGGCCTTGCACTGGCCCGCCGCATGGCCCTGCTGAACTACCGCAGCCCGATCGAGCTGAACCAGCGGTTCCAGCGGTCCTGGCAGTCGGATGTGTCGCCGCTCGGTCAGGGCGGACGGTACGCGGTCGAGAGCTACCTCGACTTCCACGGCAACAAGTTCACCCGGCGATTCGACGCCAACAGCTACCTGACGCTCGTGGAGGCGATGAACTCGCACGACATCGGCCGCGACCGCGGCGGCGTCGAGGACGCGCTCAAGCGCGTCACGGCCACGACGCTCGTGCTCGGGATCGACACCGACCGGCTGTTCCCGGTGGACGGCCAGCACCGCATCGCCCGGGGCATCCCGCACACGCTGGACGGGAACGAGGCCGTGGTGCTCGCGAGCGACTTCGGCCACGACGGATTCCTCATCGAGACCGACGAGGTCGGCCGGCACCTCGGACGCCTGCTCGCCTCCTGAGCGAACGCGCCCGCGCCGCACAGGCCAAGGCCGCTCATCCAAGCCGGCACAGGCAAGACGGCACGCGCCGAGACCGCTCAGACCCGCTCGTACCGCCAGACCGGCTTCTCCGCGATGAGCCGGTCTCGCGCGCCGGGCGCGCCCCCGGCGAGCTCGTCGCCGTCCCAGTAGAAGATCCTGCCGGTCTCCGTGCGCTCCATCCGCGTCCGGAAGACGGCGGGCTCGGGCACCCGCGCGAGCGCGAACGCCTCCTGCACGGTGGCCGCGCCGCGCAATCCGTGCAGCGTGCGCCAGGTCGGCGGCATGAGCGCGACCTCCCCGGCGTCGTTCGCCGCCAGGGCCGCCTCCGGCGCGAGCCATCGCGCCTCGACCACCTCGTCCTCCGCGGCGACCGCGCCGGTCCCCGGATCCGCCGCGAGGAAGAACCAGGTCCGCACGCGCTTCGGGATCCCCGCCGGCGGCACCCAGCAGGAGAGCAGCACGAGCCGCTCCAGGGCCAGCCCCACCTCCTCGGCGGTCTCGCGCAGCGCGGCGCGTCCGGCGTCCTCGCTCTCCTCGGCACCCGCGACGCGGTCGCCGGGTTCGAGCATGCCGCCGGGGAACACCCAGGCCCCCGCGAACGAGCCGCGATCCGGGCGCCGCATGAGCAGCGCCTCGAGACCGCGCGTCCCGTCGCGCAGGATCACCGCAGTGCCCGCGACGGGCAGGTCGTCGTCTTCGGCGGAGCTCATCCGCCCATGCTAGGACGCGCGGGGCGCGCCCGTCGCAGCGGACCCGCGGCCGGAATCGGCTCAGACCAGGTCGCGCACCCGCACGGATCCGGTCTCGGTGTGGAAGCGGCGCTGCACGGCGTAGGAGACGACCGCGATCCCGAGGCCGACCACCGCCAGCCCCGCGCCCACCCAGGACGGCGCGGCGAAGCCCCAGCCCCACGCGATCACGAGTCCGCCGAGGAAGGCGCCCAGGCTGTTCCCGATGTTCAGCGCGGAATGGTTCAACGCCGCCGCGATCGACTGGTTGTCGCCCGCGACCTCCATGAGCCTGGTCTGGATCGCCGGGCTCAGGATCGAGGAGAGCAGGGCCATGACGAACGAGAGCGGCACGAGCAGCCAGATCGAGAAGGACAGGATCGCGAGCAGCACCAGCACCACGGACATCGCGCCGAGTCCCACGAGCAGCGTGAGCCGGAGGTTGCGGTCTCCGAAGTACCCGCCGAGCAGGTTGCCCACGGTCATTCCCAGGCCGAACACGACCAGCGTGACCGGGACCATCCACTGCGGCGCTCCGGCCCGCTCCGTCACGACGGGCGCGATGTAGCTGTACACGGCGAAGAAGCCGCCGAAGCCGATCGCGCCGGTCGCGAGAGCGAACCACACCTGCGGACGGCGGAACACGCGCAGCTCCGCGCGGAAGGTGCGGCCGGGGTCCCCCTCGTGCTCGGGCACGAAGAAGGCGATGCACACCGTGGCGAGCGCGAACACGACTGTCACGACGAGGAAGGCGCTGCGCCAGCCGACGTGCTGCCCGAGATAGGTCCCCGCCGGCACACCGACCACGTTCGCGATCGTGAGGCCGGTCAGGATGAACGCCACGCCCTTGGCCCTCTTCCCGGGACCGAGCACATCGGCGGCGACGAGCGCGCCGATCCCGAAGTAGGCGCCGTGCGGGAGTCCCGCGATGAAGCGCGCGATCCCGACCGTCTCGAAGGTCGGCAGCACCACGGCGAGACCGTTGCCGAGGGTGAGCGCGATCGCGAGGCCGATCATCACCCTGTGGCGCGGGAAGCGCGCGACGAGGCCCGCGATCGTGGGCGCGCCGAGCACGACGCCCAGCGCGTAGAGGGACACGAGGATGCCGGCGCGGCCGATCGCCTCATCGGGGTTCTGCGCCCAGAGCTCGGGCAGCAGGTCCTGCGCGATGTTCGGGAGCAGACCCATGGCGACGAACTCGGTCATGCCGATGCCGAAGCTGCCGATGGCGAGGGAGAGGAGCGCCCGCTTCGCCGCACCCCTCGAGAGGCTCGAGGGTTTCATCCGTCCAGCTTAGAGGCTGCCGGAGTCCTCGATCGCACGCTCGAGGCGGGCGATCTTGCCGTCGATCTCGCCCGTGTAACCGGGGCGGATGTCGGCCTTGAGCACGAGCGACACGCGGGATCCGAACGGCATGACGGCCTCGGTGGCGCGCTTGACGACGTCCATGACCGTGTCCCAGTCGGGACCCTCGATCTCGGTGAACATGCTCGTGGTGCGGTGCGCGAGCCCGGAGGCGCGGACCACCGCCACCGCGGCGGCGACGGCGTCGTGCACCGAGGCGTCCGCGCTCTCGGAGCGATCGGGGGCGGATCCGCTGGGGGCGACGGAGAAGGCGACGAGCATCAGGACCTCCGGGTTTCGGGGACTTCGAGGGCGAGGGACGACGAGCGGCGCACCGGAGTGCGCACGATCGCACGGATCGCGACCACGCAGATCGCGACGACCATGATGTTGCGCGCGCTCAGCAGCGCGATCGGCAGGGCTTCGGCGGCCAGCAGGTGGTCGTACACGACGGGGTAGACCAGCTGGGTGAGCGCGTAGTCGACGAGCACGAGGATCGCGGGGATCCGCACCCTGGGGCCGTCGAGAAGGCACCAGAGTACGAGCGGGGCGAGCATCCACACCTGGAACTGCGGCGACCCCACCTTGTTGCACGCGATCAGGATCGCAACGAGGGCGAGCATGGTGGCCGGCAGCAGGCGTCGCGCCGAGGCGCCCGCGCGCAGCTTCCACAGGGCGAGCCCCGCCACGGCGAGCACGCCCACCACCATGAGCGGGGTGAGCAGCGCGGCGACGAGGTCGACGCCGGGGCCGGCGAGTTGGAAGGTCAGGATCTGACGGTCGTACTGGATGCGCGTCACGCCGATCTGGGTGAGCCACAGCAGCGGAGTCGCGCCGACCGCCTCGATCTGCAGCCCCCGCCCGCTCATCTGGCTGAGGAAGCCGAGCAGGTTCTTGGATCCGCCCAGCAGCACGAGCCCCAGCACGACGACGAACGTGACGATCGCGGCCGAGACGATCATGCGGACCCGGCCCCGCAGCAGCGCGAGGGCCGCGACGAACAGGGCGCCGGGCCAGATCTTGATCCACGCGCCGATCGTGAACAGCGCGCTCGCGACCGCCGGGCGGGAGAACAGCCACAGCCCGCCGATGATCGCGAGCGGCACGGTGATCGCGTCGATCCGGAACATCGCGATAGGGCCGAGCAGCACGAGCGCGACCATCCAGAGCAGGGCGGCGCCGCGGCGGATCCGGCTGCGGCGCGCACGGGTGCCGCGCAGCAGGAACGCGAATCCGACGGCGTCGAGCACCGTCACCAGGATCGACCAGGCGACGACGTAGCTCGCGGATCCGACGGCGTACGATCCCGGGAACAGCGGATGGATGAGCTGCGAGAGCCCCTGCGCGATGAGCATGGGCACGAGGGCGAGCTGCGGGTAGACCCAGCTCTCCGTGACGCCGACGATCGCACCGCCGCCGAGGGCGTTCCGCGCCCACGGCTCGTACACGAACACGGTGTCGCCCATGGGAAGCGCGGGCATCGTCCACCCGATCATCGCGACGTAGAGATGGGCGACGACGAAGGCCAGCCACAGCACGGTGAGCGGCACGCCCGCCCGGCGCAGCGCCGCGGACGTGCGCCGCGCGGCGGTTCCCCTGGTCGGTTCGGCACGGGTCGCGCCCGTCGGCTCGGCACCGCTCACGCGCGGCCCTCCTCTGTCTCTTCGTGGTGTTCGTCGAATTCGCGATGTCGGTCGGGTTCGTCGTGTCCGCCCGCGGCGAGGACACGGGCGATCGCCGCGGGCAGGGCGTCCGCGACGTCGAGGGCCACGATCGGACGCGCTGAGCCGTCCGCGCCTTCGCCGCATGCCGCCTCCGTGCGGGATGCGATCCGCCCGGCCGTGCCGTGCAGCCACGCGGCCGTGGCCGCCAGCTCGGCGAGCGCGGTGGTCCCGCCCGCCGCACGGTCGGCCGCGACGATCGCGCCCAGCACGCCGCCCAGCACATCCCCGGTCCCGGCGGTCGCGAGCCAGGGCGTCCCGGCGCCGACGGCGATGGTGCCCGTGGCGTCGGCGACGAGGGTGGTGGCGCCCTTGAGCAGCACCGCGCCGTCCAGCGCGATGGCGGTCTCGCGGACCGCGTCGGCGCGCGCCGCAGGATCCCGCAGGACGTCGACGGAGAGCTCCGCGAGCCCCAGGGACGCCCGGAGCCGCAGGAACTCCCCCGCATGCGGGGTGGCGATCACCGGGGCGGCGGCCGCGGGGAGCAGATCCAGCGCGCCCGCATCCACGACCACGGGGGCCGAGCCGGCCAGCAGCGTCCGCAGCGCCGCGGTCTCGGAATCGGCGCGGGTCGACGCGTCGGTGCCGGACCCGATCACCCAGACGTCGGCGCGGACCGCATCCGCATCCGGCGCTGCCGTGACGGTCTCCGGGCGCCGCGCGAGCACGAGGTCCGCCGCTCGCCGGGGACCGACGTAGCGCACATAGCCGCAGCCGGCGCGCCAGGCGCCCTCGACCCCGAGGACCGCCGCGCCCGGATACGCGTCGGATCCGGTGCGCAGAGCCACCACACCGCGGCTGCGCTTGTCGTCGTGATCGCCCGGCACCCGCAGCAGGCGGCGGACGTCGCGACTCGTCCACACGCGGCGGCTCTGCGCGTCGAGCGCGCCGGCGGACGGAGAAGGCATGGGATCAAAGGTACTGGGCCGACGCTGTGCTCGCCGTCGCCGAGCGCTGCGGGGCGGATCCTGCCCCCGCGCGGCCGCACCCCCTCCGGGACGGGTAGCGTCGTCCCGTGAGCCTCCTGTTCTCCCCGCTGACCGTCCGCTCCCTCACCCTGCGCAACCGCCTGTGGGTCTCCCCGATGTGCATGTACAGCGCCGTCGACGGCGTGCCGCAGGAGTGGCACCACACGCATCTCGCCCAGTTCGCCTCGGGAGGCGCGGGACTGATCGTGGCCGAAGCCACCGCCGTCGTCGCGGAAGGCCGGATCAGCCCGCGCGATACGGGCCTGTGGAACGACGCGCAGCGCGACGCCTGGGCCCCGATCGTCGATGCCGCGCACGCGCGCGGCGCGCGGATCGGAGTTCAGCTCGCGCACGCCGGCCGCAAGGCGTCGACCTGGTGGCCGTGGGCGCAGGAGCGCGGGTCCGTGCCCTCCGCCGAGGGCGGCTGGACGACCGTCGCCCCCTCGCCGATCCCGTTCGAGGGGTTCGCCGCGCCGGAGGCCCTGGACGAGGCCGGGATCGCCGGCGTCGTCGCCGCCTTCGCCGCGGCGGCGCACCGCGCCCTGGACGCCGGCTTCGACGTGCTGGAGATC
>JAITLM010000005.1 GCA_031277885.1 Microbacterium sp.
CCGCTATCGCGGCGCGAGCAGCGAGGGCGACTGGCCCCGGGTCGCGTTCTCGCCCCGCAAGGCGCAGCTGTCGCTCTACGGCCTGAAAGATCTGCCCGAGGGCGCGGCTCTCCTGCCGAGCCTCGGGAAGTACACCGAGGGACGCGGCTGCGTGTATGTGCGCAAACTCGACGACATCGACCTCGGCGTGCTCCGCCGCCTCGTCGAGATCGCATGGAACCGCGGCGAGGATCAGGAGGGCTGAACTCCCATGTCGAACGACCGCGCATCCGCTTTCCTCGCCCTGCACCACGGCCCCGGCTTCGTGCTCCCCAATGCGTGGGATCCGGGATCCGCGCGAATACTCGCGCAGCTCGGCTTCCCCGCGATCGCGACGACGAGCGCCGGGATCGCCTGGTCGCTGGGCGTGCCCGACGGCGGCGCGCTGGATCTCGACACGATGCTCGAGAAGGTCGCGGCGATCGTGGCGGCGGTCGATGTCCCGGTCACGGCCGACCTCGAGTCCGGGTACGGGGACGACCCGCAGGACGTCGCCCGCACGGTGCTGCGCGCGATCGGGATCGGCGCCGTCGGCGGCAACCTCGAGGACACGGACGGGGGCGCCCTCTTCGGGATCGACGAGGCGACCGAGCGGATCGCCGCCGCACGCGACGCGGCGCCGCGCGGGACCTTCGTGCTGAACGCCCGCACGGACGCCTACTTCTTCGGCGGCGTGGCGGATCCCTTCGCGGAGACGGTCGCCAGAGCGCAGCGCTTCGTCGAGGCCGGTGCGGATTGCGTCTTCGTGCCGGGCGTGAACGACGAGGACACGATCCGGCGGCTGGCCGCGGAGATCCCGGCGCCGCTCAACATCGTCGCTGGTCTCGCCTCGCACGTGATCCCGGCTCCCGAACTCTTCGCCCTCGGCGTGAAGCGGGTGAGCCTCGGCGGCAGTCTCGCCCGCGCCGCGCTCACCGCGCTCGAACGCGCGGGGCGCGAACTGCTCGACACCGGCAGGCTCGGCTACCTCGACGGCGCCCTCTCGTACGCGGAGGTGCAGCGCCGGTTCGCCGACTGAGCCCCCGCGGCGCCGCGTGCGGTCGCGGGGCGGGCCGGCCCCCTCAGGAGCCGACCCGACCGACGACGGCTCAGCGCCCGATGCTCGACATGTCGGCGTAGCGTTCGCCCGCCGCCGGAGGGAGCGCCGCGAGGACCTCGAGCTGCTCGGCGGTGAGCGCGAGCGCATCCGCGCCGACGTTCTCCTCCACGCGGGACACCCGCTTCGTTCCGGGGATCGGCGCGATGTCCTCGCCCTGCGCGAGCACCCAGGCCAGCGCGACCTGCGCCGGCGTCGCCCCGAGATCGGCGGCGATCCTCTCCACGGCCTCGACGATCCGCAGGTTCGCATCGAGGTTCTCACCGGCGAAGCGCGGGTTGCTGAGCCGGAAGTCGCCGGCGTCCAGATCCTCGGCCTTCCGGATCGCGCCCGTGAGGAAGCCGCGGCCGAGCGGCGAGTACGGCACGAGACCGATCCCGAGCTCGCGCAGCACCGGCAGCAGCTGCTCCGCGGGCTCCCTGGTCCACAGCGAGTACTCGGTCTCCAGCGCGGTCACCGGATGCACCGCATGCGCGCGGCGGATCGTGGCCTCCCCGGCCTCGGACAGACCGTAGTGCAGGATCTTCCCCTCGTCGATGAGCTCCGCGAGGGCGCCGACGGTCTCCTCGATCGGCGTTCCCGGATCCATCCGGTGCTGGTAGTAGAGGTCGATGCGGTCGGTGCCGAGCCGCTGCAGCGAGCCCTCGACCGACCGGCGCACGTTCTCGGCCGTGCCGTCGAGCACCCGGCCGCCCTCGCCGCGGGCGTGCACGCCGAACTTCGTGGCGATCACGACGCCGTCGCGCCGCCCCGCGAGCGCGCGCGCGACGAGCACCTCGTTCGTGTGCGGGCCGTACATCTCGGCGGTGTCGAGCATCGTGACGCCGAGGTCCAGCGCGCGATGGATCGTGCGGATCGACTCCGCGTCATCGGTGTTCGCACCGGAGTAGAACGCACTCATCCCCATGCAGCCGAGGCCGATCCGGCCGACGGAGAGCGCGCCGAGCGTCGCCTGCTTCATCGCGCTCCTCCTCAGCCCGCGGCCAGCACGGACAACACGTTGCCCGCCGGGTCGGTGAACCAGGCGATGTCGGGCCCGCGGCCGGGGGCGCCATGCGCGATGCCCTTCTCGTCGGTGCCGAAGTCGGGATCCGTGTAGATCTTGGTCACGACGCCGCGGGCGTTGAGGTCGTCGACCGCCGCCTCGACGTCGTCGACGGGGAAGTTCAGGATCGTGAAGCTCGCCGGCGTGTGATCCGGCTTCGCGTAGACGAGGATGGATCCGCCCTGCGGCAGGCGGATGTCGAGGAAGCCCATCGGGTTGGTCGAGACCTCCAACCCGAGCGTCTCGTAGAAGGTCCGGGCCGCGTCGATGTCGTCGACGCTGAACCCGCTGAACGCGTGCGTGGTCTGGAATCCGGTCATGCTCCCAGCATGCGCTCCTCGCCGCGCGCGCGTCCAGGCCGGGTTCGCGTCAGACCTCGCGGAACCGTGCCGGATCGACGACGGTCAGCTGCGCGCGGATCCGGTCGATCACGTCCAGCACGGAGGCGACCTCGTCGAGCGGGTGCAGCGGGGACTCCGTGCGCCCTTCGCCGACGTACTGCGCGAGAGCCGTCGCCTGATAGCCGAGTCCGTCGTAGCGCTCGGTGAAGGTGTCGTCGATCCACTCCTCCACCTCGTTGCGCCGGCCGACCCGGCGCGTCACCCGCAGTCCCGTGGGAGCGAAGAACGACGGCAGCACATCGACGCGCGCCGCGGAGCCGATCACCTCGGCGCGCTCGGCCGTGCGGGACACCATCGATGTCGACGCGACGGCGTCCGCTCCGTGTGCGTAGCCGAGCAGCGCGGTGGCGCGCAGGTCGATGCCGTCCGGCGTGATCGACCCCGAAGCCTGGATCCGGTCCGGTGCTCCCAGGATCGAGGAGGCGAAGGAGATCGGATACACGCCGAGATCGAGCAGCGCGCCGCCCCCGAGCGAGGGATTCCACATCCGGCCGGCCGGATCGTACGGCGCCACCGATCCGAAGTCGGCCGCGACGTGGTGGATCTCGCCGAGGTCGCCGTCGGAGATGAGCCGGCGCAGCACCTCGCTCTGCGGCAGGTAACGGGTCCACATCGCCTCCATCGCGAGCACGCCCGCCGCGCGCGCCGCGTCGATCACCTCGCGCGCCTCTGCGGCGCCGGTCGCGAACGGCTTCTCCACCAGCACGTGCCGACGGGCGGCGATCGCCTCCCGCGCGAGGGCGGCGTGAGCGCTGTGGGGCACCGCGATGTAGACCGCATCGACGGCATCGAGCAGGGCGCGGCGATCCGTCACCGCCGTCTCGATGCCGTGCGCGGCGGCGAAGGCCGCGGTCCGCTCCGCATCGCGGGCGGCCACGACGGTCACGCGCTGCGCGGTATGCCGGTGCAGGGCGTCGGCGAATCGTCCCGCGATCCAGCCGGTGCCGATCACACCCCAGCGCAGTGCGGGAACAGCGTGGGGGTCGATCGGACGCGGGGCGGGAAGGGCCATGAACTCTCCAGAGACGATGCGGGATCCACGCACCAGACTGGCACATCAGCGCTCTGCGACCTCTGTCTCCACCGCCCGGCGGAACGAGAACTCCGCGTTCGCGAACACGACGTACAGCAGGAGTCCCGGCACGAGCGCGCCGAGCACGGGCTGCACGATGACCGCGGCCGCCGAGATCCCGAGCAGTACGAGCGCGAACACGCTGAAGTACCAGCGCCGGACGGACAGGTAGACCGCGGCCTTCACGATCGCGCGCACCGACGCCTGCGGATACAGCACGAGGCCGGCGAGCGACGACGTGCACGCGACCAGAGCCCAGGCGGCGACCACGGCGAACGTCGGCGCGAGCAGGGGCGCCCAGACCGTTCCGGTCAGGATCGCGCCGTCGTAGAGGACGAAGCCGATCACGAGCGCCGTGACGAGGCCGAGCAGAGCGGCCGTCGCGCCGCGGCTGCGGTACCCGTGCCAGAACGCGGCGAACGGGCGCGGGGGCTCCTCGCCGCGCATGCGGCGGAAGACCTCGAAGGCCCCCGCCAGCGAGGGCGCGAGCGTGAGGGAGAACAGCAGCACGGTCGGCCACGCCTGCAGGGCGTCGCGCGAGACGAGAAGCAGCACGGCGAGCGGCAGGTTCGCGAGCACGAGCAGCAGATCCGTCATCAGGATCGTGTACGCGTACCCGAACATCGACTCCATGGTCTCCTGGCGGAGGCGGAGGATGCCGCGCCGCGGCGCCGCGGCGCGTTCGTCGGACACGGCGCTCATCCCTTCATCCCGCTCGTCGCGATGCCGCTGATGAAGTAGCGCTGCCCCGCGAGGAAGATGACGAGGATCGGGATGATCGAGATCACGGATCCGGTCATGATCAGCGCGTACTGCGCGGAGTACTGGCCGATGAACGACTTGAGCCCGATCTGCACCGTCCACAGCTCGTTGCTGGAGAGGTAGATGAACGGTCCCATGTAGTCGTTCCAGGTGTTCACGAACGTCAGGAGGGCGAGCGAGGCGAGCGCGGGCTTCGACAGCGGCAGGATGATCCGCGCCCAGATGCCGTAGTCGCTGAGGCCGTCGATCCGGGCGGCCTCGTTGAGCTCGTCCGGGATGGTCAGGTAGTACTGCCGCATCAGGAACACCCCGAACGCGCCGAACGCCTGCAGCAGGATGAGCGCGGTGAACGTGTTCGTCAGGCCCGCCTTCTGCATCATCACGTACTGCGGGATCATGTAGGCCTGCCAGGGCACCGCGATCGTCGCGATGTAGGCGAGGAACAGCGCGTCACGGCCGGGGAAGCGCACCTTGGAGAAGCCGTAGGCGGCGAAGCTGCCCGTGAGCACCTGCAGGATCGTGATGACGATCGCGAGGAACGCGGAGTTCGCGAGGTAGCCGGCCATCGGGATCTGAGTCCAGATCTGCGCGTAGTTGCTCCACACGAAGGTGGTCGGCAGCCACTGCACGGGCACCGTGAGCACCTGGTCGTCGTGCTTGAACGAGGAGGACAGCATCCACAGGAAAGGCAGCAGCACGACGGTCAGCAGGACCACGAGCAGCGCGTACATCCCGATGCGTCCGATCAGCGCGCGGTTCCTCCTCGTGCGGCGCCGAGGGACGGGCGCGGGAGGCATGCGCCCGCCGTCGAGCTCCTCGGCGAGGTCGGATACGAGAGCGGACATCAGCGCTCCCTCCTCTGCTGGATCCGGAACTGGAAGACGGTCACGAGCAGGACGATCAGGAACAGCACGAGCGAGATCGCCGAGGAGTACCCGAACTGGCCGTTCAGGATGCCGTCCTGGTAGATGAGCTGGGAGAGCACGAGCGTCGCGCGTCCCGGTCCGCCGCCGGTCATCACGAAGATGAGGTCGAACACCTTGAAGCTCGACACGCTCAGCAGCACGAGCACGAGGAACGTGGTGGGCCGCAGCGACGGCAGGGTGATGTTCCAGAACGTGCGCCACCGGCCGGCGCCGTCCATCGCGGCGGCCTCGTAGTACTCCTGCGGGATGGCCTGCAGTCCCGCGAGGAACAGCACCATGTAGTAGCCCATGTCGCGCCACACGCTCGTGATGATGACCGCGGGCAGCGCCCAGCCGGTGCTCGAGGTCCATCCCGGCGGGTTCGCGATCCCCAGCAGGTGCAGGAACTGGTTGATCGGCCCGTTCACCGGATCGAAGAGCATGTTCCACACGATCGCGATCGCGACGAGCGAGGTGATGTAGGGGAAGAAGATGGCGACGCGGAAGAACGCGATGCCGCGCAGCTTCTGGTTGAGCAGGATCGCGAGTCCCAGCGCGCAGACGAGGGTCAGCGGCACATGACCGATCGCGTAGAGCAGCGTGTTGCCCAGCGCGACGTGGAAGTTCTGGTCCCCGAACAGGCGGGCGAAGTTCTTGATCCCGGCGAACGTGGGCGGGTTGTAGGCGTCCCAGTTCATGAACGCCAGCACGAACGCGGCGAGCACCGGCACGAGGGTGAACAGCGCGAAGCCGAGGAAGTTCGGCAGGATGAAGCTCCAGCCGACGAGGATGCTGCGCCGGCGCATCCGCCGGCTCGCGACCGTGCGCTGCACCGTTGCGGGCGGGCGGTCCGTGGTGGTGGTCATGTGTCTCTCTGCTCCGATTCCGGGAGGGGGTTCAGTGGCGTCGAGCGCCCTTCGTCTCGCTGCGCTCGCTCAGGGACCGGTGGGTCAGCGGTCCCTGAGCGAGGAGCGCAGCGACGAGACGAAGGGCGCGCAACGACCCCGTCGCGCTACTGGTTCAGCACCTCGGAGGTCACGCGGCTCTCCATCTCGGAGATGCCGTCGTCGACCGACTTGCTGCCGGTCATGATCAACTGGTGCTCCTGGTCGAGGACGCCCTGCAGCTGAGCGGCGAGAGGACCGGTCGCGCCGTCGGGGCGGATCGTGTCGGGCGTGAAGGCCTTCTTCGAGGTCGCGTCCTGCGGCATGCCCTTCAGGCCGAAGTACTGCGTGGTGATCTCGTCGCTGTGATACGCCGGCACGATGCCGATCGATGCGACGGCCTTGGCGCCGTCGGGGCCCGCGGCGAAGGACAGGAACTTCTTCGCCGCATCCTGGTTCTTCGAGTTCTTGTTGATCCCGAAGCCCGTCGGGCCGCCCATCGTGGTGACCTTGGATCCGCTCTTGATCTGCGGGATCGGCGCGATGCCCCAGTCCACGGATGTGGTGCCCGCAGCCGTGTCGGCCAGCAGCGGCGAGATGAGCCAGGTGCCCATCGGGACCATCGCGGCCTTGCCGGTCTCGAAGATCGTCTTGTACTGGGCCTGCTGGCTCTTGGCGGTGCCGTAGTCGAGGATCGTCCCGTCCTTCTGCATGCCGACCGTGAGGTCGTACTGGTCCTTCATCCAGGAGTAGTCGGGCTTGTCGAAGGCCTTGTCCTGCTGTGCGGAGGCGTAGCCCTGCACGAGCGAGTTCCAGGTGTGGATGTACGCGCCGTAGACCTTGTCCGCACCGTCGCCCTTCGTGAGCTTCTTGGCGTCCGCGGCGAACTCGTCCCAGGTGAGCGCCGAAGGCTCGGCGATGCCGGCGTCCTTGAGCAGCTGCTTGTTGTAGAACAGCACGCTGAAGTCCTGGCGGTAGGGGACCGCGTAGTAGGTGCCGTCGGCCTTGTACTCGCCGAGCGCGGGGATCTTGTCGGAGGGCAGCGCCTTGACGAGGTCGTTCACGCCGACGAGCTGCTTCTTCTGCGCGTAGCCGCCGAAGTCGGTGAGGTTCTTGACGGTGATGATGTCGGTCGTGTCGCCGCCCGCGAGCATCGTCGTGACCTTGTCCTCGTAGTTCGCGGCGAGGATGTCGACCGGTTCGATCGTGATGTCGGGGTTGGCCTTGTGGAACGCATCGAAGAGGGCCTTGAACTCGGGCGTCTGCGCGTAGTTCCACACCGAGATGCGCAGCGTCGTGCTGCCGCCGCCCGAAGCGGACGAGGCCGGGGCGGACGTGCCGGCGCAGCCGGCGAGGGCGAGCGCCGCCGCGGCGACGGTGCCGACGGCGATGAGGGATCGCTTCATGCGAGGTTCTCCTTCTGAGAGGGGATCGGGTGGTGCGGGTGGAGGGGAGGAGCTGCTCAGGCGCTGAGCTGCAGGGCGTCGACGGTGACCTCCTCGTGCAGGGGCAGGCCTGCGGCGAAGCGCTCGAGCTCATCGAGCGCGGCATCGGTCATGCGGTACAGCTCGGTGCCGAGGGAGCCCGCCAGGTGCGGCGTGATCATGACGTTCGGCAGGCGGTAGAGCGGCGAATCCGCGGGCAGGGGCTCGGGATCCGTGACATCGAGGATCGCGTTGAGGCGGCCGCTCGCGCATTCGCGCTCGAGCGCGGCCGTGTCGATCACGCTGCCGCGGGCGGTGTTGATGACGGTCGTGTGATCCGGGAGCGCGGCGAGCTGCGCCGTACCGATCATGTGCCGCGTCGACGGCAGCTCCGGCGCGTGCAGCGACAGCACGTCCACCCGGGGCAGCAGCTCCTCGAGCGTCGTGTGCACGCCGCCGGCCGCGGCGATCTCGGACGGATCCGCGTAGGGATCCGCGACGAGGACCGTGACGTCCTCGAGCTGCTGCACGATGTCGACGACGCGGCGGCCGACCCGGCTGAAGCCGACGACGCCGATCGTGAGGCCGAGATTCCCGAGCCCGCCGAAGCGCTCCGCCCTGAGACCGTTCTGCCGGCGCGTCTCCGGGTCGGCGGCGATGAACGGCGCCTTCTTGCCCGCGAAGATGATCGCGGCGAGGGTGAACTCCGCGACGGGCAGCGCGTTGACCTCGGCGACCGAGGCGGCACGGATCCCTCGGCGCCAGAACTCCTCGCTCACCTGCGGGCGGATGGAGCCCGCGCAGTGCAGCATCGCGCGCAGGTTCGGCATCCGGTCCAGACGCCCGGCGTCGAGGCGAGGGGCGCCCCAGCCGGTCAGGAGCACCTCGACCGAGGCCAGCCGCTCGGCCAGGGCGGGATCGTCGAGATCCTCCGTGAAGATCGGCTCCGCAACGGTCGCGATGCGGCGCAGCCGGGCGATGCGCGCGTCGTCGAACTGGCGCTCGAACACTTCGCGTGACATCACGACGAGAGCGTGGGGGGTGGTCGTTGCGGTCATTCCCGGGGGTTCCCGTCCTTCGTCAGATCCCGACGAAGCAGGGCATTGCGTCGTCGCTGAACTCAGTAGATACTCGGACTCGTTCGAGACGAAACCAAACATTCAGAGTCGAACAGATACAAGCACAAGCGAAGGTTGAGCCATGACGCGGAACCCCGATGCGGACGCCCTCTCCCGGGTCAGCGCGCACGCCGTGCCTCCGCCCGGCGCGGCCGTCGATGCCGCGGAATTCCGCGGGCCGCTGTTCACGGCCTGGGGGCCCGCGATGCGCGAGGATGCGCTGCGCGCGACCGTCGGCCGCGCTGCTCCCGAGACTCTCCGTGACCGGGTGGCGATCCCCTCGATCGAACGCCGCAACGCGTGGACGCAGGCGGATCCGATCACGATCGAACGGATCCTGGCGGCCGCTGCGGACGACCTCGGGCGCCCGTGGCCGGACGCGCTGGGCTCGCTGTTCGCGCGCTACGTCCGCGACGGCGACCGCGCGACCTACGAGCGGGCGGTGTCCGATCGGCAGGAGCGGCTGACCAGGGCCGTGGTGGCCGCGGCCGTGACCGAGGAGCCGGCGTGGATCGACGAGGCGGCGGACGGTGTCGTGGTGCTGTGCGAGCAGAGCACCTGGTCGCTGCCTGCGCACGACGATGCGCACCCCCGGCGCGGGTTCGTGCTGCCCGACGTCGCCTCCCCGTATCTCGACCTCGTCGCGGGTGAGATCGTGGCGCAGCTGGCCGTCGCGGACCGCATCCTGGGACCGCGCTGGGACGAGAGCTGGCCTGGTCTGCGCGAGCGCATCCGGCACGAGGCGGAGCTGCGCGTCTTCACCCCGTTCGAAACCAGGGACGACCTGTGGTGGCTCGGCTACTGGCGAGACGTCAACAACTGGAACCCCTGGATCCTCGGCAACGTGATCCTGGCGGCGGTGCTGCTTCTCGATGACGCCGACCGGGTCGCCCGCCTCCTCGCGCGCGCCCTGGACAGCCTCGACCGCTACCTCGCGGAGCTGCCGGCGGACGGCGCGATCGACGAGGGCGTCGCGTACTGGTGGAACGGTGCCGGGCGCATGCTCGAGATGCTGGACACCGTCGCCGCGGTCACCGGCGGCGGGCTCGATGCGACCGGGATCCCCGTCGTCGCCGAGGTCCTGCGGTTCCCGATGCGCATGCACCTCGGCGGCGCCTGGTACGTGAACGTGGCCGACGGCTGGGCGCGCTCGCGCGGCCACGAGCCGTGGCAGCTCCCCTTCCGCTGGGGCGGCCTCACCCGAGACGCGAGAGTGACGGAGTGGGCGCGGGCCGCGCGCAGGCCGGATGCGCCCGTCGCGGAGGCCGCGGGAGGGCTGCCGCGGCTGGTACGCGCGCTCGCCGACGCCGCCTGGCGCGACGCCGTCCCCGCGGCCGCGCCGCTCCCGGCGGCGGTCTGGCTCCCGTCGGTCCAGGTGCTGGTGCGCCGCGCGGCGGCGGGATCCGCGACCGGGCTCGCGCTCGCCGCGAAGGGCGGCACGAACGATGAGAACCACAACCACAAGGACCTCGGATCCTTCGTCGTCGCGGCGGGCGGCCGGCAGCTGCTCGTCGACGTGGGCAAGCCCACCTACACCGCGCAGACCTTCGGCGCAGAGCGGTACCTGATCCGCGCGATGCAGAGCGGCTGGCACAGCGCGCCGGCGCCGTTCGGTCTCGAGCAGGGCGAGGGGCCGGCGTACGCCGCACGGGTGATCGCCGCGCCGCGGGGCGAGCCGGGATCGGCCCGGCCGTCGGACCGCGATGCGGAGGCCGGGAGGAGCGCGGAGTTCGAGCTGGAACTGGCGGGCGCCTACCCGCTCCCCGCGGGCGACTCCTGGCGCCGCACGTTCCGGTTCGGCGCCTCCGATGCGGGCGCGGACCGCATCGAGGTCGTGGACCGATGGCGGCTGACCGAGGACGGCGCGCACCGGATCCACCTCATCGCCGGGGGCGAGGTCACGCCCGCCGGCGACGCGGTCGAGGTCGAGGCCGACGGGCGGCGGATCCGCATCGCGGCGGACGACGGGAGCGCACCGGTGCCGCCCTCGCTCGAGGTGTGGGAGCTGGACGATCCCGAGCTCGTCGCGGTGTGGGGCCCGCGGCTGACCCGCCTCGTCTACGAGGTCGGGGGCCGCACGGGCGGGTTCGCGACCGTGATCGAGGAGCTGTCATGAGCGGGCGGGATCCGCTGTTCGCCGTGCAGCGCCGGGAGCGGATCATGGACGAGATCCGCGAGCACGGCTCGGTGAGCGTCTCCACGATCGCGAGCCGCCTCGGTGTGAGCGAGCTCACGATCCGGCGCGACATCAACACGCTCGCCCAGCTGGGGCTCGTCACTCGCGTGCACGGCGGCGCGACGCTGCGCAGCGCCCTCGAACCCGGCCTCAGCCCCGCGCTCGCCGGGCACGACCCGGCCGTCACGCGCTACACGATCGGGATGGTCGTGCCCTCGCTCGACTACTACTGGCCGCCCATCGTGCACGGCGCGAGAGCACAGGCCGCCCAGCTGCGCGCCCGGCTGCTGCTGCGCGCGTCGACGTACGACCTGCGGGACAACCGCCGCCAGGTCGAGGCGCTGCTGAACACCCCCGGTCTGCACGGGCTCATCGTCGCCCCCGACACCTTCGGCGAGAACGCGGTCGAGATGCTGGAGTGGCTCGACGCCCTGCCCGTGCCCGTCGTGCTCGCGGAGCGCCGGGTGCGCGCCGCGGCCGCGGCGCCGCACCTGGACTCGGTCGTCTCGGATCACTCCGCGGGCGCCGCGCTCGCCGTCCGGCACCTGCACGAGCAGGGGCACGAGCGCATCGGCCTGATCACCGAGACCGAGCGTCCCACCGGCCGCTACGTCCGGCGCGGCTGGGAGAGCACTCTGCGCACCCTCGGGCTGCCGACCGACGTCGCGAGCATCAACGGGATCCGCTTCGACACCGCGGGTCGCGAGCAGGCGATGGACGATGCGCTGCGGGTCATCCGCGACACGGCCACCACGGCGGTCATCGTGCTGCCGGATCCGCAGGCCCTCGCCCTCGAGCAGCACGCGCTGGACCGGGGGATCCGCGTGCCGCACGATCTCGCGATCGTCGCCTACGACGACGACGTCGCCCGGTTCGGCGACCCCGCGATCACCGCCGTCCGCCCGCCCAAGCAGCACGTCGGACGCGAGGCCGTGAACCTGCTCATCGCCCGGCTCGAGGCCGGCAGCGGGCGCCCCGCATTCCGGGTGAAGCTCAGTCCCGAGCTGCACGTGCGCGAATCCTCGCTGCGCCCGAGCATCCCGGCCCCGGCGGACCCCGTCGAGCCGAGCCCCGCCCCATCGACCCCTCTCGTGAAGGAGACCCCGTGACCGCTTCCGATCCCGCCCGCCTGATCCTGCCCCCGGAGGACCGGACGCTCTCGCCGCACACGGGATGGACGCGGGCGCACTGGGCCGCGGTGGCCGACCACCTGCTGCTGTCGCTGCGGCCGTACTTCACCCCGACCCGCAGCCAGGTGCGCCTACCAGGGCAGACCAGCAGCAGCGGGGTGGACAGCGACGGGCTGGAGGGGTTCGCGCGCTCGTTCATGCTGTTCGCCTTCCGCCTCACCGGTGAACGCGGGGCGGATCCGCACGGGTTCCTGGACTGGTACCGCGACGGCCTCATCGCGGGCACCGACCCGTCGAATCCGGAGCGGTGGATCCTGCCCGCCGAACAGGCGCAGGCCGAGGTCGAGGCGGCCTCGATCGCCCTCGGGCTGCAGCTCACCCGGCCGTGGCTGTGGGACGCGCTCGACGCCGCGGCGCAGCAGCGCATCGTGGACTGGCTGGCGCTGAACCCGGCGGGCCGGTACCCCGACAACAACTGGCTGTGGTTCCGGATCACCGTCGAGACCTTCCTCGCCTCGGTCGGCGGGCCGCACGATCCCGCGCGGATCGCGGCCGACCTCGCGCGCATCGAGGACTACTACCAGTCCGACGGCTGGTGGGCCGATGGCACCTGGCGCGCGTACGACTACTACTGCGGCTGGGCGATGCACCTGTACCCGCTGCTCTGGGCGGGATCGCAGGGATCCGCCGCGTTCGGATCCGAAGCGCTCACGCCGGTGTTCCGCGCTCGGCTGACAGACTTCCTCGACGACTACGCGGCGCTCACCGGCGCGGACGGCATGCCCGTGCTGCAGGGGCGCAGCCTCATCTACCGGTTCGCGACGGCCGCGCCGCTCTGGATGGGCGCGGTCACCGGCGCCACCAGGCAGCCGCTCGGCCTGCTGCGCCGTGCGGCCTCGGGTCAGCTCCGCGCGTTCATCGAGCGCGGGGCGATCGACGAACGCGGTCTGCTGACGATGGGTCTGTTCGGCGAGTGGCCCGCGATGGCGCAGTCGTACTCGGGCGGCGGGTCTCCGTACTGGGCGTCGAAGGGGTTCCTCGGCCTCGTGCTGCCGGCCGACCACGAGGTCTGGACGGCGGTGGAGGAGCCGCTGCCGATCGAGGAGGGCGATGTGCGCCGGGTGATCCGGCCCGCCGGCTGGCTCGTCAGCGGCACCGCGGCGGACGGCATCGTGCGCGTGATCAACCACGGCGCGGACCACGCGTTCGAGGGCGACCGCATCGGCGACTCGGCGCTGTACGCCCGGTTCGGCTACTCCAGCGCGACGCTGCCGCCGCTCATCGGGGCGACGATCGACGATCCCGCGGACAGCATGGTGGGCGCGCTCGACGCCGAGGGGCGGTCCACGCACCGCACGGGCTTCGTCCGGGGCGTGATCGGCGACGACGGCATCGCGGCGTTCGCGAGTTCGACGGCCGACGCGCACTGGGTGGACTCGAGCATCGACCCCCCGACCTACGACCACGGATCCGGACGCACGGGCGCCGTAGCGGACGGGCCGCTGCTCGCGACCACGAGCGTCGTCCGCGGATCGTGGGAGGTGCGCGCGACCCGGCGGCTGCCGAGGGACGGCGTCGCCGTGACGCCGCTTCCGGTGCGCGTGAGCGGCTGGCCGCTGACCGGGGCCGCCGTAGCGACCGCGGAGGGCGGGGACGCTGCGATCGTGCTCGACCTGGACGGTCTGCGCTCCGAGCTCCGCACGCTGTCGGGGGCGGCGACGGCCTCGGTGCGCACCGAGAGCGGCGTCTCGCCGATCGGCGAGGTCGTCTCGATCCCGCGGCTCGATTTCGCGGAGGTGGGGGAGGGTGATGTCGTGATCGCGGCGGTCCGCCTGGGGCGCGGATCCGACCCTGCGCCCTCGGCGCGCGCGGTCGTGTCCGATGCGGGCGAGGCGCTCGTCGAGGTGTTCTGGCCCGATGGCGCGATCAGCGCCGTGCGGATCGGCTGAGCCATCCGCCACAAGGAGCGCGGTGCGACGCCTCGCGCCGCGCTCAGGCGGCGGTCGTGAGGCGGATCGCGTTGGCCCAGGGATCCTCGAACGCGAGTGAGCGTCCGTCGTCGCGCACGGCGACGCCGAAATGCGCCATGCGCTCGGCGACG
>JAITLM010000037.1 GCA_031277885.1 Microbacterium sp.
TGGTGAAAGGCAAGCCGCGCATCGGCCAATGCGTCGGCAAGGTCGGCAATTTCATCGCCATCGGGCTCAACTATTCCGACCACGCCGCCGAGGCCGGCATGCCGGTCCCCAAAGAGCCGATCGTCTTCAACAAGGCACCGAGCTCGATTTGCGGGGCCAACGACGGCACCATGATCCCAAAAGGGTCGACCAAGCTCGACTGGGAGGTGGAGCTCGGCATCGAGATCGGATCCCGCACCGCCTACCTCGACTCCCCCGCAGACTCCGCCGCGCACATCGCCGGATACGTCGTCTGCAACGACGTCTCGGAGCGGGCGTTCCAGATGGAGGTCTCCGGCGGACAGTGGTCGAAGGGCAAGGCGGCCTTCGGCTTCAACCCGACCGGACCGTGGCTGGTCACGCCGGACGAGGTCGAGGTGCAGAACCTGCGCCTGCGCAGCTTCGTGAACGGCGAGCCGCGGCAGGACTCGAACACGAACGACATGATCTTCTCGGTCGCCGAGATCGTGCATCACATCTCGCAGTACATCACCCTCGAACCCGGGGACCTGATCCTCACGGGCACCCCGCAGGGCGTCGCGTTCGGGGGGAAGTTCCCGTATCTGCGCGCCGGGGACGTCGTGGAGATCGACATCGAGGGGCTGGGCGGCCAGCGTCAGGAATTCATCGCATGGGAGGCACAGGCATGACCGGTCAGGTCGAGGGGCTCGTCGCGATCGTCACGGGCGGCGCATCCGGGATCGGCGCGGCGATCGCCGCACAGCTGCACGAGCAGGGCGCGCAGATCGCTGTGCTCGACCGCGACGTGGCCGGCGCGGATCCGCGCTTCGCCGCATTCACCGCGGACGTGTCGGATCGTGCGAGCGTGGACGCGGCCGTCGCCGCGATCGGCGAGCGGTTCGGCCGCATCGACATCGTCGTGAACAACGCCGGGATCGGCGCACAGGGCGACATCGCGGCGAACGACGACGACGAGTGGGCGCGTGTCCTCTCGATCAACGTGACGGGCATCGCCCGCGTCTCCGCCGCGGCCCTGCCGTGGCTGCGGGACTCGCCGGCCGCCGCGATCTGCAACACGGCCTCGATCGCCTCGACGACGGGCCTGCCGCAGCGCGCTCTGTACTCCGCGTCGAAGGGCGCGGTCTCGGCGCTCACCAGGGCGATGGCCGCGGATCACCTCCGCGAGGGCATCCGGGTGAACGCCGTCACCCCCGGCACCGCCGACACCCCGTGGGTCGGGCGGCTGCTCGACTCCGCCGCGGATCCCGCCGCCGAGCGAGCCGCGCTCAACGCGCGCCAGCCGCACGGTCGCCTGGTGTCGCCGGACGAGGTCGCCGGCGCCGTGCTGTACCTCGTCAGCCCCGCCTCGGGATCCACCACCGGCACCTTCATCGAGGTGGACGGCGGCATGGCGCAGCTGCGCCTCCGCCCGGAGTAGCCCCCACCGTCCCGCAAGACCGTGTCCCACTTTTGGCCGGCCCGTGTCCCACTTCTGGTCGCGAATCACCAGAATTCGCAGCCAGAAGTGGGACATGGTCTTGCAGGACCCGGTCCGAGGCGACCGCACCCCGAAGGAGCCGGGCTCAGCTCTGGGCGGCCTGGCGCAGCCAGCGCTCCACGCCCGCGATGTGCGCGGTGGCGAGAGAGGTCGCGAGGGCGGGGTCGTGCTGCGCGATCGCGTCGGCGATGGCGCGGTGCTCCGAGAGCGTGCGCTCCACGGCGCCCTGCTCCGTGAGACCGCGCCACACCCGTGCGCGAATGGTCTGGCTCGACAGGCTGTCGATGAGGCTCGCGAGGTAACCGTTGCCGGTCATCTGCACGATCTCCTGATGGAAGCGGATGTCGTGCGCGACGAGGTCGTCGATCGAGACGCCCGCGTCGATCCCGTCGATCTCGGCCTGGAGCTCGGCGATCGCGCCCTCGTCGCCGTGCGTGGCGGCAAGGCCCGTGGCCTGCGATTCCAGCATGCGCCGCACCGCGAACAGTTCGAGTAGCGAGTCGTCGTCGTGCATGTCGATGACGAAGCTGATCGCCTCGAGCAGCAGGTGCGGCTCGAGGCTCGTCACGTAGGTGCCGTCGCCGCGGCGCACGTCGAGGACGCGGATCACCTCGAGCGCCTTGACGGCCTCCCGCATCGAGTTGCGGCTCAGGCCGAGCCGCTCGGCGAGCTCCTTCTCGGGCGGCAGGCGATCGCCCGGGCCGAGTTCGCCCGACACGATCATCGCCTTGATCTTCTCGATCGCCTCGTCGGTGACTGCCATGGCGTCATCCTAGGGGCTTTCGGGAACATCGGATGTCTGCGCCGCACGCGCGCCGATCTGCGAGAGGATGTCACCATGCGCCTCCTCGACTCCCATCTGCACCTGTGGGATCCGTCCCGACTCGACTACGAGTGGCTCTCCGGACCGCTCGCTCAGCGCTTCGCCGCCGAGGAGCTCGCGCACGCGAGCGTCGACGGGGTCGACGGCGTCGACGGCTCGGCGGCGATCTTCGTGCAGGCGGAATGCGTCGAGTCGCAGTTCCTGGACGAGGCGCGCTGGGTCGCCGAGAACGCCGCGCTCACGGGTGTCGTCGGCATCGTCGCGGGCGCGCGGCTCGATCGCGGGGAGCGGTCCACCGCGCACCTCTCCGCGCTCGCCGGGCTCGACGGCGTCGTGGGCGTGCGGCACAACCTGCAGGACGAGCCCGACGGCACCGCACGCAGCGACGCGTTCCGTGCGGGCGCCACCGCGCTGGCCGCGCACGGACTGCGCTTCGACGCGTGCGTCCGCGCCCGCCAGCTGTCCGATGTCTCCGACCTCGCCGCCGCGGTGCCCTCCCTGCCGATCGTGCTCGACCACCTCGGGAAGCCCGCGATCGGGACGGCGACGGATCCGCTCCGCCCCGCCGCCGCCTGGCTGCGCGATCTGAACGACCTCGCCGCGCATCCGCAGGTCTCCATCAAGCTCTCCGGGCTGCCCGCGGAGGCCGGTGGATCCTGGAGCCCGGCGCAGGTGACCCCCTTCCTGGATGCGGCCGCCGAGGCGTTCGGATCCGGCCGCCTGCTCTGGGGCGGCGACTGGCCGGTCTCCGCCCTCGGCGGTGATCCGCAGGAGTACGACCCCGCGAGCCGCGGCCGGTGGGCGCAGGCGGTGGCGGACTGGGCCGAGGCGCGCGGTCTCGATGCCGACGCGATCCTCTGGGGCAACGCCGCGCGGTTCTACGGGGTCGAGTGACGCGCACCTGCCCGGCTGCCGGCGCAGGCCTCGTCATTCACAGGAACGTCATCAGGTTGTTGAGTGAGGCTTGCCTTACCTACTATGTGATTCGCGACTTCCGCGCTTCTCCCTCCTCGAAGGACTCTCCGTGAACCGTTCCCTCCGACTGCTCTCCGCCGCCGCGGCGGCCTCCGCCGTCGCCCTCGCGCTCACCGCCTGCAGCGGCTCCGCGACGCCCGCGTCGAGCACCGGCGACAGCCTCGCCGGTCAGACCATCACGATCTACAATGCCCAGCACGAGGAGCTCACGAAGTCGTGGACCGACGCGTTCACGAAGGCGACCGGGATCAAGGTCCAGGTGCGCAACGGCGGCGACACCGAGATGTCGCAGCAGCTCATCCAGGAGGGCGACCGCTCTCCCGCCGACGTGTTCCTCACCGAGAACTCGCCGTCGATGTCGGCCGTCGAGAAGGCAGGCCTCTTCTCCTCGCCGGGCGATGAGGCGCTCAAGAACGTGCCGACCGAGTACCGTCCGTCCTCCGGCAAGTGGGTCGGCATCGCCGCCCGCTCGACGGTGTTCGCGTACAACACCTCGAAGCTCACCGAGGCGCAGCTGCCGAAGTCCCTCATGGACCTCGCCGACCCGTCGTGGAAGGGCCGCTGGGCCGCCTCCCCGTCCGGCGCCGACTTCCAGGCCATCGTCTCCGCGCTCGTGCAGCTCAAGGGCGCCGACGCCGCCGAGCAGTGGCTCAAGGCCATGAAGACCAACTCGGTCGCCTACAAGGGCAACTCCACCGCGATGAAGGCCGTGAACGCGGGCGAGATCGATGGCGCCGTGATCTACCACTACTACTGGTTCGGCGACCAGGCGCAGACCGGTGAGAACTCCAAGAACGTGCAGCTGCACTACTTCAAGAACCAGGATCCCGGCGCATTCGTGTCCGTGTCCGGCGGCGGCGTCCTGAAGTCGAGCAAGCACCAGGCGGCGGCGCAGAAGTTCCTCGCCTTCGTCACCGGGGCCGAGGGCCAGAAGATCCTGCAGACCGGCACCTCGTTCGAATACCCGGTCGGATCCGGCGTGGCCGCCAACCCGAAGCTCGTCCCGCTCAAGGACCTGCAGGCGCCCACCATCGATCCGGCTACGCTGAACTCCAAGCAGGTCACCGATCTGATGACCCAGGCGGGCCTGCTCTAAGGCGCAGACATCACCACGACGACCACCTCCCGACGGGCGGCCGGAGCGCAACAGCTCCGGCCGCCCCGCGGCGTCTCCCGGGGGGCCGGGTCGTGGGTGGTCATCGCCGCCGGCGTCGTGGTGGCGGCGCTCTCGCTGCTGCCGCTGCTGTTCGTGGTCACGACCGCGGCGCAGATCGGCTGGGCCGAGTCGGCCGCGCTCATCTTCCGCCCCCGCGTCGGCGAGCTGCTCACGAACACCGTGCTGCTCGTCGCGATCACCGTGCCGCTGTGCGCCGTGATCGGGGTCGGCGGCGCCTGGCTCGTCGAGAGGACCTCTCTCGCGGGCGCCGGCGCGTGGGGCGCGGTGCTCGCGATGCCCCTGGCGATCCCCGCGTTCGTGAACTCCTATGCCTGGGTCTCGGCGATCCCCTCGCTCGCCGGGCTCGGATCCGGTGTGCTGCTGGCGACGCTCTCCTACTTCCCGCTCGTCTACCTGCCGGTGCGCGCGGTGCTCGCCCGGCTGGATCCCGCTCTCGAGCAGGCCGCCGCGAGCCTCGGCCGTGGTCCGGTGCGCGTGTTCTTCGGCACGGTGCTGCCGCAGCTGCGTCTCGCGCTGCTCGGCGGCGCGCTGCTCGTGGGACTGCACCTGCTGAGCGAGTACGGCGCGTTCGCGCTGATCCGGTTCGACACCTTCACGACCGCGATCATGGACCAGTACCGGTCCACGTTCAACGGCTCCGCGGGGAGCATGCTCTCCGGCGTGCTGATGCTGCTGTGCTTCGCCCTGCTCCTGCTGGAGAGCCGCGCCCGTGGTCGCGCCCGTTACGCGCGGATCGGATCCGGCAGTGCGGCACCGCCCCGGCGGATCCGCCTGCGCGGATGGCAGCTCCCCGCACAGGTCGCCCTGCTCGCACTGGGGATCGCCGCTCTCGGCGTTCCCGCGGTCGTGATCGGCGGATGGCTGGCCTACGGCGGCGGCGCCGTCTGGACGGCACCCGATCTCGTACCGACGCTCCTGCAGACCCTCGCCCTCGCGCTCGGCGGCGGGCTCGTCACCGTGATCGCGGCGTTCCCGCTCTCCTGGCTCGCGGTGCGGCATCCCGGGCCGTTCAGCCGCCTCCTGGAGCGGACCAACTACATCACGAGCTCGATGCCGGGCATCGTGCTCGCCCTCGCGCTCGTGACCGTCTCGCTCTTCTTCGTGCCGGCGCTGTACCAGACCACCGCGCTGCTGCTCCTGGCCTATGCGCTGCTCTTCCTCCCGCGCGCCCTGGTGCCGCTGCAGGCGGGGATCGCCCAGGCGCCGCAGAGCCTGGAGGAGGCCGCTCAGGCCCTCGGGCGCCGCCCGCTGCGCGCCTTCTTCGGCGTCACCCTGCGCCTGGTCGCCCCCGCCACGGCCGCGGCCCTCGCGATGGTGTTCCTCGCCGTGGCCGGGGAGCTCACGGCCACCCTGCTGCTCTCGCCGATCGGCGTGCAGACCCTCGCCACGCGGTTCTGGAGCCTGTCCAGCGAGATCGACTTCGCGGGCGCGGCGCCCTATGCGACGCTGCTGATCCTGCTCTCCGCACCGATGACCTACCTGCTGTTCCGGCAGTCCACGGTGCTCTCCCGCGCTGACTCCTCCGCCGCACCCGCCACGGCGACGTCCTCCCCCACAACCGCGGAGACCGCATGACCGCACACAATCTCGGATCCCTCGGCGCCGTGCCCTCCCCCGGCACCGGCCCGCTGCCGACCGCACATCTGCAGGTCGCCGGCGTCACCGCCTCGTACGGCGGGCACAGGGTGCTGCACGGAGTGGATCTCGCCGTGCAGACCGGCGGCATCACCGCGGTCGTCGGCGCGTCCGGATCCGGCAAGACCACGCTGCTGCGGATCATCGCCGGTTTCGAGCGGCCCGACGAGGGCGAGGTCGTGCTCGGGTCCGCCACGGTCGCGGGACCGGGGGCCTGGGTGCCGGTGCACCGCCGCGACATCGGCTACGTCACCCAGGACGGCGGGCTGTTCCCGCACCTGACCGTCGCGCGCAACATCTCCTTCGGCCTGGACGACCTCGGCCGCGCGGATCGCGCCCGGCGCGTGGCCGAACTGCTCGATCTCGTCTCGCTCCCGCAGGACGTCGCGGAGCGCCGCCCCGATCAGCTCTCCGGAGGGCAGCAGCAGCGCGTCGCGATCGCGCGGGCGCTGGCCCGCGAACCCGAGCTGATGCTGCTGGACGAGCCCTTCTCCGCGCTCGACACGGGCCTGCGGGCCGCGACCCGCGAGGCGGTGGCGCGAATCCTCACCGACGCCGGGACCACGACCATCCTCGTCACGCACGACCAGTCCGAGGCGCTGAGCTTCGCGGATCAGGTCGCCGTGATGCGCGACGGCCGCCTGGTGCAGACGGGGCACCCCTTCGTCGTCTACACGCGTCCGGCGGATCGCGGTGTGGCGGAGTTCCTGGGCGAGGCGATCGTCCTGGACGCCTGGCTGGACGGATCCCTCGCGTCCTGCGCGCTCGGCTACGTGCCGGTGCGCAACCCGCCGGCGCGGGGCCGCGTGCAGCTCATGCTGCGACCCGAGCAGGTGCAGCTCGTCGCCGACTCCCCGATCAGGGCGACGGTCGAGAAGGGCGTGTACTTCGGATCCGAGACCTCGGCGCGGATCCGGCTCGAGCCGCGCGCCGACGCGGATCCGCGCCTCGATCCGGAACCGCCGGTGATCACGATCCGGCACGCGAACGCCGCCCTCACGCGCCCCGGTCAGCGCATCGCCCTGCGCGTCGTCGGCGAGGGCGTGGTCTTCCCGGCGTAGCACCCCGGGGGCCGGAACGAAGAACGGGCGCCCCCGAAGGGACGCCCGTTCTCACGTGGACTGCCGGTCAGCGCGCGGCGCTGCCCTCGACGTAGTCCTCGTCCTGCGACTTCCAGGCGAAGAGCGCACGCAGCTCCTTGCCGGTGGCCTCGATCGGGTGACCCTGCTCCTTCTCGCGAAGGGCGAGGAACTCGGTCGCGCCGTTGTCCTGGTCCTCGATGAACCGGGTGGCGAAGGCGCCGGACTGGATGTCCGCGAGGACCTCCTTCATGCGCTCCTTGACACCGGCGTCGATGATGCGCGGGCCCGAGACGTAGTCGCCGAACTCGGCCGTGTCGGAGATCGACCAGCGCTGCTTGGCGATGCCGCCCTCCCACATCAGGTCGACGATGAGCTTGAGCTCGTGCAGCACCTCGAAGTAGGCGATCTGCGGCTGGTAGCCCGCCTCGGTGAGGGTCTCGAAGCCGGCCTGAACGAGGTGGCTCATGCCACCGCAGAGCACGGCCTGCTCGCCGAACAGGTCGGTCTCGGTCTCCTCGGTGAAGGTCGTCTTGATGACGCCGGCGCGGGTGCCGCCGATCGCCTTCGCGTACGACAGCGCGGTCGCCCAGGCGGTGCCGGAGGCGTCGCGCTCGACCGCGATGATGTCCGGGATGCCGCGGCCGGCGACGAACTCGCGGCGCACGGTGTGGCCGGGGGCCTTCGGCGCGATGAGGATCACGTCGACGCCCTCGGGGGCGTCGATGTAGCCGAAACGGATGTTGAAGCCGTGCGCGAAGGCGAGGGTCTTGCCCGCCGTCAGGTTCGGCGCGATCGACTCGCTGTAGATGCCGCGCTGGTGCTGGTCCGGCGCGAGGATCATGATGAGGTCGGCCCACTGGGTGGCCTCGGCGACGGTCTTGACGGCGAAGCCCGCCTCGGACGCCTTGGCGATCGACTTGGAGCCCTCCTTGAGGGCGATCGCGACCTCGACGCCGCTGTCGCGCAGGTTCATCGCGTGCGCGTGGCCCTGCGAGCCGTAGCCGACGATCGCGACCTTCTTGTTCTGGATGATCGACAGGTCGGCGTCTGCGTCGTAGAAGATCTCGGTGCTCACTGTGTGTTCTCCTTGTTGGGGTTTTCGGTGCCGGCCCCGTCCTGCGTCGACGTGCTCCGCAGGTCCGGGATCGGCAGTGGTTCTCTGGGTCAGCCGCGCAGCACGCGCTCGGTGATGCTCTTGCCGCCGCGACCGATCGCGAGCAGGCCCGACTGGGCGAGCTCCTTGATGCCGAACGGCTCGAGCGCGCGCAGCAGGGCGTCGACCTTGCCCTTGTCGCCGGTGACCTCGATCACCAGCGCCTCGGGGGCGTAGTCCACGACGGAGGCGCGGAAGAGGTTCACGACCTCCAGCACGTTCGAACGCGAGTTGTTGTCGGTGCGCACCTTGATGAGCATGTGCTCACGCTGCACGGACGCGTTCTGCTCGAGCTCGACGATCTTGATGACGTTGATCAGCTTGTTCAGCTGCTTGGTCACCTGCTCGAGCGGGAACTCCTCGACGTCGACGACGACCGTGATCCGGGAGATCCCCGGAACCTCGGTCACGCCCACGGCGAGCGACTCGATGTTGAAGCCGCGGCGCGCGAACAGGCCGGCGACGCGGGTCAGCAGACCAGGGGTGTCCTCCACCAGGAGGCTCAGCACATGCGTGGACATGGATCAGTCCTCCTCGTCGAAGGCGGGCGCGTGGTCGCGCGCGTACTGGATGTAGCTGTTGCTCACGCCCTGCGGCACCATCGGCCACACCATGGCGTCGGCGCTCACGACGAAGTCGATCACGACGGGGCGATCGTTCGTCTCGAGCGCGAGCTTGATGGCCGCGTCGATCTCCTCCTCCTTCTCGACGCGGATCGCGAGGCAGCCGTAGGCCTCGGCGAGCTTCACGAAGTCGGGGATCCGGATCGTGCCGTGACCGGTGTTCAGGTCGGTGTTCGAGTGCCGGCCCTCGTAGAACAGGGTCTGCCACTGGCGCACCATGCCGAGGGAGGAGTTGTTGATGATCGCGACCTTGATCGGGATGTCGTTGATCACGCAGGTCGCGAGCTCCTGATTGGTCATCTGGAAGCAGCCGTCGCCGTCGATCGCCCAGACCACCCGCTCGGGCTCGGCGACCTTGGCGCCCATGGCCGCCGGCACGGCGTATCCCATGGTGCCGGCGCCGCCGGAGTTCAGCCAGGAGTTGGGGCGCTCGTACTTGATGAACTGCGCCGCCCACATCTGGTGCTGGCCCACGCCCGCCGCGTAGACGGCCTCCGGGCCGGTGAGCTCGCCGATCCGCTGGATCACGTGCTGCGGGGACATGAGACCGTCCTCGGGCGCCGTGTAGCCGAGCGGGAACTCGGCGCGCAGTCCGTCCAGGTACGCCCACCACTCGTCGATGTCGCCCTTGGCGCCGCCCAGGAGGCCGCGGAACGCCGCCTCGAGGTCGGTGATGACCTCGCGCACGCCGCCCACGATCGGCACGTCGGCCGTCCGGATCTTGGAGATCTCGGCGGGGTCGATGTCGACGTGCACGACCTTCGCGTTCGGGGCGAACAGTTCGGCCTTGCCGGTCACCCGGTCATCGAAGCGCGTGCCGAGTGCGACGAGCAGGTCGGCCTCCTGCAGCGCGAGCACGGCAGGGACCGTGCCGTGCATGCCGGGCATGCCGACGTGCTGCGGGTGCGAGTCCGGGAATGCGCCGCGCGCCATGAGCGTGGTCACCACGGGGGCGCCGGTGAGCTCTGCCAGGGTCAGCAGCTCGGCCGATGCGCGGCCGCGGATGATGCCGCCGCCGACGTACAGCACGGGCTTCTTGGCCTCGGCGAGCAGCGTGGCCGCGGCCTGGATCTGCTTGCCGTGCGCCTTGGTCACCGGACGGTAGCCGGGCAGGTCGTACTTCGGCGGCCAGACGAACGGCGCCGTGGCCTGCTGGGCATCCTTCGTGATGTCCACGAGCACCGGGCCGGGTCGGCCCGTGGAGGCGATCTCGAACGCCGCGGCGATCGCGCCGGGGATGTCCTCGGGAGCCTTCACCAGGATCGAGTGCTTGGTGATGGGCATCGTGATGCCGACGATGTCGGCCTCCTGGAACGCGTCCGTGCCCATCAGACGGGAGAACACCTGGCCGGTGATCGCGACGATCGGGATCGAGTCCATGTAGGCGTCCGCGATCGCGGTGACGAGGTTCGTCGCGCCGGGGCCGGAGGTGGCGATCGTCACGCCGACCTTGCCGGACGCCGTCGCGTAGCCCTCGGCGGCGTGGCCGCCGCCCTGCTCGTGACGGACCAGGATGTGGCGCAGCTCGGTCGACGCCATCAGGGGGTCGTAGACCTCCATGATCGCGCCGCCGGGAATGCCGAAGACGTCGGTGACGCCGAGGAGCTCGAGGGAGCGCACGACGGCCTGGGCGCCGGTGAGGAGGGGCGACGCCGCCGGACGGGCGGGCGGACGCGGGACGGCTGGAGCGGTATCAGCGGTCATGAAGGTTCCTTGCGATGATGAACGATCGGCGGAAGCGGCGGGACGATGCCCCGTCGCGGACGACTCTCCGACCCGGTCCGCGAGGGGCGGAGCGCAGGGGTCGGGAATGCTGGGCTGGAACGCCTCGGGTGCAGCGCGGAGAAGTCGGCTCTGATCCGCGACGGACGCCGTCGCGGCATGAGCCCGGCTCAGGCGTCTCGACGAGTGCATCGAGAGCACGAGCCGCGATATCGACCCGATTCAGATCACCATCGCGCCCGGCGGCCTGCAAGACCACCGGAGCTCTGCGTCCGATCCGGGATCCGGTTGTGCCTTCCTCGGTTCGAACGTGCATCAAGCCTAACCCATGATCGGCGGCGATCCCGCCGCCCGCGCGCGCGACGGACCCACGATCGGATCCGTGCTGCGCGCGCATGGAAGCAGTCTATTGCGCGGCTGCTCTGGCGTCGGCCAGGGCGTCGAGCAGCACGGCGAACGCCGCCGGATCCGCCACCCGCAGGGTCGCCGCGGTCTCGCCCGCGCCGATCCTCACGCCCAGATCCGCGCCGCCGAGCGTGCGCATGCCGTCCTCATCGGTGACGTCGTCGCCCGCGAACAGAACGGCCGTCGCGCCGACATGCTCGCGCAGCCGCGAGAGCGCCGCGTCCTTGCCTTCGTCCCGCCAGGAGTACTCGCGGAGATGATGCCCCGTGCGACGCCGCCACGAGGGGATCCGCTCGGGCGCCCACTTCTCGACGCGGACGAAGGCCAGCTCCTCCTGCCCCGGCGCGGCGGTGCGGGTGTGCACGCCGAACCCGAACGTCTTCGGCTCGTACACGACGCCGTCGAGATCGGAGATCAGCGCGCGCAGCTCATCGATGACCTCGGCGCGGTCGGAGGGCTCGGTGGAGAGGTCGGTCTCCTCCCCCGTGTCGGGGAACCAGAACTGCGCGCCGTGCGACCCCGCGAGCAGGATCCGGGAGCCGTCCTCGTGCTCGGTGATCTCGCGCAGGTCGTGCAGGCTCCGCCCCGAGGCGTACGCCACGAACGTCTCGGGCAGGGCGGCCAGGCGATCCACCGCGGCCGCGGCCGCGGGCAGCGCCCTGGCGGACATCGGATCGCTCACATGCGGCGAGACCGTGCCGTCGAAGTCGAGCGCGACCAGAAGTCGCGGGGTGCCGGCGATCGCGGCGAGGGCGGGGTCGGTCTCTGCGGCGACGGTCCAGTCGCGGGTCATCGTGCGCTCCGTACGTTCTCGAGGGCCGCGAGGAAGTCCCGCGACCAGGCGTTCACATCGTTCTCCAGCACGCGCTTGCGCAGCGCCCGCATGCGCCGGGACTGCTCCCGCGGCGGCATCTCCACGGCCTGCATGATCGCGTCCTTGAGCCCCTCGATGTCATGGGGGTTCACGAGCACCGCCTGACGCAGTTCGTCGGCGGCGCCGGTGAACTCGCTGAGCACGAGGACGCCGCGCTGATCGCCCCGGGTGGCCACGTACTCCTTCGCGACGAGGTTCATGCCGTCGCGGAGGGCCGTCACGAGCATCGCATCGGCGGCCAGGTACAGGGCGACCATCTCCTCGCGCGGGAAGCCCTGGTGCAGGTAGCGGATCGCGGTGTGATCCATGGTGTCGTGATCGCCGTTGATGCGCGCCACCGCGAGCTCGATCTCGTCCCGCAGCTGCACGTACGCGTCCACCCGCTCTCGGCTGGGGCTGGCCACCTGCACGAGTGTGACGTCCTCGACGGAGATCCTGCCTTCGTCCAGCAGTTCGCCGAACGCCTTGATGCGGTGGCGGATCCCCTTGGTGTAGTCGAGACGGTCCACTCCGAGCAGGATCTTCTTCGGGCTGCCGAGGCCTTCGCGGATCTCCGCGGCCCTGGCGCGCACATCCGGACGGGCCGCGAGCTCGGTGTAGGGCGTGGTGTCGATCGAGATCGGGAAGGCACGGGCGACCACCGTGCGCGGGCCGCCGTCGGGCACGGTGACCGTGGAGCCCTTGACGTCGAGCCGAAGCCGTCGGCGCACCGCCGTGAGGAAGTTCGTCGCGTCCTGTGCACGCTGGAACCCGACGACGTCGGCTCCGAGCAGGCCCTGCAGCACCTGGTTCCGCCAGGGCAGCTGGGCGTAGAGCCCGTGCGCGGGGAACGGGATGTGATGGAAGTAGCCGATCGTGACATCGGGCCGGCGTTCCCGCAGCATGGCCGGCACGAGCTGCAGCTGGTAGTCGTGCACCCACACCGTGCCGCCCTCCGCGACCGCGCTCGCGGCGCGTTCCGCGAAGCGGCGGTTCACCCGCACATACGCGTCCCACCATTCGCGGTGGTACTGCGGGGACGAGATCACGTCGTGGTAGAGCGGCCAGATCGTGTCGTTCGAGAACCCCTCGTAGTACTCCTCGACCTCCTGCGCCGAGAGCGTCACGGGCAGCAGCCGGATGCCGTCCTCCGTGAAGGGCTTGAGATCGAGATCCGGTTGTCCGGCCCAGCCCACCCAGGCGCCGTCGACGGACTGCATCACGGGTTCGAGGGCGGCCACGAGCCCGCCCGGTGAGCGGCGCCAGATCACCTCGCCGTCGGGGCCGGGAACGCGATCGACCGGCAATCGATTCGCGACGATGACGAACGAGGCGGTGGGGGTGGACGAAGTCATGGGAACGCTCCTCACGGCAGCGGGGATGCCTCCTCCAGGCTAGTCACCCGTCGAGAGCCGGCGTCCTCCCGCGTCAGGACGCGGCGCGTCCGCCCCGGGCCAGCAGGGCGTTCACCACGCCGGCGAGCAGCACCAGGGCCGCTGCGCAGACGGGCAGCACGAGCGATGCCTGCGCGCCCGCCGCATCGGCGACCTGCCCCGTCGACACGGCGCCGATCGCCTGCCCGACCACCATCGCGGATCCGAGCATCGTCATGACCGTGGCCGACCTGTCCCCGGGTCCGAATGCGGCGCCCAGGCTGAACTGGGTGACCAGCGTGGGGCCGATCCCGCAGCCCATCACGGCGAGGGCGATGAGCATGCCGAGGGGTTCGCGCACCCAGAGCAACCCGAGGCTGCCGCCGAAGAGGATGCCCGCGAACAGCAGCCAGCGGGCGGGAAGGGTGAATCGCGCTGGCAGGAACGCGACGCCGAGCGCGAGAATCGCGGATCCGACGCCCAGCGCCCCGTAGAGCAGTCCGGCCTCCTCGGGGCGGCCGTGCTCGGTCATGAACGCGGTGAGCGAGGTGAGCATCGCGCCGAAGAAGACCCCGACGCCGAGCATGCCCACCACCACGATGAGCAGACGGGGCCGGAACAGTTCGGAGACCTGCGAGGTGGCGCGGCCGTCGACGCCGCGCTGCGAGGAGACGTGGGAGGCGGTGGGGTGCAGGGCGAAGGCGCCCACGAAGATCAGGATCAGGGCCGCGGCGATCACGAGCGGCATCCAGGGGGCGATCGCCGTGGCGAGCACCCCGACCAGGAACGGGCCGAACACGAACACGGTCTCGTCGGCCGCGGACTCGTACGACATCGTCGACGACGTGGTGCGCGCACGGCGATCGGCGGGCACGCGCTCCGCGATGATCGTGACCAGCCGGGATCGCGACATCGGAGAGACCTGCGGGGCGGTGGCGCCGATCGCGAACGCGCTCAGCAGCACGAATGGCTCGGAGGCGGAGGAGTAGACGACGAGCGTGAAGCCCACGAGCGCGAGCGCGTTGGTGACCGCGACGATGGCGAGGACGATCCGCTGGCCGCGGCGGTCGGCGGCCGCGCCCAGGAGCGGCCCGAAGCAGGCGGTTCCGATGCCGACAGCGGCGGAGGTGAGTCCGCCCAGAGCCACCGACTCGCGCGCGGCGACCACGACGGTCAGCACGCCGACGACCATCATCGCGAACGGCAGGCGGGCGATGAAGGCGATGACGAAATAGGGCATCCCGACCCTGCGGAACAGGCTGGGAACGGCGGGGACGGACGAGGTGTGCGAAGTGGTCATTGCGGAACAGGTCTCTGGCGTCGCGCACGAGGGGACGCAGTCAGGTGCCGCCGCTTTCCGCCGGAAGAGCCGGCGGCCGGTAATGCACATCGGTGATGGTCCCAGTCTACCGAGGCGGACGATCTTCCGGGAGGCGGATCCCGCGGGTACTGACCCGCGCTGGCTAGACTCGATCCATGCGCAACTACCTCTTCGCGAGCGGTCTGTTCGGCGCGATCACGAGCGGGATCGCGCTGCTGCGCGGAACGCGCGACGCACCGATCACCTGGCGCGCCGTGCTGGCGTGGCTGAGCTGGGGCATCACGATCGCCCTCGCCGTCGGCGCGATCGTCGACTTCCGCCGCGATGAGCGCGGCGAGTCCGTCTCCTACGACTCCCCCGTGGCCCCCGTGCAGTACAAGCGCGCCAAGAAGGAGCTCAAGGCGCAGCGCAAGGCCGACAAGGCCTGACCCTGGCCGGATCCGAGAGCGCCCTTCGACAGGCTCGGGGACCGTCAGCGGACTCAGGGACCGTCAGAAGGCTCAGGGGCCGTCAGTCGAGGTCGATCTCGTAGTGGATGAACCCGCTGCGCTCGGCGACCCGGTCGTAGAGGGCGCGCGCGGTGGTGTTGCCCTCCGCCGTCAGCCAGTAGACCTTGTCGCTGCCCGCGGCCCGCGCCGCGTCCGTCACGTGCGCGATCAGGGCCCGGCCGATGCCGCCCCCGCGGACGGACGGATCCACGAAGAGGTCCTCGAGGTACGTGTAGCCGGTCTTCGACCAGGTGGCGGGGTGGGCGAACCAGTGCACGAACCCGACCGCGCGGCCCTCGTCGTCACGGGCGATCGCGCCGTGGATGTCCCCTGCCGGATCCACGATCCTCGCGAAGGTCGATGCGGTCACGTCCTCGGCGAGGACCGACTCGTAGAACGTCAGGTACGCCTGCCAGAGAGGCAGCCACTCGTCGCGGTCGGTCGCCGTCAGAGCCTGGATCGTCGTCATGCGCCGATCCTACGGGAGCGGCCGAAGCCGCTCCCGGAGAGGCGTCTTCGGGCTCAGCGCGTGAGGATGAGCGCCTCGCCCTGACCGCCGCCGCCGCACAGCGCGACCACGGCCGTTCCGGAGCCGCGGCGCACCAGCTCGTGCGCCATGTGCACGGCCAGCCGGTTGCCGCTCGCGCCGATCGGGTGACCGATCGCGATGCCGCCGCCGTGCACGTTCACGATCTCCGGATCCAGGCCGAGCACGGCCTCGGAGCGCGCGACCACGGCGCCGAAGGCCTCGTTGATCTCGACCAGATCCAGGTCGGCCGTCGTGATCCCCTGCTTGTCGAGCGCCCGCTGGATGGCGTTGGCCGGCTGCTCCTGGAGCGAGTTGTCGGGACCCGCGGTCTGTCCGCTGGCTCCGACCGCGACGAGCACGGGCCAGCCCTTGGCCTCGGCGTTGGCGCGTGTGGTGACGACGACCGCCGAGGCGCCGTCGGAGATCTGCGAGGAGTTGCCCGCCGTGATGGAGCCGCCCTCGGCGAACGCCGGTCGCAATCCCGCGAGCGTCTCGACGGTCGTCTCCGGCCTGATGCCCTCGTCGGAGGTCAGGACCACCGGCTCGCCGCGCCGCTGAGGCACGCTGACCGGCACGATCTCGCCCTCGAACACGCCCGCGTCGCGCGCGGCGGCCGCGCGCTGGTGCGAACGCGCCGCGACCTCGTCCTGCGCCTCGCGGGTGAGGCCGAAGCGCGGGTTGTGCCGTTCGGTCGACGCCCCCATGCTCTCCTTGTCGTAGGCGTCGGTGAGACCGTCGTACGCCATGTGGTCGAGCACCTCGACGGACCCGTAGGCCCAGCCGTCGCGGGAGCCCATCATCAGGTGCGGTGCCCGCGTCATCGACTCCATGCCTGCGGCGACCACCGCGAGCGCGTCGCCGGTGCGGATCATCCGCGCGGCATCGATGATGGCCGTGAGGCCCGACAGGCACACCTTGTTGACGGAGTGCGAGGGCACGTCCCATCCGATGCCCGCGCCGATCGCGGCCTGCCGCGCGGCGTTCTGCCCGGAGCCTGCGGCCAGCACCTGCCCGACGATGACAGCGTCGATCTCTGCCGGGTCGACCCCGCCCTGCTCGAGGGCGCCGCGGATCGCGAACGATCCCAGCTGCGGCGCCGTGAAGGAGGCCAACTGCCCCTTCAGACGTCCCTGCGGCGTGCGCGCCGCCGCGACGATGACGATGTCGTCTGCACTCATGATCACTCCAGTCCTTCCGCGACCAGCAGCGTCGGCTGCGTCGCATCCTGCACATCCTGCACGCTCACGCCTGGTGCGAGCTCGACGAGCCGCAGGCCTTCGGGGGTGACGTCGATCACGGCGAGATCCGTGATGATCCGATGCACGACCGCGCGGCCCGTGAGCGGCAGGGAGCACTCGTCGACGATCTTCGCGGAGCCGTCGCGGGCGACATGCTCCATGAGCACGATCACGCGTCCGGCCCCGTGCACGAGGTCCATCGCGCCTCCAGGGCCCTTGACCATCTTCCCCGGGATCATCCAGTTCGCGAGGTCCCCGGTGGCGCTCACCTGCATCGCACCGAGGATCGCCGCGTCGATCTTGCCGCCGCGGATCATGCCGAAGCTGAGCCCGGAGTCGAAGAACGCGGCACCGGGCAGCGTGGTCACGGTCTCCTTGCCAGCGTTGATCAGGTCGGCGTCGACCGCGTCCTCCGCCGGGTACGGACCCACGCCGAGGATGCCGTTCTCGGACTGCAGCACGAGGGTCACGCCCTCCGGCACGTAGTTGGGCACGAGCGTGGGCAGCCCGATGCCGAGGTTCACGTAGGAGCCGTCGGACAGCTCGCGGGCGGCGCGCGCCGCCATCTCGTCGCGTGTCAGGGCCATGTCAGGCCTCCCCGTTCCCGGAACCGGATCCGGTCCCTGAGCTCGTCGCAGGGCGCACGGTGCGCCGCTCGATGCGCTTCTCGATGTCGGATCCGACCTCGACCACGCGATGCACGTATACACCGGGCAGGTGCACCTGGTCCGGGTCCAGTTCGCCCGGTTCGACGAGCCGCTCGACCTGGGCGATGCAGATGCGCCCCGCCATCGCGGCGAGCGGGTTGAAGTTGCGCGCGGCCTTGTTGAAGATCAGGTTCCCGTGCCGGTCGCCGAGGGCGGCGTGCACGAGTGCGAAATCGGTGGTGATCGCCTCCTCGAGCACGAATTCACGAGGCTGCCCGTGCAGCGCGAAGGTCCGCACGTCCTTGGCGGGCGAGGCGACCGCGACGGAACCGTCGGCGGCGTAGCGCCGCGGCAGGCCGCCCTCGGCGACCTGGGTGCCGACGCCGGTCTGGGTGTAGAAGGCGGCGATCCCGGATCCGCCGGCCCGCAGCTTCTCGGCGAGCGTGCCCTGCGGCGTCAGTTCGAGCTCCAGCTCACCGGAGAGGAACTGACGCTCGAACTCCTTGTTCTCCCCCACATACGACGAGGTCATCTTGCGGATCCGCTGCGCGCCGAGCAGGAGCCCGAGTCCCCAGTCGTCGACGCCGCAGTTGTTGCTGACCACGCTGAGGCCCGACGTGCCCTGCGCGAGCAGCGCGGCGATCAGCGCGCTCGGGTTGCCGGAGAGCCCGAAGCCCCCGACCGCGAGCGAGGCGCCGTCCGGGATGTCGGCCACCGCGTCCGCCGCGGAAGCCCATTGCTTGTCGATCACTCGCCACTCCTTCGTGTGGGATACGTCTCCACTCTGCGCCCGGCGGACAGGGGGTTCAAGCCCGTGCTTGCGATGTGGGCGGTGCCGTCGGTAGCGTCCACATCATGGAACAGGCGTCCCCCGTGAAGCGCTCCGTGCCCGGAGCCCAGGCGATCGCGCGCGCGGCCGAACTGCTCCGCCTCGTCACCGCCTCCCCCGACGGGGCGGCACTGCAGCGCCTGGCCGCGACCTCGGGGCTCAGTCGTTCGACCGTGCACCGGCTGCTGTCGGCCCTGCGCGCGGAGGGCCTCGTCGACCAGGATCCGCAGACCGCCCTGTGGATGCCCGGTCCGGAGCTCTACCTCATGGGAACAGTGGCCGCGGCGCGCTACGACATCACCGAGCTCGCGCGAGACATCGTGCGGTCGCTGGCGGTGAAGACCGAGGAGAGCGCGTTCCTCTCGGTGCGCAGGGCGGATGAGACCGTCTGCCTGCTGCGCGAGGAGGGCGCCTTCCCGATCCGCTCCTTCGTGCTCAGCGAGGGCGTGCGCTTCCCGCTCGGCGTCGCGAGCGCCGGACTCGCGATCCTGTCGTTCCTGCCTGACCACGATGTGGATGCATACCTCGCCCGCCACCCCGAGCTCGGCGAGCGCTGGGGACGCACGCACGCCCAGACTCCGCTGCGCCGACGCCTGGCGGAGACGAAGGCACGGGGGTACGCCGTAAACCCGGGGCTGATCGTCGAGGGCAGCTGGGGCATGGGCGCGGCGGTGTTCGATCGCGACGGCCGCCCGGAGTGGGCACTGAGCCTCACCGGCGTGGAGTTCCGCTTCGGCCCCGATCGCCTGCCCATGCTCGGGCGCACCCTGCTCGCGCACGCCCACCAGCTCTCGGCGAGGATCGCCGGAGCGCGGCGCTGAGCGCAGCCGGCCGCATGGTCGGGGTTCGCACATCGGACCGGCTCTCCCCCAGGCTCAGCGCATGGTCACGCGAAACCGGCTCGCGGAGCCGGTGCGAGCTCTGGCCCGGTCGGCTCCATGAAGCGCACCGTGACGGTCCCGCTGACGGTTCCGTCCGCAACCCCGTAGGTCATGGCGACGCGCTCGCGGCTCGCGAGACCGCCGTCGGGAAGGATCAGGATGCGTGTCGGGCGCAACTGATCGAGGAAGTCAGCGTGCGCTCCTTCGCGACCGGACCGCTTCTGCTCCCAGGCTTCGAACAGCTTCGCAGGCGCCGATGCGTCCCACCGCATGCCGGTCTCGATGGTGTTCCGCGCGAGACCGTCCACGAACGCCAGGTTGTCCAGCACCATGTCGACGTCGTCGACAATCGCGTCGCTCAACCTCTCCGGGAAGTCGATCTCGACGCGGACGGGGAGGGCACGACCTTGGAACGACGCCATCCCTTCCATCGCGCCACCACCGCTTCCCCCGTCGAGTTCGATCGGTCCGAGGTTCCGGCTCTCCTTCATGTTCACACGCCCAAGTCTGCGTGGAGCGCTTCATCGGCGAGCAGCGCCGCAACCGTGTGAGCCGCATCCGCGTCGGCTCCGAAGAAGTCGTCGGCGGTCGCCTGGAAGAGCTTCTGACCGCGCTCGTATTCGGCGGCCGTGATCGTCAGGCAGCGGGCGACGAGTGCGTAGAGTCCGGTCGCTGCATAGTGCGTGCCGCCAGCCCCTGCGCCGATCACCGCGTTGCGGGGAGTCGGGTTCCCGCCCGGGGCCGACCCCAGCGCCGAGGACGCCTGGCCCAGCGCTGTGTGGATGCGCGTCATGTTCGTCGAGACCATGCTCGTGTCGGAGCGATCCATCCGCATGCTCCCATCGCTGGCGGGATAGCTGCCGAGTGCGAACGCATCGAGGTCGTAGTCGGCAAGGCTCGCGCGCATGGTCGTCTCCGCGCTGCTCAGCATCGTGCCGAGCGCCTGCTCCTGCTTGCGAAGCGCGTCGTTCAGGTTCCCGAGCGACTCCTGCAGCTTGCCGAGGATCTGTTCGTACGTGTCGCCCGAGATCACGGCCTGCGCGGAAATCCCTTGCACGGCACTGTTGGCGAGCGCGGCGACACCTCCGAGCGCGGCCACCGCAGCGACAGTACCGGCGCCGGCGGTCACAATCGAGGAGACCGCGCCCGCGACGGCTGCAACCACCGTCAGGACCATGGTCCCGTTTGCGAGCGCCGCCTTGTCCGCCTTCTGTTTCCAGGCCTCGCGAGCGTTGTCGCAGATCGTAGCGACGTCGGTACGCGCCGCGGGCCACATGCTGAGTTCGGCGGCGTAGTTGATCTCGAGAATCGCGCACGCATCACCCAGGCCATGCACGACCTTCGACAGCTGCGTGTAGTACTTGTCGAGGAAGGGCGCTCGGAACTGGCCCTCGAGCCTGTTGATGACGACCTCGTGGACGGTGTTGTTCGAGGTGTCGATCCCGCCGCTGTTCTGAACGGACGCCCCGACCCCCGAGGTGCCGAGCTGGGCCGCCGCCGAGTTTGCCATACCCCGAGGTGTGGTGCAGTTCGATCCGTCGGGCAGGCCGAGCCAGGGCGACACCGTCGCGTCGATCGCCGCGCGGATCTCATCGAACTGTGCGGCGCAGGAGTCCTTCACGCCGTTGCCGTCGCCTCCGCCGTTGCCGTTCTCGTCGGGGCGATTGTAGAAGTTGAGCATCCAGCCCCACTTCGCATAGATCTTGTCGTTGCCCCAATTGGGATAGAAGCTCTGGTCCGCCATCCAACAGTCGATCGCGGCCCTCTTCATCTTGCCGATGGTGTCCGACAGATTCTCATACTTGGCCATCGCGCGGCTCCCCCCTGAAAGTCCGGCGGAATCCGATCGGCACAGCATGGACCGCGCCGACTGGCGCGGGGTGAGGATCCCGTGACTTCGACCCTACGAGAGATCCCGCCCGTTGTTGATGGGGAGAACTACCCATGTCGATCCACGGACGACCGCGCTGCCCGGCGGCTAGACTCCCCAGGCGGTCCCGACCTCATCGGGATCATCGTCGAGGGGGAGAGATGACGCACGCCGACAGTTCCGTGCCGGGTGACGAGCAGAAGGACGCGCACCGTCGCGGCCGCCGCAGCGTCGTGGCGCTCTGGCTCGCCGGAGTGGCCCTCGTGCTGGCCGCGCTGCTCTTCCCGCTCTTCCGACAGCCTGCCTTCTTCGTGGTCCTCGCGCTCGCCGTGCTGACCGCGGTCGCGGCGCTCGTGCTCGGGATCCGTTCCCGGGCACCTCTCCGTGATTCCGCCACATCCGGCTGGGCGCTGGGCCTCGGTATCGCCGCTCTCGCCCTCGACGTGGTGCTGATCGGCGCGATCGCCATCGGCGTGCTCGCCCGCCCTCAGCTGACACAGGTCGAGGTACGCGCACAGGGCGGCCCTTCCTTCACCGTCGCGTTCGCGGACGATGCGCAGTCCTACACCGAGGACTGGTCGGTGAACGGCTGGAAGCGCTTCACCACGACACGGACCTCCACCGAGATCGCGGTGACCACCCCCGCCGGGAAGACCGTCGCGCCCGTCAGCTGCCAGATCCTCTGGAACGGCACGGTCGTCGTGGATGAGAAGTCCGACTCCGGAAGCGTGACCTGCCGCTACGACGCGCACTGAGCCTTCCGTCCCGCGACGTCGGACGGGCCCGAACCGCGGCGAGCCCGATTGCCCACCGCGCTTGAATTTATATATCATCAGTTATATACTTCTGGTATGAATCACGGAGAGATCCTGCAGTCGATCGTCTTCTCGACGCACGCGCTCACCCGGATCGCCGCGCAGGAGGCCGGCAATGACGCTCCTGCGGCGCAGTGGCGGGCGCTGAGCCTGCTCGACGGCGACAACGGGCAGCGCGTGGGCGAGCTGGCGCGAGCCAGCCGCACGACACAGCCCGGGATGACCCGGATGCTCGGCCAGCTCGAGCACGAAGGACTCGTGCTGCGCTCCCCCGACCCCGAGGACTCCCGCGCCACGGTCGTCACGATCACGACCGAGGGACGCACCGCCCTGCACGCCTGGCGCGACGAGATCCAGCGCATCCTCGCTCCGCGATTCAGCGACCTCGACGATGCGGACTGGGAGCACCTCTCCCGCGCCGCCGAGATCCTGCACACCCATTCGCTTCTGGAAAGGACAGCACGTTGAGCACCACCGGTTCCTCGGTATCGATCTGGAAACAGCCCGCACAGGTCTGGGCGGTCGCCTTCGCCTGCGTCGTGGCGTTCATGGGCATCGGGCTGGTCGACCCGATCCTCCCCGCGATCGCCGAGTCGCTCAAGGCGACGCCGGTGCAGACCGAGCTGCTGTTCACCAGCTACCTGCTCGTCACCGGTGTGGCGATGCTCTTCACGAGCTGGATCTCCAGCCGGATCGGCGCCAAGGCCACCCTCCTGATCGGCCTCGCGCTCATCGTCGTCTTCGCGCTTCTGTGCGCCCTGAGCGGCAGCGTCGACATGATCATCGGCTTCCGCGCCGGCTGGGGGCTCGGCAACGCGCTGTTCATCTCGACTGCGCTCGCGACCATCGTCGGAGCGGCGAGCGGCGGATCCAGTGCCGCCATTATCCTCTACGAGGCCGCGCTCGGCCTCGGCATCGCGATCGGCCCGCTGCTCGGAGGGCTCCTCGGCGAGGTCGCCTGGCAGGGTCCGTTCTTCGGCGTCGTCGTGCTCATGGCGATCGGCTTCATCGCGGTACTGACCCTGCTCCGCGGACCGTTCGAGAAGCGCCAGCCCGTGCCGTTCTCTGCACCGTTCAAGGCGCTCGGACGACCCGCCCTCGGCGTGCTGGCGGTCGCCGCGCTGTTCTACAACATCGGCTTCTTCGTGCTGCTGGCGTTCTCCCCGTTCCCGCTCGGCTTCAGCGCGATCGGCATCGGGCTGACCTTCTTCGGATGGGGCATCGCGCTCGCCGTCACGAGCGTCTGGGTCGCGCCGATCCTGCTGCGCCGGATGCCGATCACGCGGATCATCCTGTTCGTGCTGCCGTTGTTGGCGATCGATCTGATCGTGGCGGGGATCCTGGTGGCCATCCCGATGGCGCTCGTGATCTGCATCATCGTCGGCGGACTGCTTCTCGGCATCATGAACACGGTGCTCACCGAGGCGGTCATGGAGGCCACGGATCTGCCCCGCTCCGTCGCGTCGTCGGCCTACTCCGCGGTGCGCTTCATCGGTGGTGCCGTGGCTCCTCCCCTTGCAGCGCTCCTGTCGCACCTCTGGGGCGACACCGTCCCCTACCTCTTCGCGGGGGTCTCGGTGCTCATCGCCGCGCTCGTGGTGCTCTTCGGTCGCCGCGCGCTCGCGCACATCGACCGCGGATCGCACGACGCCGCGGAGGATGCGGAGGCGATCCTCATCGGCGACGCCGCCTGAGGGTCTGCACCCGACCCGAACGGGTGCCGCGAAACGGCCCGTCCCGCACAACGGTGCGCGGGGCGGGCTTCGTCGTCGGCGGCGGGCTCTACGCTGGAGACATGCTGATCGGTCTCATGCGCCCCGTCGAGTCCAAGACCCACACCGTGCAGGCCGAGGAGCTGGACGAGATCCAGGATCTGCTCTCCGCCGAGACCCCCGAGGGGTGGCAGCTCGCGTCCGCGCCGGTCGCGATGGCCAAGAAGGACACGATCCTCACCGCGGAGGGCACGATCGTGCGCCGCGACGGCCTGCAGGAGATCGAAGCCGACGACATGGCCGCGCTCGAGGCGAAGGTCCCCGACGGATATCAGCTGCTGTCCGTCCGGGTCGTCTGACCTCGAAGAGCTCCGCTCAGAGCGCGCGCACGCGGTTGTTCCGCGCGTTGTGCTCCAGTTCCACCAGCCCGAGCCGCTCGAGCAGCGGAGGCAGATACATGCCGAAGCGCCCGCGGTAGCCCTTGCGCAGGCCGTACCAGCCGCCGACGGGGTTGTCCTCCGCACGGCCGAACGCCTCCACGGTCCCCTCGGCCGCCGGCTTCTGCTCGTCCGCCGCTCCCAGCGTGACCCAGTCGCCCTGCGCGACCAGCCAGGCCTGCAGATCCTCGATCGCCCTCGCCTGGTAGCGCAGAGTGGTCGTCCCCACCTGGCAGACGAGCTCGTCGCCGTCGCGGTGCATCGTGTACTCGCTCGAACCCGGCGCCGTGCGCAGCAGCCAGGGGCTCTCCGCCGTCCCATCCCCATCGGTCATGGCGCGAGTCTACTGAGTGCCGCTGCCGACGGCGAAACCCCGTCGGACCGCTCCGTGACGGCGATCCTGCCATCGGGAACGGTGCGGCCGGGGGGACAATCCGGCCGCACCCGCCATTCCCCTATGGCGACAGGACTAGCGGAAAGCGCGTCGAGCATCTGGGGATTCTCGAGGGGCTCTAGCCATGCACATGGTGAGACGCCGCGAAGCCCGATCGATGACGCGACTTTCTCGAGTTCACTTCCACCGATTTGTGGGATGAACAAACGATTCAAGAAAATCAGGGGAAGTCGACTGACTGAATTGGTGTCACGCGCGCGCCTATGTCGTGGGACGTTCCGTCCGGCCACCGTGGGGATGTCCTCGCGCGCGCACGTAGAACCGGGTCGAACGTCCGCCGAACCGCTGCCCCGGATGCTTGTAGGTTCACCCGTGAAGGGAGGACATCCGAGCATGTTCGTGATCGAGGATGAGCTTCATTCGGAGCGGATCGGCACCTATTCGCAACGAGAAGACGCGATGGCCGCACTACGCAGCTTCGCCACGTTGCTGTGGGACGAGAGCCCGAACGCCGCACCTTGCACGAGTTGGAGGGACTGCGGCCGCAGTTACGAACTCGTCGAGTACGACACGACCGAAACACCCTGGCGTGAGCTGTCGCGCCAGGCGATGCTCGAGATCTCCACCAGAGAGGTCCGCTGGCACTAGCACAGCTTGACGAACGGCCCTCCGCGGTCACGGACAATGGGCGCCTGGTCGGTGGGTGCGATCGAATATGGCCCGTGCCGTTCCGTCCACCACTCCTGGGGGTCGCCACCGCCGGCGACGAACTCGTCGCTCGCGATGCGACGTGCTCCTTGTGCTCGTGCTGTCTAGTTGGCCCGCCGCGCGACAGCGCGCGTGTATTGACGGACTGAGCTGAACCCCGATCGCTCGGCGACCTGCGTAAGAGAAAGGATCTGCGGAGCGAGGCGCTCAAACTCGGCGAGACGGCGCTCCTCGATCTGTCGGCGAGGGGTAGTTCCGAAGGTGCGGAAGGCCGCGTGGACGTGCCGGGTGGTACTGGAGAGCTCTCGGACGAGCCGGGTAACGTCGAAAGCCGGGTCCTGGAAGTGCGCCTCGATCACACTCTGAGCGGCACTGAAGAGATCGTCCCGGTGTAACCCATCAGTCGAGTCCGACTGCTTCCCAGCTTCCTGCAGAGCTCCTGCGATCAGGTGCTCCAACGCATGCCCGACGTGCGCACTCGCGGGTCCGGCTTCCGGCTGGCGAAGCGTCGCATTCGTGAGCGCCATGAGACCCCGCATGGTCCCGTTGTTGACGGACAGGGGCTCGTGGAATCGGAACCGATGGCTTCGCGGGCTGAGGAACGTCGGCGTGAGGTGCCAGACGAAACGGGCCGTCGCGGCGCGAGTGCGGGCAGAGGTAGGTGCGTCACCATCAAGCAGGACCAGTTGCCCTGCTTCGGTCGTGACGGTTTCACCGTCGACGGTGAAGTCGAACCCGCCCTCCACCGTATGCACGAGATAGATGCGTTTCGGCGCGTGCGAGAGATCGTAGGTCGCTTTCGCTGACCACGCTCGTCCTACGCCGTAGCCGGGGTGTTGAGACACCTTCGCGACGAGAGTGGGATCGATCGTGCCCGTCGGCGTCCAGCCGAAGTCGTCGCACTGCTCCGCGGCTTCCTCGCCCATTCTCAGGGTGTCTGGACGTCCCTGTTCGTGATGCTTGCGCCGTGCCCCGCGGCTCGTCCCCGGGGTCACCGAGGCCTTCGCGAAGGTCTAGGAGTAATAGAAGAACGCATAGACAGCCAGTATGACGCCGGCCCCAACAAGTACACCAGCAACGATTCGAGAAGCCCGCATGAACGGACTTCGCCCCTCGTAGTAGCGACGAGCGTGGCGCCGGCGTTGCTTCGCGCTCCGACGAGCCACCGCTCGACGTTCACTCGAGATCTCACGCCGGACGGTCATACGGGCCTCTTGTCAGTCGGTAGCGGTGAATTGCTTCCGCCCCAACAGCCTGTGTCTGTGACGCTGCCCCCAAGGCCGTTCGGCTCTCAGCGGCCAGGACGAGCAACCCCCAGAAACCCTACGGGCGGTCCTGCGGCGGGCATCGAGCCGCGCAGAAAATGACCAGATACACGCCATTTCCTCCAGAACGAATGGTACGTGACCGGTCGCATGCCAAGGTTTTGCGCGAGACAAGACGGCCGCGTCCGTCAGTAAGGGGAGAAGAAGAATGACTAGCGAAGAGAGAA
>JAITLM010000153.1 GCA_031277885.1 Microbacterium sp.
CGCACGGCGTCGCGGTTGGCGCAGCGCACCGAGCAGTAGCGCTGCCGCCCGTTGCGGGTCACGTCGGCCACGACGTTGGTGCACGGCGCCGCCGCGCAGCGCCCCAGTCGCGTCATCCCCCGCGTGACCAGGTGCAGGGAGGTGCCGACTGCGATGACGGCGCGCAGCACGCGGGGCAGCGAATCCTCCTCGCCGCGGTAGTGCAGATGCCAGCCCTCGCCGTCGTGGTCCGTGAGCCGCGGGTATGCCGCGGCAGCGGCCATCTGCGCGTTCAGCAGCGCCGCACGCTCCTCCGGGGCCGGGGCATCGACGATGCGCAGCCAGTCGTCGATCACCTGTCGCGTGTCGGCGTGGTCCCCGGGGCCCGCGGGGAAGACCATCGTCATCCCGAAGTCGCGGGTGCGCCGCTCGATGCCGGCGCGATCGGAAGGCCAGTCGTTGGCGAGCGATGCCGCCAGCAGTACCGCGTACTCACCGTAAGGGTTGAGATGCACAATGGCATTACATCATCGTGGGAGGCATGACCGCCGCATCCTCTGCCGACACCGCATCGATTCCGCTCTCTTCTCCGGAGTCGTCCCGTCCCGCCCCCGCGCATGAGCACGCCTGGACCACCCGATCGCGGCACAGGACATCCGAGGGCGCACTGCTGTACGTGCGCTGCGTGACGTGCGGCGCACAGCGTGTGGATCTGCATGCGGCGGGCGCCGCAGCGCCGACCGCACTCAGCCGTGCTCTCGCAGCCGATCGGGCGGCCGGGTCGCCCGATGCCGTCAGCCGGCCGTGAGCTCGGCGAGCTTCCGCACCGTGCGAAGGTTGCGCGCCGTGCCGGCGACGCCGAGCGCGCGATCCAGCACCGGTCGCGTGAGCCTGCTCGAGTGCACTCCCCCGGCGCCGAAGTCGATCCACAGGTCGTTTCCGCGCAGCGCGATCCGCTCGCCGGGCTGCAGTCTCTCGGTCAGCGTCTCGACCGCATCGGCCCGCGGCGCTCCTTCGAGGAACATCGCGTGCAGCATCTTGTCTGCCTCAGCATCGGGGAACGGATTCTCCTCGATCGCTCGGACCAGATCGTGATGTGTGCGCAGGATCACGGGCGTGTCCACGCCGAACGCGTCGTGGATCAGGGTCCGCGCCTCCCCGCACGCGACCGCCGGGTCCGCCGGCGCGTCGCAGATGACGTTGCCGCTCGCGATGTAGGTCGTCACGGCGCCGAATCCTCCGTGGTCGTTCATGAGCGCGCGCAGCTCGGCCATCGGCACCTTGTTCGCGCCGCTCACGTTCACGGCGCGCAGCAGCAGCGCGCAACGTTCGGTGGTCATTCGGCGGATCCGTCGGTCGACGCAGCCGGTCCATCGGCGGGAGAGCTCGGATCTGCGCCGCCCGACACGAGGTCCGCCCCGGCGTGCGCGAGTTCGGCGAGTGCGGCCGCGCTCGACTCCGCACCCACGCCCGCGACGAGGTCGGTCAGGATCCGCACGTGCACGCCGTGCGCGATCGCGTCCGACGCCGAGGCGCGCACGCAGTGGTCGGTCGCGATGCCGACGACGTCGGCGGCGAGGACACTGTGCGCGGCCAGGATCCCGGCGACCGTCTCGTCGGTCTCCGTCACGCCCTCGAACATCGAGTAGGCGGGGCGCCCCTGGCCCTTGCGCACGTGGTGCGTGACGGCCGCCGTGTCCAGCAGCGGGTCGTAGTCGGCACCCTCGGTGCCTGCGACGCAGTGCACGGGCCAGCTGTCGACGTAGTCCGGCGCCTCGGAGAAGTGCCCGCCGTTGTCCCCCGCTGCGTCATGCCAGTCCCGGGACGCGATGATGACGTCGTAGTCCGCCGCATGATCGCGGAGCAGGGCGGTGATGCCGCGGGCGACGTCGTCACCGCCGACCACGGCGAGGGCGCCTCCCTCTGTGAAGTCGTTCTGGACGTCGACGATCAGCAGCGCACGAGACATGCTCCGAGCGTACGCCGGAACGACGAAACCCCCTCCGGGGAGGGGGTTTCCGGTCGAGCCGCCCAAGGGAATCGAACCCTTGACCTTTTCATTACGAGTGAAATGCTCTGCCGACTGAGCTAGGGCGGCGCACACCCCGAGAGGTGCGCATGCGGTGAACCGCACGATCAACGATCTTACCCTGTCCGCGGGTGTGCTGCGAACCACGCGCACCCCGGGCGCGGCCCGGTCACGGCGATGACCGCGTCCGGGCCGCTCAGGGCATTACTCGCAGCGGATCCCCGCCTTGTCCGGCACGGTGCCGTCGACGAAATAGGCGTCCACGGCGCCGTCCACGCACGAGTTGCCCTTGTTGTATCCGGTGTGGCCCTCGCCGACGCGGGTGATGAGGATTCCGCCCTCGAGCTGCTTGGCGAGCGACTCGGCCCACGCGTACGGGGTCGCCGGGTCGTTGGTCGTGCCGACCACCAGGATCGGACCGGATCCCGCCGCGGTGATCTCCCCGCGCTTTCCGGTGGGCGGGTACGGCCACTGCTCGCAGGGGTCGGGGCCGTCCCAGTACGGCGCGATGGTCGGCGCATCGGCCTTGATCTTGGCGTCGGACGCCGCCTTGGCCGCCGCGTCGTTCTCGAGCGGGTAGTCCATGCAGTTGTACGCACGGAACGCCTCGGTCGAGTTGTCGGTGTACTTCCCCTTCTCGCGGTTGTTGTAGAAGTCCGCGAGCTGGAAAGCCACCGAGGGGTCGCCCTTGAGCACCGCCGTGAGCGACTGCGTCAGGTACGACCAGCTCTCCTGCGAATAGAGCGCCGCGACGATCGAGGTCATCAGCGTGTCCGCACCCAGCATGCGACCGTCGCCGTTCTTCTGCGGTGCACGGTCGACACTGGCGAGGAGGGCGCCGAGATCGCTCATCGCATCATCGACCGTGCCCTGGAAGGGACACGCCTTTTCCTTGAGGCAGTCGGCCATGTACGCGCGCAGCGCGGATTCGAATCCGATGGCCTGGGTCGTGCTGACGTCGAGGCTGGAGACGGACGGATCCAGGGCTCCGTCGAGCACCAGGTGCCCGACCCGCTCGGGGTACAGCTCGGCGTAGGTCGCGCCGAGGAAGGTTCCGTAGGAGTAGCCGAGGTAGTTCAGCTTCTTGTCGCCGAGGACGCCGCGCAGCAGGTCCATGTCGCGAGCGGAGTTCACGGTCGTGATGTACGGCAGGATGCCCTTGCTGTTCTGCGCGCAGGCGTCGGCGAAGCTCTTGTTGGCGGCCTTCTGCGCGGCCGTCCACTCATCGCTCCCGCGGGCGCCGGGCCGGATCGCGTACAGGTAGTCGTCCATCTGAGACGCGTCGAGGCACTTCACGGCGGTGGAGGATCCGACGCCCCGCGGGTCGAACCCGATCACGTCGTAGTTCTTGATGAGCGTGGGGCTGACGGCGAAGTCGAGGTTCGACTTGATCAGGTCGAGGCCGCTCGCACCGGGACCGCCGGGATTCGTCAGCAGGGAGCCCTTCGACGTGCCGGTGGCCCGATGGCGCACCACGGCGAGGTCGAGGGATCCCTTCCCGGGATTCTCCCAATCCAGGGGCGTCTTCACGGTGGTGCAGTCCATGCCGCTGCCGCACGCGGACCAGTTCAGCTTCTGCCCGTAGAAGGGCTTCAGGTCTTCGGCGATGCCCGAGGTGTCGGGGCTTGCCGCCGGACCCGCCGACGTGGACTGCGCAGGGATCATCGAATACAGGCAGCCCGACAGCGCGATCGAGGCGACGACGAGGCCCGCCACCACCACCGAGATGCGGCGCAGGCGCGAGGGGGAACGGGTGTTCATGGTCTCCTCCCGCTCGTGACGGTCACGAGCAAGCTCTCGAGGGCGAGCGCGGGGGCGACGTTGCGCTCCAGCGCTTCCCTGGTCTCGGCGAGATGGTCGAGCACGACGAGCGTGCGCTCGGACGGCCAGGCGGCCGCGAGGGCCGCGAGCTCCGGCACGAGCTCGTCGTTGATCAGCACGTCGTCCCGCCCGAACTGCAGCATCACGACATCGCGGAACAGGGACTGCAGATCGGTGAGCACGCGGTCGAGGCCGTCGCGAACGCTGCGTTTGGCGCGCTGCTTCTGCTCGTCCTCGAGGGCGTTGATCTGCGAACGCACGGCGGGCGGCACCGCCTGCCCCTCGGCGATCCCCACCGTGTGCAGCAGGGCGCGCCGTTCGGCCTCGTCGCGTTCGGCGGTGAGCGCCTTCGCATCGTCCGTCGCCGCCTGCACGATCTGCCCGGCGACCTCGACGGCGTCGTTGACCCCTCGCGTGCCCAGCACGGCGCGCAGCGTCTGCTCGCGGCGGGCGCGGGCGGCGGCGTCGGTCGCCAGCCGCTGCGCCATGCCGATGTGCCGTTGCGCATGGCGCGCGGCCTGCTCGGCGACGGCGGGATCGGCCCCGGTCCGGCGCACGATGAGCTCCGCGACCGCGGACACGTCGGGCTCGCGCAGCCGCAGCGAGCGCACGCGGGAACGGATCGTGGGCAGCAGATCCGCCTCGCTCGGTGCGCACAGGATCCAGACCGTCTGCTCGGGCGGCTCCTCGAGAGCCTTCAGCAGGACGTTCGAGGTGCGCTCGGTCATGCGGTCGGCGTCCTCGACGACGATCACGCGGTAGCGTCCGCTGGACGGGCCGAAGTACGACCGCTCGACGAGCGCGCGCGCCTCGGCGATCGAGATGATCACCTTCTCGGTGCGCAGCACCGTGACGTCGGGGTGGGTGCCCGCGAGCACCTGGTGCATGGTCTGCTCGTCGTCGGGGCCCGTGGCGATCAGCGACGCGGCGAACGCCGTGGCGAGCGTCGACCGTCCGGATCCGGGCGGGCCCGTGATGAGCCAGGCATGCGACATCGCGGCGGGATCGGCGACGGCGGTCCGCAGCGTGTCGACCGCGGCATCCTGCCCCCACACGTCCGTCCACGGAAAGGGAGCGAGAACGGTGGCCGGCATGCGGTCAAGCCTAACCGGGGAGAGCGACATCGCACGCTCCTCCACGGGTGAAGGGCTCGGTCCCTGCTCAGGCGAGGAGCGACGACACCCGGGCGCGGACCGCAGCCGCGATGTCGTCCGGATCCTGCGCGGCGTCGACGACCAGGAAGCGCTCGGGCTCGGCAGCCGCGAGTGCGAGGAAAGACTCGCGCACGCGGCGGTGGAACTCCTCGCGCTCGGCCTCGAGTCGATCGAACGGCTTCTCGGCCGAATCCAGGCGCCGGCGTGCGAGGACGGGATCCAGGTCGAGCAGCACCGTGAGATCGGGCAGCGCGCCTTCGGCGCCCCACAGCGACAGTCCGCGCACCTCGTCCGCATCGAGCACCCGGCCCGCGCCCTGGTAGGCGACCGAGGAGTCGAGATAGCGGTCCTGGATCACGACCTCGCCGCGATCGAGTGCGGGGCGCACGACCGTCGCGACATGGTGCGCGCGGTCTGCGGCGTACAGCAGCGCCTCGGCACGGGGCGCGATGTCGCCGCGGTGATGCAGCACGATGTCGCGGATGAGCACGCCGACCTCGGATCCGCCGGGCTCACGCGTGCGCAGGGCCTTCCGGCCCTGGCCGCGCAGCCACTCCTCCAGCAGCGCGGCCTGGGTGGTCTTGCCCGTCCCGTCGCCGCCCTCGAGCGTGATCCAGAGGCCGCGGCCCGCGCTCACGCGCCGGCCGCCTTCTTCGCCGCGTTGGCGGCCCTCGTCGCGGCGGCCTTCTTCGCCGCGGCCGAGCGGGCGGCGGCCTTCTCGGCGTCGGTCGCGGCGGCCTTCTTGGCCGGCGCCTTCTTCGCCGCGGTCTTGGCGGGGGCCTTCTTCGCGGGGGCCTTCTTCGCGGCGGCGGTACGGGATCCGCGCTTGGGAGCCGGGCCCTTCGCGCGCTTGTCCGCCAGCATCTGCACGGCGATCTCGAACGTGATGTCCTGCACCTGCTGGCCGCGCGGGATCGTCACGTTGGTCTCGCCGTCGGTGACGTACGCTCCGAACCGGCCGTCGCGGATCCGGATCGGCTTGCCGCTGACCGGGTCCGCCTCGAACTCGGCGAGCGCGCTGGAGGCGCGCCGGGCGCCGTACTTGGGCTGGGCGTAGACCGCGAGCGCCTGCTCGAGGTCGATGTCGAAGATCTGCTGCTCGTTCTCGAGCGAGCGCGAGTCCGCACCCTTCTTCAGGTAAGGCCCGAAGCGGCCGTTCTGCGCGGTGATCTCCTCCTCGGTCGCCGGGTCGACGCCCACGACGCGCGGGAGCTCGAGGAGCTTGAGCGCCGTGTCGAGGTCGATCGTGTCGACCGACATCGAGCGGAACAGCGAGGCGGTGCGCGGCTTGGGCGCCGCCTCCTTCTTGGCGCCGCGCTTCGGCTTGGGAGCCTCCACGACCTCGCCGGTGGCCTCATCGACCTGGTCGTCGTCCGAGACCGGATCGTTCTCCTGGATGTACGGACCGAAGCGTCCATCCTTGACGACGATGACCTTGCCGTTGTCGGGGTTCTCGCCGAGCACGCGGTCACCGGCGATAGGGGCGTCGATGAGCTCCTGCGCCTTGACCGCGGTCAGCTCGTCGGGGGCCAGGTCCTCGGGCACGTTGACGATGCGCGGCTTCGCATCGGGCTGCGCCGGATCGGCGACCTCGAGGTACGGGCCGTACTTGCCGAAGCGGAGGGTCGCGGTGTCGGTGATCCGCGTCGCGTTCAGCGCCCGCGCGTCGATCTCGCCGAGGTTGTCGACGACCTGGCGCAGGCCCACGTGCGCGTCGGATCCGAAATAGAAGGAGTGCAGCCACTCGATGCGCTTCTGCTCGCCGCGGGCGATCGCGTCGAGGTCGTCCTCGAGCGCCGCGGTGAAGTCGTAGTCGATGAGGTCGGCGAAGTGCTGCTCGAGCAGCCGCACGACGCTGAACGCCATCCACGTCGGCACGAGCGCCTGACCGCGCTTGGTCGCGTAGCCGCGGTCGATGATCGTGCCGATGGTGCTGGCGAAGGTCGAGGGTCGGCCGATCCCGTGCTCCTCGAGCGCCTTGACGAGCGACGCCTCGGTGTAGCGGGGCTTGGGCGTGGTGCGGTGCGACTTGGCCTCGGCGTCCGCGACGTCGAGCACGTCGCCCACGGCGACCGCGGGCAGCGACTGGTTCTCGGCGGCATCGGCGGCGTTGCGCCGCTCGTCCTTGCCCTCCTCATACGCCTCCAGGAAGCCCTTGAAGGTGTACACGGTGCCGGATGCGGTGAACTCCGCCGTGCGACCGTCCGCGTCCACGGCGATCGTCACGGTGGTGGTCTCGTACTTCGCGTCGGACATCTGGCTTGCGACGGTGCGCTTCCAGATGAGGTCGTAGAGGCGCTGCTCCTCGCGGTCCAGCTGGGAGGAGACCGAGGCGGGCGTGCGGAACTGCTCACCCGACGGACGGATCGCCTCGTGCGCCTCCTGCGCGTTCTTGCTCTTGCCCTTGTACACGCGGGGCTTCAGCGGCACGGCGGCGTCGCCGTAGAGCGCGACCGCCTGCGACCGGGCCGCCTGCACCGCCTGGGTGCTGAGCGCGGTCGAGTCGGTGCGCATATAGGTGATGAAGCCCTTCTCGTAGAGACGCTGGGCGACGCTCATCGCCTGCTTCGCGCTCATCGAGAGCTTGCGTCCCGCCTCCTGCTGCAGCGTGGAGGTGGTGAACGGCGCGTAGGGGCTGCGCGTTCCGGGCTTCGCCTCGACCTTGGAGACGGTGCCTGATCCGACCGCATCGACGGCCGCGGCGAGCGCCGCGGCGGCCTTCTCGTCGAGCACGACGACGGCCTTCTTCAGCGCGCCGTTGTCGTCGAAGTCGGTGCCGCGGGCGATCGCGCCGCCGTCCAGGCGCACCAGGCGCACGCTGAACGAGGTGCCGGCGGCGGCGGCCTTGGCGTCGACGTCCCAGTACTCGGCGGAGACGAACGCCATGCGCTCGCGCTCCCGGTCCACGATCATGCGGGTGGCGGCGGACTGCACGCGGCCGGCGGAGAGCCCGGACTTCACCTTGTACCAGAGCACGGGCGAGACGTCCCAGCCGTACAGGCGGTCCAGGATCCGGCGGGTCTCCTGCGCGTCGACGAGCGCGAGGTCGAGCTCGCGGGTGTTGCCGACCGCGGCCTGGATCGCGTCCTTGGTGATCTCGTGGAACACCATCCGCTTGACCGGGACCTTCGGCTTCAGCGTCTCCAGCAGGTGCCAGGCGATGGCCTCGCCCTCACGGTCCTCATCAGTGGCGAGCAGGAGCTCGTCGGCGGTCTTGAGAGCGCGCTTGAGCTCGGCGACGGTCTTGGTCTTGCGATCCGAGACCACGTAATAGGGATCGAAGTCGTTGTCGACGTCGATCGAGTACTTGCCGTACGCCTGCTTGTCAGCAGCGGGGATGTCCTTCTTGTCGGCGAGGTCACGGATGTGACCCACCGAGCTGAGCACCTCGAAGCCGTCGCCGAGATAGCCCTGGATGGACCTCATCTTCGTCGGAGACTCGACGATGACAAGCTTCTTGCCTTGCGCCACGGGTGCGTCCTTTCGTCGAAGCACACCATACACACCGCACCGGAGTCGGGGACTCAGCGCGGTCATCCGTCGCCGGCAGGAGGTTCGGGTGCTCCTGCACGGGATCCGGCGACGGCCGGGAATCCAGCGTACGCCGCCGCGACATGCACGATGACCACGGCGTCGTCCACACGGCAGTCCTGGAGCACCGTCGCATGCGCCTGGGCGACGAGGGCGGCCAGGGCGCATGGCTCCTCCGCCACGGGGATCGCCCCCGAGACCGCGTCGGCGGCCGCGAGAGCGGCGGCGTCGGCCGCGGCCGCCAGCCGCTGCGACGTGACGCCGGCTCCGCCGACCATGGCCGCGCCGAGGCCGAGCACCGCGACCACGGCGATCCCGCCGACCGCGAGGACGGAACCCGCCATCACCGGCCTCCGTCCAGCGCGCAGCCGGTCGCCCGGATCCGCGCGACGATGCCGCCGAGAAGGCGGGCCTGGGCCGAGGCCGCCACGCACACGAGCGCATCGGACCGCGACACCGCGAACTCCGCTGCGGGATCCGCGCGCGCCACCACGGCCCGCGCCTCTCCCTCGCCGTCACCGCGCCCGATGATGCGCGCGGCATCGGCCACCGCATCCTGCAGCGTCACCATCCGCACGCCGGCCCCGAGGGCGCCGACGCCGAGCAGCAGCGTCAGCACGACGATCGGGAGCGCCACGGCGAACTCCGCAGCGGCGGAGCCGCGCTCCCGGTCGCAGAGAGCACCTCCGGCGTCGACTCGGCCGCGATCGACGCGCTCGGCTCGCCCCCGATCGCGGAGGACGCGGCTCTGCACCCTCGGTCTCGTGAGACGGATCATGCCACCGTCAGCGCCCGGCGCACCAGGTCCGTCAGGATCCCTCGCACCTCATCCGAGCGCATGATGACGACGAGCAGGCCCGCGAAGGCGACCGCGGCCATCGTCGCGATGGCGTACTCCGCGGTGGCGGCGCCGGTGTCATCGCCGAACAGCAGGACCGCGCGCCTGCGGGTGAGCGACGGCAGCACGCGCTCCGCCGGCTCCTGCGGGGCCGCGGCGGTCTGCGGCGTCGACGACGGTGCCGGCATCGCGGCAGGACGGTTCTGATTCATGGTGTTCCTTCTTTCTTCTCTTCCGGGATGACGGCGCCCGTTCGAGCCCCGTCGGGTTCAGGCGAATGGCAGCGGGGTCGTGGAGAGCACGCTGAGGATCAAGGGGGCGACGCCGAGCAGCATGAACGCCGGGAGCGTGCATGCGCCGAGCGGGAGCAGCAGACGCGAACTCAACCGGGCGGCGCCGGTGCGGCCCTCCGTACGGGCGGCGCGGCGCGCACGATCGGCCTCGGCCCGAAGGAGCTCCACGGCGGGCACGCCCGCGGCGGCGGAGAGGCGCAGCACGCGCTCGACCGTCTCCTCCGCGGTCGCGGGATCGCCGTCGGCCACCGTCTCCGCCTCCACGAGCGCGCGGGCGCGCGGAATCGCCGTGCCTCCGGTGAGCGCGACGACGAGCAGCTCCGCCCGGATGCCCGGGATGTCAGCGGCCGGCGTCGCGCGGCGCACCAGCGACCTCGTCCATGCCCGCGCGGTCAGCAGCAGCCCGAGTCCGGAGGCGAGGCAGATCCACCCTGCGGGCTGCGTGAGCAGCATCGTCACGGTGTCGAAGCCGAGCGCGGTTCCGAGCAGGAGCCCTCCCAGCGGCAACCACAGCATGAGACGGGCGGTACCCGCGGGTTCGGCGAGCGCGACCGAGACCTCGCCCCTGATCTCACCCGCCTGGTCGAGCGCCGCGGCGATCGCCCGCAGCGCCTCGCCCAGAGGCGCGCCGACGGTCGCCGCGATCCCCCAGGCCGCGGCGACCGCTCCCCAGGTCCCGCCTCGGGTGCGGATGGCGTCGGTCAGAGGACGCCCCTGCTCCACGCCGGCGAGCACCTCGGCCGCATCGGTCGAACCGCTCTCCGCGAGATGCCGCCAGGCCGTCAGCGGCGGCGCTCCGGCCTGCAGCAGGACGGCCAGGGTCCGCACGACCTCTGCGATCTCCGCCTCGGAGTGCTCGGCCCCGCGCCGACGCAGGCTCTGCTCGTGATGGCGGCCTCCGGGGCCGGGGCGCGCGCGCCCGTCCGTCACCACGGCTGGACCTCCTCGATGCCGAGGTGCCCGCCCGCCAGCTGCAGCACACCCACCTGGGCGAGCCGGCGCACGCCGCCTGCAGCGCGCACGAGATGCAGCACGTACGCGAACGCGCTCACGGCCTGGCGTGCGAGCGCCGGCGCATCCATCCCCGCGAGTGCGCCGAGCGCCTCCAGCCGCGCCGGCACATCGGCGAGCCCGCTCGCGTGCAGCGTGCCCGCACCGCCGTCGTGGCCGGTGTTCAGCGCGGTCAGCAGATCGCGGATCTCCTCCCCGCGGCACTCCCCCACGATCAGCCGGTCGGGACGCATCCGCAGCGACTCGCGCACGAGCCGCGCCACGCTGATCGCGCCGACACCCTCCAGGTTCGGCTGCCGCGCCTCGAGCGAGACGTGGTGCGGATGCCGGGGGCGCAGCTCGGCGACGTCCTCGATGGTCACGATCCGCTCGCGCGGTGGGACGTGCGCGAGCAGGGCAGCCAGCATCGTGGTCTTGCCCGTGCCGGTGCCGCCCGTGATGAGGACGTTCTGCCGACCGCGCACCGTCTGCTCGAGCCAGGCCCGCTGCGCCCGGTCGACGGCCCCGAGCCGGCCGAGGTCGTCCAGATCCGCCGCATGCACCCGGGGAATCCGCACCGAGACCGCGGTGCCCCCTGTCGACACCGGGGCGAGCACCGCATGCACGCGCACCCCCGAAGCGAGCCGCACGTCCACGCAGGGGGCCTGGTCGTCGAGATGCCTGCCCCCGAGGGCGACCAGACGCACGGCGAGCTCACGCACCTCGCGCTCCGAGGCCGTCCACCCGGCCGCGGCCTCGGCACCGGCACCGCGGTCGAGGAAGAGCCCGGCGGCGCCGTTCAGGAACAGATCGGTGACCCGGGGGTCGGCCGCATAGGCGGCGAGATCACCGAACGCCGGATCCAGGTCCAGCCGTTCGGTGGCGGCTGCGGATCCACGCGGGACGATCACGAAGGGCGAGGACATGCCCCGACGCTAGACACCGGCGTTCCGGCTCGGGACGGCGTCCGCGCAATCCGTGCACTACCCGCCGCCCGGCTGGTCTGTGCGGGACGAACGACGGTGCGAGGAGCGGAGGCGGCGCCCCCGCCGATCCTGAAGGAAGAACCGGAGGAAGAAGGAGGGAGGAGTGGGCGGCATCCCACGGGGGGAATGGGATGCCGCCCGTCTGCGGCCGGCGGAGGGGGACCGTCGGAACCGCAGGAAAGCCGGATTCGATTGATCGGCCGTCGGACAGTGTACGTCCGAAAAGGCACCGTACAAAACGGATCCCACTACCGACTTCGGTCGGTAGTGAGAGACGATGGGCACGGCTAGATTCGCCGATGTCCCGGCTCACGCCGCGATCCCCCCGCCGCAAAGGAGCGCCCTCTCACCATGAGCAGCCAGATCGATCACGTCTTCGATGAGACCCGGGTGTTCCCGCCCTCCCCCGAATTCGCCGCGGCGGCCGTCGCGCAGCCGGAGATCTACGCCGAGGCGGCCACCGATCGCGAGGCGTTCTGGGCGAAGCAGGCGCGCGAGCTGCACTGGCACACGCCGTTCACCGAGGTGCTGGACTGGTCGACCCCGCCGTTCGCGAAATGGTTCGCCGACGGCGAGATCAACGTGGCCTACAACTGCCTCGACCGCCACGTGGAGGCCGGCCACGGCGATCGCGTCGCCCTGCTCTGGGAGGGCGAGCCCGGCGACGACCGGCGCATCACCTACGCCGAGCTCACCGACGAGGTCAAGCGCCTCGCGAACGTGCTCGAGGGACTCGGCGTCGGCCACGGCGACCGCGTCGCCATCTACCTGCCGATGATCCCCGAGGCGGTCGCCTCGATGCTCGCGGTCGCCCGCATCGGCGCGATCCACTCCGTCGTCTTCGGCGGATTCAGCGCCGACAGCCTGCGCTCGCGGATCGATGACGCCGGCGCGAAGGTGGTCATCACCGCCGACGGCGGCTACCGCAAGGGCAAGGCGTCGGCGCTCAAGCCCACGGTCGACCAGGCGCTCGCCGATCGCGGCGAGGGCGAGCAGAACACGGTCGAGCACGTGATCGTGGTCAAGCGCTGCGAGAACGAGATCGACTGGGACGACGAGCGCGACCTCTGGTACGGCGACGTCGTCGGTGCGGCGTCCAACGCGCACGAGGCTCGGGCGTTCCCGGCCGAGAACCCGCTGTTCATCCTCTACACCTCCGGCACCACCGGGAAGCCCAAGGGCATCCTGCACACCTCGGGCGGATACCTCACTCAGGCGTCCTACACGCACCGCGTCGTCTTCGACCTGAAGCCGGAGACGGACGTCTACTGGTGCACGGCCGACATCGGCTGGGTCACCGGCCACTCCTACGTGACGTACGGGCCGCTCGCGAACGGCGCCACGCAGGTCATGTACGAGGGCACGCCGGAGACCCCGCAGCAGGGACGCTGGTGGGACATCATCCAGAAGTACGGCGTCACCACGCTCTACACCGCCCCCACCGCGATCCGCTCCTTCATGAAGCTCGGGCGCGAGATCCCGAACCAGTACGACCTGACCTCCCTTCGGCTGCTCGGCTCGGTCGGCGAGCCCATCAACCCCGAGGCGTGGATCTGGTACCGCGACGTCATCGGCGGCAGCCGCACCCCGATCGTGGACACCTGGTGGCAGACCGAGACCGGCGCGATCATGGTCTCCCCGCTCCCCGGCATCACCGCCACCAAGCCGGGCTCGGCGCAGGTGGCGCTGCCGGGTGTGTCGATCGACGTGGTCGACGACGACGGCAGGCCTCAGGGCGCGGGCGGCGGCGGCCTCCTGGCGATCACGGAGCCGTGGCCGAGCATGCTCCGCGGCATCTGGGGCGACCCGGAGCGCTTCAAGGAGACGTACTGGGAGAAGTTCGAGAAGCAGGGCTTCTACTTCGCCGGCGACGGCGCGCGCTTCGATGAGGACGGCGACCTCTGGCTGCTCGGCCGCGTCGACGACGTGATGAACGTCTCCGGCCACCGCCTCTCCACCGCCGAGATCGAGTCGGCGCTCGTCGCGCACGAGGCCACGGCCGAGGCCGCCGTGGTCGGCGCCTCCGACGAGACCACGGGCCAGGCCGTCGTCGCCTTCGTGATCATCAAGGAGAGCTATCTCAAGGCGCACGCCCCCGAGGGACTCGCGCAGCTGCTGCGCGGCTGGGTGGGCGAGCAGATCGGACCGATCGCCCGCCCGCGCGACGTCTACATCGTCGGCGAGCTGCCCAAGACCCGCTCCGGCAAGATCATGCGCCGTCTGCTGCGCGATGTCGCCGAGGGCCGTGAGGTCGGCGACACCACGACGCTCGCTGACACGATGGTGATGTCGACCATCTCGGCGCAGGTGAAGTAGGCCCTCTCTCGTCGAAGGGCACGGATCCGCAGACGAACGAAGGGGCGCTCTCCGCGGAGAGCGCCCCTTCTTTCGTGAGGACTCAGGCGAGGGTGAAGACGACCTCGACCTCGACCGGGCTGTCCAGCGGCAGCACGGCCACGCCGACGGCCGCACGCGCGTGCTTGCCGGCGTCGCCGAAGATCTCTCCGAGCACCTCGCTCGCGCCGTTGATCACGTCGGGCTGGCCGGAGAACGACGGCTCGGAGGCGACGAAGCCGCCCACCCGGAGCACGCCGCCCAAACGGTCCACGCCGCCGGCCGCATCGGCCGCCGCCGCGATCGCGTTGAGCGCGCACAGGCGCGCGAGCCCCTTGGCGTCCTCCGCGGGGACCTCCGCGCCGACCTTGCCGGTCGCGGGCAGGGATCCGGCGACGAACGGCAGCTGGCCCGAGGTGTGGACGAGACCGGCGTGCACACGGGCGGGCACGTAGGCGGCCACCGGAGCGGCGACGGACGGGAGCTCGATGCCGAGCTCGGCGAGACGGGCGCTGATGGTCATGCGGATTCTCCTTCGAACTGACGCGCGGCCTCCGCCGCCGCGGAAAGACCGGTGTTGGCGGCCGCGTCGCCGCCGACCGGACGCTTGAGGTACGCGACGAGCCCGCCCTCGGGCCCGGTCACCACCTGCACCAGCTCCCAGCCCTGCTTGCCCCAGTTGTTCAGGATGGCGGCGGTGTTGTGGATCAGCAGCGGTGTGGTGAGGTATTCCCACGTTGTCATGGCTCTCCCGGAGGGACGGACGCGCTCGGGCGCGTCAAAGTTTGCGTTCAGGGAACTCCCCTACGATCAAGCGTATGCCTCAGACCAAACGCACGCTCACCGGTGTGCTCAGCGGCCTGGCCGGCCTTGTCGGTCTCAGTGTCGTCGCCGGTGTGCTCGTCACGGCCACCGTCACGCCGGTGTTCGCCGTCACCGGTGCTGCCGCCGCGCAGTCGATCGACCTCTTCGAGGGTCTGCCCTCGAATCTGAAGGTCGATCGCCCGATGCAGCCGACCACGATCTACGCCAAGGACGCGAACGGCACGGATCAGGTCATGGCGCGCTTCTACGATCAGAACCGCATCCCGGTCGCGTACGACCAGGTCGCCCCGGTCCTGTACGACGCGCTGCTGGCCAGCGAGGACAAGAACTTCTACACGCACGGCGGCATCGACATCACGGGCACGCTCAAGGCCGTGGTCGGCAACGTGACCGGATCCGCCACGAACGGCGGATCCTCGATCAGCCAGCAGTACGTGAAGAACGTGCTGCTGCAGGACTGCGAGAAGGGCGTCCCGCTCGGCGACAAGGACCGCGACGCCAAGCTCAA
>JAITLM010000178.1 GCA_031277885.1 Microbacterium sp.
TCAGCGGGTGCCGGGGGCGACGGGCCGGGCCTCGTCCTCGTCGACGTTGAAGCGGTATCCGACGTTGCGCACGGTGCCGATGATGTGCTCCTGATCGCCGAGCTTGGCCCGCAGCCGCCGCACGTGCACGTCGACCGTGCGGGTGCCGCCGAAGTAGTCGTAGCCCCAGACCTCGCTGAGCAGCTGCTCGCGCGTGAAGACCCGGGAGGGGTGCGTGGCGAGGAAGTGCAGCAGCTGGAACTCCTTGTACGTGAGATCCAGCGGAGTGCCGCGCAGCTTGGCCGAGTAGGACTGCTCGTCGATCGTCAGCCCGGAGGTCTGCACCTTGACGGGTTCGGCGGACGGCGCCTCGCGGGACAGTGCGAGCCGGATGCGGGCGTCGATCTCGGCGGGGCCCGCCCCCGTGAGCAGGACGTCGTCGATGCGCCATTCGCCGTTCACCGCGGTCATCCCGCCCTCGGTGACGACCAGCAGCAGCGGTCCGCGCAGGCCCGTGGTGCGGATCAGCGTGCACAGCGACTTGGCCGCCACGAGATCGGTGCGCGCGTCCACGATCACGGCATCCGCGTCGGGTGCGGTCACGAGCTCGGCGGGCTGCGCGGGGATCGTGCGGACGCGGTGGCCGAGCAGTTCCAGGGCGGGCAGAACGGGCGCCTCAGAGGGGGAGGACGTCAGAACCAGCAGTTGCGCCACGCGGATCCTTTCCTGTTCACACCTTACTCAGGACCGCACGCACAGCGCGGATAGGTGACAATGGGCGCATGGCCGATCCCGTGCTCGCTCCGCGCAGTCCCTTCGTCGGGCTCGTCGTCACCTGGGCCGTCGCCGCGGTGGGGGCGATCCTGATCGGGGTCGTCGCGCCCGACGCTCTGCTGATGACCTGGTACGCGATCGGATTCGGGATCTGCGTGCTGCTGTCCTTCGCCGTGCAGCTCTTCCGCGGCGAGACCCGCGGATTCATCCTGCGCGTCTCGGCCGGGAGCCTCGGCGCCCTGCTGGTGATGGGGATCGTCTCCGCGGGCTTCGGCATCGCGGCGCTGTTCGGCGCCTGAAGCCGCATCCGGCACAGGAGCCACGCCCGGCGCGGCAGGGGCCGCGGACGGCATAGAGTAGTCGCATGGACATCGTCGCGCTCGAACTCTTCTTCGTCGGCCTGCTGGTCCTCGCGGGGCTTGCGATCACCTTCTGCGCAGGGGCCGTTCTGGTCAACCTGTTCCGCGGCCAGCGCTGATCAGCGCCCGCCTCGCGACGACTGCTGAGAGAGAAGGCTCCGCGTGCTCGATCTCCCCTCCGACCTGCCCGCCGACATCGTGCCGCTGTCCTGGCTGCTCGGCGTCTGGGAGGGCACCGGCGTCATCGACTACGAGGTCCCAGGACCGGATGGCGACGATGACGCGCACCGCTATCAGGGCGAGTTCACGCACCGCGTGAGCTTCAGCCACGACGGCGGCCCGTTCCTGAACTACGCGGCCACCGGGACCTTCACCCCGGAGGACGGCGAGCCGGTCGCGCTCGTGGCCGAGTCCGGCTTCTGGCGCCTGGCGCGCCCCGCCGATGCGCAGGATGCGGGGCCAGGGCTGCTCCCGCCGCGCGAGACCCGCGCCGATGCGCGCACCGTGGATGACGTCGAAGCGCTGCGCCGGCCCGAGGGCGGCTTCGCGATCGAGGTGTCGATCGCGCACTCCGACGGCATGCTCGAGCTCTACCTCGGTCGCATCGACGGACCGCGGATCGACATCGCCACCGACGCCGTCGTGCGTGCCGAGGGAGCCAAGGAGTACGGCGCTGCGACCCGGATGTACGGCCTGGTTGACGGGCACCTGCTCTGGGCCTGGGACATCGCCGCGCTCGGTGCGGGGCTGCGCTCGCACGCATCCGCCCGGCTGGCCAAGGTCTGATCATGGCCGGCTTCCCGTCCCTGCCCGGGGCGATCACGGACGGCGACCTCGCCCTGCACTTCGGGGATCCCGTCCGCGAGCAGCGCGCTCTGGAGCGCGGCGAGGCGCTCGTGCCGCTCGGCGACCGCACCGTGATCGAGCTGACCGAATCCGAACGGCTCAGCTGGCTCGACTCGATCACGACCCAGTCCGTGGCCCGCCTGCAGGCAGGGCAGAGCACCGAGCTTCTCGTGCTGGATCCGCAGGGGCGGGTCGAGCACGTCGCCGCCGTCTTCGACGACGGCTCCTCCACGTGGCTCCTCGCCGACACGGCCGACGCCGAGCCCCTCGCGACCTGGCTGCAGCGCATGGTGTTCCGCGCTGATGTGAAGGTCGCGGTGCGACCGGAACTGCTCGTCGCCGGATTCTTCGCGGGCGCGCAGGCGGAGCAGCGCGCGGAGCGGGCCGCTCTCGCCCCGCAGGGGCAGGCCGTCGTGTGGACGGATCCGTGGCCGACCGTGCAGCCCGGCGGGCATCAGTACCACGTGGGCGAGCACCCCGGATCCGGCTATCACTGGCGCACGGCCGTGCTCGACGGATCCGCGGCCGCCGCGCTCGCCGCGGACGCCGACACCGTCTGGGCCGGTGCGCTCGCCGCGGAGGCCCTGCGGATCGCGGCCTGGCGCCCCCGGTGGGCCGCCGAGGTCGACGAGCGGTCGCTGCCGCACGAGACCGACTGGATCCGCAGCGCCGTGCATCTGAACAAGGGCTGCTACCGCGGCCAGGAGACCGTCGCGAAGGTGCACAACCTGGGGCACCCCCCGCGCCGCCTGGCGGCCCTGCACCTGGACGGCAGCGAGAGCCTGCTGCCGGACGCGGGTGCTCCGGTGCTGGCCGTCGGGGCGGACGGCGCCGAGGACGAGGTCGGGCACATCACCTCGGCCGCGCGGCATCACGAGCTCGGCCCGATCGCGCTGGCGATCCTCTCGCGGCGCGCCCCCGTCGGCGACCTCGTGGTGCGCACGCCGGACGGCGACATCGCCGCCGCGCAGGAGGTCATCGTCCCGGGCGACGCCGGAGCGACGGCCGAGATCCCGCGGCTGACACGGCTCTCGCGCCGCCCGTCCGCCCCGGATCCGCGCGACGCGCGCTGACGCGGTGCTGCCGGTGGACCCGGGGATCGAGAGCGCGGGGATCGACGCCGCCCCGGATGCAGGGCACTTGGAGCCCCGGCCGCTGCGCATCCTGCTGATCGACAACTACGACTCGTTCACCTACAACCTCGTTCATCAGATCGCGGCGACCGCGGGGCTGGCACCCGACGTCGTACACAACGACTGGCCCGAGTGGGATCCGTTTGTCCTCGACCGGTACGACGCGGTCGTGCTCTCGCCGGGACCGGGGGACCCCAGGGTGCCAGAGGACTTCGGGATCTGCGCCGACGCGATCCGGAGCGCGGCCGAGCGGCGCATGCCGCTGCTCGGGGTGTGCCTGGGGCACCAGGGGATCGGACACGCCTTCGGGGCCGCGGTGCGGCGCGCCCCCGAACCGCGGCACGGCAGGCCCTCCCCGGTCGTGCACGACGGCACGGGCCCTTTCGCGGGACTCGCCTCGCCCGTCGAGGTGGTGCGCTATCACTCGCTCATGATCGAGGATCTCCCGGACGAGCTGGTCGTCACCGCGCGGGCGGACGACGGCGTGATCATGGGGATCCGGCATCGCGAGCTGCCGCTGTGGGGTGTGCAGTTCCACCCCGAGTCGATCGGCACGCTCGACGGCACGCGCATGATGGCGAACTTCGTGGCGTTCGCGCGGGCGACGCCGGCGCGGCGATCGCCGTCGGCGCCATCCGGCGGCCCGTCGGCGCCGGCGGCGGGCGCCGCGGTCGCACGGCGCGCCGTGCTGCGACGCGCGCTGCCCCTGCGCGTCACGACCGAGACGCTGTTCACCGGTCTGTTCGGCGAGGCGGCCCAGGCCGTGTGGCTGGACGGGAACCGCGCGGGGGATCCCCGGGGCCGGTACTCGATCCTGGGCGGCGGGGACGACCTGCCGACCGCGATCGCGGACGTCCAGGCGGGCACCGTGACGCTGCGCGACGGCGTGCACGATCGCGAGCTGCGGACGGGCTTCTTCGACTGGCTCGACGCCGAGCTCGCGGGCACCGCGACCGAGGCGGGCGACCTGCCGTTCGCGCTGGGCTGGGTCGGAGCCCTCGGCTACGAGCTGCGCGCGGAGTGCGGATCCCCGCATCGGCGTCGCGCTGCGACGCCCGATGCGGCGCTGGTCCGACTCGACCGCGCGGTCGTCGTCGACCACGAGGAGGAGCGGGTCCACCTGCTCGCCCTCGACGACGAGGTCTGGCTCGCTCGGACCGCGGCCAGGATCGCCGAGCTCGAGGCGCCGTCCTCCGACGGGGCCGGATCGGATCCGGAACCCTTCGTCGCGCCCTCGCTCGCGCTCACCGCCCGGCACTCCCGCGACGCCTATCTGCGGCTCATCGCCGAGGCGCAGGAGGAGATCGCGGCGGGGGAGACGTACGAGGCCTGCCTGACCAACCTGCTGCACGCCGAGGGACCCGGCATCGGGGATCCGCTCGCCGCCTACCTCGCGCTGCGTGCGCAGAACCCGGCGCCGTTCGGTGCGTTCCTGCGCATCGGCGGGGTGAGCGTGCTGAGCACCTCGCCCGAGCGGTTCCTGCGGATCACGGCGGAGGGCGAGGTCGAGTCCCGTCCGATCAAGGGCACCCGTCCGCGCGGCGGCACCCCCGACGAGGACGAGCGGATCCGCGCCGAGCTCGCGGCCTCCGAGAAGGACCGCGCGGAGAACCTCATGATCGTGGACCTGGTGCGCCACGATCTCGGACGCACGGCGCAGCTCGGGTCCGTGCACGTCGATGGCCTGTTCCGGGTCGAGACCTACGCCACGGTGCATCAGCTGGTCAGCACGGTGCGCTCCCGGCTCGTCGACGGCCCCGTGGCGTGCGTGCGCGCGGCGTTCCCTCCCGGTTCCATGACCGGCGCGCCGAAACTGCGCACGATGGCGATCCTGGATCGGCTCGAGGGCGGCCCGCGCGGGCTGTACAGCGGCGCCCTGGGCTACTTCTCCTTCCACGGGTCCGTGGATCTCAGCGTCGTGATCCGCACCCTGGTCGCGCATGACGGCGGTCTCGACTACGGCGTCGGCGGCGCGATCGTCTCTCTCTCGGATCCCGACGAGGAGTACGCGGAGACGGTGGTCAAGGCCCGCCCGCTGCTGCGGCTGTCCGGGGCGGCGTTCCCCGAGGCCTGAGGCGACTCTCCCGCCCGGTCGGCTCTACCGCTCGAGGATGAGGCGGGGACGGGGGCCTTCGATGCGCGCGATCGCGACCTTGACCTCGGTGAACTCGTGCTCGACCGAGGTGCGGAACTCGGCCTGGTTCTGCTCGACCCTGTCGATCCGGGCGCCGAGCTTCTGCTCGACCGTGTCGATCCGGCGGATCACCCAGGCGAAGCCCGCGAACATCGCGATGCCGAGGGTCAGCAGGCCGCCGAGGCCGCTGCCGATCAGCGCGAGGGTGTCCGTGGACATGTACATGCCTCCATTCTGGGCGTCCGTCGTGATGAGGGCCAGCATAGACAGGCACGTGTACCCCAGGGGCGTGGGTGCGAGATCCGTGCGGAATCCGCTCTTCCGCCTCGCCGTGGAGGACGCTCAGCCGGGGGCGACCGCGCTCCACGGCACCGTCAGCTCGCCGAGGCGCCAGCGGGTGCGCGTGCCGAGCACCGGGTGTCCGGTATCGCGGAGCGCGGCGACGGCGGCGAGGAAGCGCTGGGTGGCGCCGAACGTCGACAGCGGGGCGGCGCGCTCCCACTCCCTGTCCAGATCCGCGAGCAGGGCGTGGATCCGCTCGCCGGGGACGTTGTGGTGGATGAGCGCCTTGGGCAGGCGCTCGGCGACGATCGACGGCCGTTCCAGATCCGGGAGCCGGAGCGAGAGCGTGAAGCGCTGCGGGACGCCGTCGGGGTCCACGTCGATGAAGCTCGCGATGCGGCCGATCTCGTCGCACGTGCCCTCCACGAGCAGTCCGCCCGGCGCGAGGCGCGATGCCATCCGCGTCCACGCATCCGGCACGTCGGCCTCGTCGTACTGGCGCAGCACGTTCATGGCCCGGATCACCGCGGGCCGCCGGCCGTCGGGCAGCGGCACCTCGAACCCGCCGCGCGCGAACGACACCGGCAGGTCGGCGGCGAAGTGCCCCGTGCCGCCGCGGAGTTCGGCGAGCTGCGTCCGCGCCGTGGCGACGCGTTCCGGATCCAGCTCGAGCCCGAGCACCTCGGCGTCCGGGCGCACCCGCACGAGACGCGTGGCGAGCTCGAAGGCGGTCACGCCGCTCGCCCCGAATCCGAGGTCGATCACGAGGGGGTCCGCCGCACGGCGGAAGGCGGGCGACGCGGCGATCCAGCGGTCGTTGCGCCGCAGCCGGTTGGTGCCGGTCGTGCCGCGCGTGGGCCGGCCGAGCGGAGAGGACGCCATGCATCTATCCTGCCCGGTCGCGGCGTCCGCCACGGCCCGGGCGGCCTAGGCTCTTGTCCGTGCAGACGATCGAGGTCGGGATCCCGGGGACGGCGGACGCGGACGGGATCGTGCGCACCTACCTCATCGACGTGGTCTCGCGCTATCACGGCAGGCCCGCGACCGACGGCGAGCGCGACACGGCACTCGCCGACGAGCCCTACGACGACCTCCAGGGCGACACCGGGATCCTGCTCCTTGCGCGGGACGGCGGCGCCGTGGTCGCCTGCGCCGGGGCGCGCTTCGCGGAGGGCCACGCCGAGCTCACCAAGGTCTTCACGCTGCCGGACGCACGGGGGAGGGGTATCGCGCGCCGGCTGGTCCTCGCGCTCGAGCAGGCCGCTCTCGAGCGCGGCCTGCGATCGCTCCGGTTGGACACCCGCTCGGACCTCGTGGAGGCGTGCGCCATGTACGAGAGCCTCGGCTTCCGGGCGGTCGAGGCGTTCAACGCCGCGCCCTACGCCGACCGCTGGTATCGGAAGGATCTCGGCGCCGGGACGGAGCAGTCGCCGGCCGGGACTTAGGCCCGCGCCGCTCAGCGCGGGCCGGCGCCCATCGATCCGCCGGTCGGTGCGGTCCTGGTGTCCACGCGCACCGTGAGCGTCGCCGTGTAGCCGCTGGCGACGTCGCCGGTCATCGCGGCGATCTGCAGCGCCCCGCCGTCGTCGCCGAACACGTTGTCGGAGGAGAGCGAGATCTGCGCGAGGTTCTGGGTCGAGCCGTCGTAGCCTCC
>JAITLM010000047.1 GCA_031277885.1 Microbacterium sp.
GTCGTACACGTCGCGCTGCACGATGATGCGGGATCCGGCCGTGCAGCGCTCGCCGTTCAGCGAGAAGACGCCGAAGATGCAGGCGTCGATCGCGGTGTCGAGGTCGGCGTCGGCGAAGACGACGGCCGGGCTCTTGCCGCCCAGCTCCATCGACAGGCCCTTGAGGAACGGCGCGGCGTTGCCGAAGATCAGCTGTCCGGTGCGGCTCTCGCCGGTGAACGAGATGAGCGGCACGTCGGGGTGCTTGACGAGCGCGTCTCCCGCGTCCTCGCCGAGGCCGTTGACGAGGTTGAAGACGCCCTTCGGCAGCCCCGCCTCCTCGAAGATGCCCGCCCACAGCGAGGCGGAGAGCGGGGTGAACTCGGCGGGCTTCAGCACGACCGTGTTGCCGGTCGCGAGCGCGGGGCCGAGCTTCCACGACTCGAGCATGAACGGCGTGTTCCACGGCGTGATGAGGCCGGCGACCCCGATCGGCTTGCGGTTGACGTAGTTCATCTGCTTGCCGGGAACCTTGAACGCGTCATCGGCCTGCGCGACGATCAGGTCGGCGAAGAAGCGGAAGTTCTCGGCGGCACGGCGGGCCTGGCCCAGCGCCTGCGTGATCGGCAGGCCGGAGTCGAAGGACTCCAGCTCGGCGAGGCGCGCGTCGCGGGACTCGACGATGTCGGCGATCCGGTGCAGCACGCGCGAGCGCTCGCGGGGGAGCATGCGCGGCCAGGGGCCCTCGTCGAAGGCGCGCTTGGCGGCGGCGACGGCGCGCTCGATGTCGGCCTTCTTGCCGGCGGCGGCGTGCACGTAGGTCTCGTTCGTGACGGGGTTGAGCACCTCGAAGGTGTCGCCGTCGAGGGAGTCGACGAACTCGCCGTCGATGTAGTGCTGGATCTTCTCCGGCAGATCTGCCGGGGCGTAGGCGTCGGTCATCATCGTCCTTCCGGGGTGGTTCTGGGTGGCTTCGGTGGTGCGGTCAGAGGATCTCGGGGTGCAGCGCCGCGAGGAACGCGTCGCGCGTGCGCCAGCGGTGATTGCGGGCGGCGAGCTCGATCTCGAGCGGATCCGCGCCGGTACGGATCAGTTCCACGATCTGGATGTGCTCCTCGACGGAGTGCTCCGCGCGTCCGGGGACGAAGGCGAACGTCGACTCGCGGATGCCGCTGAGACGCGCCCAGCCGCGGTGCACGAGGTCGAGGATGTGCGGGTTGGGGCACGGCTCGTAGAGCACGGAGTGGAACTGGCGGTTCAGCTCGGTGAACCGGTGCGCGTCGAAGTTCTCGAGCAGGCGCGTCATCCGGTCGTTGACCTCGAGCGCCTGATCCAGCGCCGCCGCGTCCAGGAGCGGGGCGGACAGCGACGTCGCCGCCCCCTCCACCAGGCCCAGGGTCTGCATGGTGTGCGCGTACTCGCTCTCGTCCACGAGCGTGACCCGCGCGCCGACGTTGCGCTCGAACGTGACGAGCCCCTCGGCCTCGAGCCGGCGGATCGCCTCACGCACCGGGACCACGCTCATGCCCAGCTCGTCCGCGATCGTGCCGAGCACGAGGCGGAAGCCCGGTCCGTAGGCGTGGGAGGCGATGCGCGCGCGGATCCAGGCGTACGCCTGCTCCGACTTGCTGCCCACGAGGACCTCGGCCATCAGGCGCCCGTTCCGGTCCCGGCGTCGGCCCCGCGGGCGGCGTCGTACTTCGCGCGCCAGGCGGCGTTCATCGGGAAGAGCCCGTCCACCGGGTGTCCGGCCTCGACCTGCTCGGCGATCCAGGCGTCCTCGTCCTCCTGGGCGAGGGTCGCATCGACGACCTCCTCGACGAGGGCGGGCGGGATCACGATCACGCCGTCGCTGTCGCCGACGATGATGTCGCCCGGCTGCACCGTCGCGCCGCCGCAGGCGATCGTCACGTCGACGTCCCACGGCACATGCCTGCGGCCGAGGACGGAGGGGTGCGCGCCCTGCGAGAACACGGGCAGGCCGATCTCCGCGACCGCCGCGAAGTCGCGCACGCCGCCGTCGGTGACCACGCCGGCGGCGCGGCGGGCCTTGGCGCGCAGCGCGAGGATGTCGCCGAGCGTTCCCGTGGTGGCGTCGCCGCGGGCCTCGATCACGATGATCTCGCCCTCGTCGACGGCGTCGAAGCAGCGCTTCTGCGCGTTGTAGCCGCCACCGTGACGGGCGAAGAGGTCCTCACGGGCGGGGACGAAGCGCAGCGTCTTCGCGGTGCCGACGATCTTGGCGCCGGGCAGGTTGGCCGAGACGCCGTCGATGAAGCACGCGTGCAGGCCGCGCTTGCGCAGCTGAGCGCTGAGGCCGGCGGTCGGTGCGGCGACGAGCTTGGCGCGGAGCCGGGGGTCGAGGCCCGGCGCCGTCACGGGCGCGGCGGGCGCCTCCGGCGCGTCCTCGGCGGGCAGCCCGGCCTCCTCGCGCGAACCCCAGGCCTCTGCGCGCTGCAGGTCGTCCACGGCGGGCAGGGATCCGAGGGCGCCGTCGAAGGCGACCGTGCCCTGCGTGACCGTCGTGCGCAGTCCGCCGGAGGTGAGCGTCTTGGAGGAGTGCGGGGCGTCGACCTCGACGACGACCACGTCGCCGGGGACGATCACGCTGGATCCGGCCGGGGTTCCGGTGAGGATGATGTCCCCGGGCTCCAGCGTGAAGTGCTGGGAGAGGTCGGCGATCAGCTGCGGGAGCGGGAACAGCAGTCCGCTGGTCTCGTCGTCCTGGCGCAGGTCGCCGTTCACCCAGGCGCGTACGCGCAGCGCGGCGGGGTCGACCTCGGCCGCCGGAATGAGGTCGGGGCCGATCGGGGTGTAGCCGTCGCCGCCCTTGGAGCGGACGTTCGAGCCCTTGTCGTTCGCGCGCAGGTCGTACAGGCCGAGGTCGTTCGAAGCGGTCACCGAGGCGACGTGCGACCAGGCGTCCTCGACGCTCACGCGGTGCGCGGCGGTGCCGATGATCAGCGCGATCTCGCCCTCGAAGGCGAGCAGCTCGGTGCCGGCGGGGCGCTCCACGACGCCGTCGGTGCCGGCCACGGAGGAGGACGGCTTGAAGAAGTAGGAGGGGGAGGCGGGGGTGCGTCCGCGCTGGTCGGCACGGGAGCGGTAGTTGAGGTGGATCGCGATGATCTTGCCGGGCCGGTCGATCGGTGCGGACATGGGCGCCTCCTCGCGCGGTGGGGGCCAGGGAGGGATCCTTGGCTTCGTATTCGAAATCGTATATCATCGTGTCGAGCCCGGCAAGCACGGGATTCGGATCCGTCCGCAGGATCCTGGATCCCCGTGACGGGCACGACGACGATGTCGGCCAAGACGACGACGTCCCATGCAAAGGAGACAGCATGTCCGCAGAATCCTCCCCGGGCTTCACGCCCACCGGCACCATCGCCTCAGCCGCCGATCGGCGGCGGGTGGTCTTCGCCACCGTGATCGGCACCACGGTCGAGTGGTACGACTTCTTCATCTACTCCTCGGCGACCGCGCTGGTGTTCGGGCAGTTGTTCTTCTCGCCGTTCGGCAAGGGCTCTGAGCAGATCGTCGCCTTCCTCACGATCGGCATCAGTTTCCTGTTCCGTCCACTCGGAGCGTTCCTCGCGGGCCATTTCGGCGACAGGATTGGTCGGCGTGCGGTGCTCATGATCACCCTTGTCCTGATGGGTGCGTCGACGGCACTCATTGGCTTGTTGCCGACTGCGCAGGCGATCGGCATGGCGGCGCCTATTCTGCTCATCCTCCTGCGGGTTCTGCAGGGCATCTCGGCCGGCGGTGAGTGGGGCGGTGCGGTGCTCATGGCCGTCGAGCATGCCCCGCGCAAGAAGCGCGGTCTGTTCGGTGCCGCACCGCAGATCGGCGTGCCGCTCGGCCTGCTGCTCGCCAACGGCGTCATGGCAGTGATGACAGCGATCGCCCCGGGAGAGGCCTTCCTCGCCTGGGGTTGGCGCGTGCCGTTCCTGCTCTCGTTCGTGCTCATTCTCGTCGGCTACTACGTCCGCCGTCGCGTCGAAGAGAGCCCGGTCTTCACCGAGATCGCAGAGCGACGTGAGCAGACGAGGGTGCCGATTGTGCAGCTTTTTCGCAAGCACGCACTGCTGGTCATCATCGCGGCGCTCGTCTTCGCCGGCAACAACGCGGTCGGATACATGACTACCGGCGGGTACATCCAGAATTACTCCACCAACCCGGACGGACCGCTCCGGCTTGAAAAGGGCCCGGTGCTGTGGGCGGTTGCAGGTTCCGCGGTCACCTGGCTGCTGTTCACCTGGATCGCGGGCCTCCTCGCGGACCGCATCGGCCGGCGCACCACCTACATCGCGGGCTGGATCCTGCAGCTCGTGGGCGTGTTCCTGCTGTTCCCGCTCGTGAACACGGGCAGCGTCGGCATGCTCGCGCTCGCACTCGTGATCCTCACGGTCGGGCTCGGGCTCACCTACGGCCCGCAGGCGGCGCTCTACACCGAGCTGTTCCCGGCGTCGATCCGCTTCTCCGGCGTCTCGATCTCCTACGCGATCGGCGCGATCCTCGGCGGCGCCTTCGCCCCCACGATCGCGCAGGCGCTCGTCCAGGCGACCGGATCCACCATGGCGGTCACGTGGTACCTCGCCGGGATGACCGTGATCGGCCTCATCGCGACGCTGCTGCTGCGCGACCGCAGCGGCATCCCGCTCGGGCCGGAGGCCGAGGCCGAGCAGGCGGTCAGCCCGATCTACGGGATGTCCAGGGCCTGAGGCGCCGGCGGGCGCGGAGAGCCCTCCGCGCCCGCGTCGCTCAGGCCTCGCGTTCGGCGACCAGGGCGGCGATGCCGGCGAGCACTCGTCGCACGCCGAACCGGAACGCGTCATCCCTCTGCTCCGCGCGTCCTGCGTCCGCGAAGGCGGCGGCGGTACGCGGGAAGCGGTCCGAATGCGCCGCGAGCACGGCGGCGAGGCCCGCGGCGAGCTCCTCCTCTGCCGCCCGGGCACCCGCCTCCTGACGCACGAGCGAGAGGGCATGCCCGGAGAGCAGGGCCAGCAGATCGAGGCGCTCTCCGGCGGTCAGCGGCAGTCCATCGGTGGCCGCGAGTCCGGTCTCGTACCAGGCGAGCTCCTGCGGGCCGGGGGTGTGCGGCCGCTGGGCGAGCTCGACCGACCAGGGGCGCTCGAGGGCTCGCGCGAACAACGCGCCGGTCCAGGCGACGAGCGCATCGTCCCAGCGTTCACCGCGCGGAGGCGGCGGGGTGCCGAGCGCGCTGTCGAGCATCACGGCGTCGAGGTCCGCGCGGCCGGGCAGGTAGCGGTACAGGGCCATCTTCGTCGTGCCGAGGCTCTCCGCGACCCGCTGCATCGTGACGACCTCGAGCCCCTCGGCGTCGGCGATCGCGATCGCCGCCTCCGCGATGCCCTCCAGGGAGTGCCGGGGCTTCGGGCCGCGTCGTCCCGTCGGGGTCGCGGTCCACAGCACGCCGGGGCCCGCGGGGACGGTGTCGTCGGCGGATGTCATCGTCGATCTCCTCGAAGTTATTGCGTCCATCGTACGCGGATTGTTATTGTGTCTGAAGGACGCAATTAATTCTCGAACGAGGGACGCATCATGACGACGAAGAAGATCCTCATCTCCGGCGCGAGCATCGCCGGGCCCGCCCTGGCTCGCTGGCTGGGCCGCAACGGGTTCGACGTGACCGTGGTCGAGAAGTCTCCCGGGGTGCGTCCCGGCGGGCAGGCGGTCGATTTCAAGGGCCGCACCCATCTCGATCTCCTCGCCCGCATGGGCATCCTCGAGGAGGTCCGCGCACGGCAGACCGCGAAGACCGACTGGCGGATGGTCGACGACGCCGATCGCGTGAACGCCGTCGTGTCGGGCGAGTTCATCGGCGGCGACATCGAGATCCTGCGGGGCGATCTGGCCGCGATCCTGCACGCGCACTCGGCGAGCGATGCGGAGTACGTCTTCGGTGATGAGATCACCTCGATCTCGGAGACGCCGTTCGGCGTCGACGTGGCGTTCGCGGGACGTGGCGTCGAACGTTTCGACCTGGTGATCGGCGCCGACGGCGTGCATTCGGCGGTGCGTCGGCTCGGATTCGGTCCGGAACGGGACTTCGTCGAGTCGCGCGGCTACTTCTACGCGGTCGCGAGCGGGCATGTTCCCCTCGACGGACTGCCGACGGTGCTGCCGAGCGGGCGGGCCGTCGCCTACGGGCACAACCGTCCGAATCGGCTCGTGCTGCTCGGCGGGCAGAAGGCCCCCGCGCTGTTCGTGTTCCGCAGCGACCGCGCCGACTACGACCGCCATGACACGGATTCGCAGCGGGCGTTCCTCGCCGCCGCCTTCGCGGATGGCGGGTGGCGGATCCCGGCCGCGGTCGAAGCGGCGCGCACGGCGCCCGACTTCTATCTGGACGCGCTCACGCGCACGCGCATGAGCGCGTTCACGCGGGGCCGCATGGCTCTCGTCGGCGACGCCGGCTACGCGAACACGCTGGGCGGATTCGGGACCGGGCTCGCGCTGCTCGGCGCCTCGGTGCTCGCGGGCGAGCTGGTCGCGGCGCGCGGCGACCACGAGGCCGCGTTCGCGGCCTACGACCGGCGCATGCGCAAGCCCACGAAGATCGCGCGCACGGGCAACGCCGGCCCGTTCCTCGCGCCGCCGTCCGCCGCGCGCATCCGGATGCGGGACTGGACCTTCTCGAACGGACTGATGCGTCGGACGATGATGTGGATGACCGAGGCGTTCGCGACCGACGACAGCATCCCGGACTACGGGCTGGCGTGACGCGAGGCGTTCAGGCCCCGAGCGCGTCGCGGATCGTCGTGGCGGAGCGCTGCAGACGCGCGGCGATCTCGGCGTCGGTGCGATCCGTGGCGACGTGCACCACGGCGATCGCCGCCGGGCGCTGTCCGCGCAGCGCGAGCGGCACCGCGACGGACTGCACGGTGGGGATCACCTCGTCGTGGCTCGTGGCGTATCCCGCGGTGCGCACTCCGGCGGCGGCCGCATGCAGCGCCGCCCCTGCCCCCGACGGCCAGTCCTGATCGGTGAGCTGGGCGAGGATCGCCTTGCCCGGCGCGCCCACCGTTACCGAATGCCGCGCGCCGGGGCGCTGGGCGACACTCGCGACCGCGTGGCGGGGCTCCACGCTGACGAGCGTGATGCACTCCTCGCCGTCGAGCACCGCGAGGAAGCAGGTCATGCCGAGCTCGTTCGCGACGGCGGTGAGCTCGGGGAGGGCCTCGGCCTGCAGGTCGTTCGCGACGCCGGCCGCGAGGGCGGCCATGCGCGCGCCCAGCGCCACGAGTCCTGAGGCGTCGCGCGAGACGAGCCCGTGATCCTCGAGCGTGCGCAGCAGGCGGTACGCGATCGAGCGGTGCACACCGAGCTCCGCGGCGATCTCGTCGATCGAGAGCGGTGCGCGTGCGTCGGCGAGGACCTCCAGGATCCGGATGCCTCGGCTCAGGGTCTGCGAAGCGGGGGCGTCGGCCACGAATACTCCTCGCGTCTTGATCGCCGGGGCGACCTCGGATAGCCTGTGTTCAATAGTAGAACGTCATGTTCGAATATAGAACACGACAGCACGAGGCGCAAGACGCTCTCGTGAGGCGCAAGAACCGCGCACCAGCCCGAACCGAGCCCGACGGCGCCGTCAGGAAGGAATCGACGACGATGCAGTTCCACCACCACGGATACGTCTCCCATGACCCCCGCGTGCTCCCCGCCGCGGGCACCGGTGTCGACAGGCCCGCGGACCTTCCCGACGAGGTCGACGTGCTCATCGTCGGATCCGGCCCCGCGGGCATGCTCCTCGCCGCGCAGATGTCGCAGTACCCCGGCATCACGACGCGCATCATCGAGCGCCGCGACGGCCGCCTCGTGCTGGGGCAGGCCGATGGCATCCAGCCGCGCAGCGTCGAGACGTTCCAGGCGTTCGGTTTCGCCGAGCGGATCGTCGCCGAGGCCTACAACATCGGCTGGATGAACTTCTGGGGCCCGGATCCGGAGAACCCGCAGAACATCGTCCGCACCGCACGCACCGCCGACTACGCCTTCGACATCTGCGAGTTCCCGCACCTGATCGTCAACCAGGCGCGCGTGCTGGACTACTTCGCCGAGGCGGCGGCCGACGGCCCGGGACGGATCGTGCCGGACTACGGCGTGGAGTTCCTGGGCCTCACCGTGCACGACGAGGGCGAGTACCCCGTCGAGGTGCGGGTGCGCCACGTCGCCGGCGAGCGCGAAGGCGAGGAGCGCACCGTCCGCGCCAAGTACGTCGCCGGCTGCGACGGCGCTCGCAGCGGCGTGCGCGAGGCCATCGGACGCAAGCACGTCGGCGGGATCTCCGCGCACGCCTGGGGCGTCATGGACGTGCTCGTGAACACCGACTTCCCGGACTGGCGCACCAAGTGCGCGATCAACGCCGAGGCCGGCAACATCCTGCACATCCCGCGCGAGGGCGGATACCTGAGCCGGATGTACATCGACCTCGGCGAGGTCGCGGCCGACGACAACCACGCCGTGCGCGCGACGCCGATCGAGGCGATCATCGCGAAGGCGAACGAGATCCTGCACCCCTACGCGATCGACGTGAAGCAGGTCGCCTGGCACAGCGTCTACGAGGTCGGGCACCGGATCACGGACGGCTTCGACGACGTGGATCCCGGATCCGCCGCCGCGCCGCGGGTCTTCCTCACCGGCGACGCGTGCCACACGCACAGCGCCAAGGCCGGGCAGGGGATGAACGTGTCGATGCAGGACGGCTTCAACCTCGGCTGGAAGCTCGGTTCGGTGCTCACCGGTCGCGCCCCCGCCGCGCTGCTGTCGACCTACGGCGCCGAGCGGCATCCCGTCGCCCAGCAGCTCATCGACTTCGATCGCGAGTGGTCCTCGCTCATGGCGCGCAAGCCGGAGGAGATCTCGGATCCGCAGGAGCTGGCGAAGTACTACCTGGCCACGGCCGAGTTCCCCTCCGGGTTCATGACCCAGTACACCTCGTCGATGATCACCGGATCCGACGCGCATCAGGCGCTCGCCGCGGGCTTCCCGCTCGGCAAGCGCTTCAAGAGCGCCGAGGTCGTGCGCGTCTCGGACGGCAACGTCATCCACCTGGGTCACCACGCCAAGGCCGACGGCCGCTGGCGCGTGTACGCGTTCGGCGACGCCACCGGTGCCGGGCTCGACGCCTGGGCCGAGGCCGTGACGCCCGTGTTCGCGCGCTTCACCCCCGCGGACGGCGATGTGGACGCGGTGTTCGACGTGAAGGCGATCTCGCAGCGGTCCTACGAGGACCTCGATGTCACCACCGCGCCGGCGCTGTTCCAGCCGAAGACCGGCCCGCTCGGCCTCACCGACTGGGAGAAGCTGTACGCCGCGGCGCCCTCGCACTGGTCGACGACGGACATCTTCGCCGAGCGCGAGCTGTCCCGCGACGGTGTGGTGGTGGTGGTCCGCCCGGACCAGTACGTCGCCGCGATCCTGCCGCTCGACGGCGTCGACGAGCTCGCCTCGTTCCTGGAGGGCGCCTTCCTGGAGGCCTGAGTCCCGGCCCGGCTGTGCCCGCCGCGCTGGTGCCGGGGCTGGTGTCCCACCGTGTCCCACTCTGTGCCGGGTGATGTCCCACTTTCGGCTGTGAAACAGGCCGAATCAGAGCCGAAAGTGGGACACGGTACGGAACCGGACCGGCGGGGGCGGACTCAGCCCGGGATCCTGGTCGCGCCGCCGGTCACGACGACGCCGCCGGACTCCGGGATCGTGACCGTCAGCAGGCTCGGGCGGCCGACGTGCGCGCCCTGGTGGATCTGCACGACGCGGCCCTCCGGGACGCGGCCGATCGCGCGCAGGTAGGCGCCGGTCGCGGCGGCGGCGGATCCGGTCGCCGGGTCCTCGGTGATGCGCGCGACGGGGAAGATGTTGCGGGCGAGGAACTCCCCGTCCGACAGCGCATGCAGCACGGTGATCGTCCCGGTCCAGCCCTGCGCGAGCATGAGCTCCGCCACGGGTTCCGGCGCGAACCGGAACTGGTGGAAGATCTCCGGATCCTGCAGCACCAGCACGGGGTGCCAGTTGCCCGCGAACGCCTCCCGCGGCGGGCGGGCCGGATCCAGGTCCTCGGCGCGGAGTGTGAGCAGGTCGAGGGTTCGGCCGAGGACCTCCGGATCCAGCGCGCGCACGGTCGGCTCGACGCTCGTGAACGAGACCTCGATCCCGCCCGGCGCTGATGTCGCGGTGATCGCGACCTCGCCGACGGGCGTGTCGAAGACCATCGCGCCGGGGCCTTCGCGCTCGGCGAGCACCACGGCGGTCGCGACGGTCGCGTGCCCGCAGAACGGCACCTCCGCGGCGGGCGACCAGTACCGGACCCGGTGACGGCGGATGCCGTCGACGGTCGCGGAGGAGAGCAGGAACGCGGTCTCCGGATACCCGACCTCGGCGGCGATCCGCAGCATCTCGGCGTCGGTCAGCGCGGCGGCGCCGAGGACAATACCCGCCGGGTTGCCGCCGTCGGGCGCATCGGCGAAGGCGGCGTAGCGGAGGACCTCGGGGCTGTCGCTCATGGGATCGAGCCTAGGGCGCGGGGCGATCCGGGTGGCCTGGATCGCCCGACGCGTCAGGAGTTCACCCGGATGATCTCCTCCTGGTACGGCGCGATCACCTCGCCCGAGATCCGCAGGTCGAGCACGAGGAACGGGCGGGTCGCCGGGTCCTCGGCGGTCCAGGCGGCGAGGCAGTCGAGGTCGTCGAGCGTGCGCACAGCGACCCCCTCCGCGCCCACCGCGGCGGCGAAGGCGGAGAAGTCGACCTGGGGGATGAGCATGGGCTCGCGGGCCAGGCCCTTGAGACCGTACAGGTTCACCTCGGCGCCGTAGGCGGCGTCGTTCCAGATCACGGCCATGCCCCGACCCCCTGCGGCGCGGACGGCCGACTCGAGGTCGGCGATCGCCATCAGGCCTCCGCCGTCGCCGGAGGTGAGCACCACGGTCGCCTCCGGGCGGGCGCGCGTGGCGCCGACGACGCTCGGCCAGCCCTGGCCGATCGCCTGGAACGCGGTGCCGATCATCATCATCCGGTCGGGCGACGCGACCGGCCAGTACATGTTCGCCCAGCCGATGAAGTGCCCGCCGTCCGAGACCACGACGCGGTCCTCGGGGAGCAACTCGGCGATGCGGCGCGCCGCGGAGCGCGGGTCGAGCCTGCCATCCGGCGCGGTCTCGTCGCCGGCCTCGTAGACGCGCGCTGCGGGGACGTCGACGCTCTCGCGCCAGCCGGATCCCTCCGCGTCCTGCAGCCGCGACACGAGCGCCTCCGCCGCGAGCCGGGCATCGGCGCGCACGAAGCCTCCCACGTGCGCGTGCGTGGCCGCGGGGGTCACGTCGATCTGGAAGACCTGCGTGCCCGGGGCGAACAGCGCCCCGAACCGCATCGTGAACTGGTTGAGCGAGGCCCCGAACACCACCGCGACATCGGCCTCGCGGATGAGCTCCATCGCGCCCTCGGCACCGAAGCCGCCGGTCACGCCGAGGTCGAAGCGCTGGTCGGGGAACACTCCGCGGCCGAGGGCGGAGGACGCGGTGAGGGCGCCCGTCGCATCCGCCAGCGCGCCCAGGGCCTCGCCGGCGCCGGCGAGCCAGGCGCCGCGGCCGGCGAGCAGGAAGGGGCGCTTCGCCGAGCGCAGGGCCGCCGCGAGGCGGTCGAGCATCCCCTCCGCGAACTCTCCCTTCGGAGCGAGCGGCGCGGGCACGCGCGGGGCGGGGGCCGCGGGCACCTCGCCCGCCTTGAGGGCGGCGACGTCGTAGGGGATCGCCAGGACGACCGGCACCCGGTAGGTGAGGGCGTGCTCGATCGCGATGACCGTGGTGGCCGCCGCGTCGGCCCGGCCCACGGTGTACGTGCGGGCGCCGACGCCCGAGGCGAGGGCGATCTGATCGACGTCCCAGGGGCGCGGGCCGCTCGTGGGCTCGTCGCCGACGACCAGCACGAGGGGGATGCGCGCCTGCACCGATTCGGCGAGCGCCGTGAGGGTGTTGGTGAAGCCGGCGCCGTAGGTGCTCGTGGCGGCAGCGATCCGGCCCGAGGCGCGGAAGTGCGCGTCGGCGGCGACGACAGCGCCCTGCTCGTGCCGGACGGCGGTGAAGGCGGCGCCGGTCTGCTTCTCGATCGCGTCGAGGAAATAGGCGTTGCCGTTGCCCATCACGCCGAAGACGGCGTCGATGTGCTGGGCGAGGGTGAGGGCGACGTGCGCGGAGACGGTGGGCATGCTGAACGGCCTTTCGAGACGACAACGGAAAGAGGATCCGTATGTGTCTCGCCGGAGCGCGTCGTCGCACTGCGGGCTTCGTGCCCCTTTTTCGAGCACCGGCGCCGCAGCGGTTCGCGCAAGCGTCGGACCCGTTCATTCTAGCGAGCGCCGGAGGGGCGCGCGGATCGCGCTTCCGGCGAGCGGTGCGATCGCGCCGGGTCACTCCCGCAGCAGCGCGCGGAGGGTCTGGATCGTGTCCGCGTCGGGCGCGGTCTTGTCGGGACGGTAGTGCTTGACGCGGGCGAAGCGCAGCGCGATCCCGCCGGGGTAGCGCGGGGAGTGCTGCACCCCATCGATCGCGATCTCGACCACGATCTCGGGGCGGAGGAACACGGCAGCGCCCGTGTGCCGTGTCTCGTACCCGGGGAAGGTCTCGGTCTGCCAGCGCAGGAGCTCGTCGGTGAGCCCCTTGAAGGTCTTCCCCACCATGACGAACCCGCCGGGCTCGCCGAACTCGCCCTCCGGATCCCTGGCTCCGAGGTGCAGGTTCGAGAGCCAGCCGCGTCGGCGGCCGGATCCCCATTCCGCGGCGAGCACGACGAGGTCGTACGTCAGCACGGGCTTGACCTTCACCCAGGACTTGCCGCGGCGGCCGGCGGCGTAGGCGGATCCGATCGCCTTGACCAACACCCCCTCGTGCCCCGCGCCGAGCGCCTCCCGGGACAGCCTCTCGGCGGCCTCGGGATCCGCGGTGACGACGCCGGGCATGCGCCAGGGGCCGGCCACGCGCTCGAGCTCGGCGAGGCGCTGCGAGAGCGGTTCGTCCAGGAGGTCGCGGCCGTCGACGTGCAGCAGATCGAAGAACCACGGTCGGAGCACGAGCTCGCGCGCGGCGTCGGCGCCGAAACGCGACATGGTCTGCTGGAACGGGCGGGGACCGCCGTCCTCGTCGAGAGACAGCGTCTCGCCGTCGAGGATGAGGTCGCGGGCAGGCAGCGCGCGCACGATCTCGACGATCTCGGGGAGCCGGTGCGTCACGTCGGCGAGGCTGCGCGTGAAGATCCGGACGTCGTCGCCGTGGCGGTGCACCTGGATGCGGGCGCCGTCGAGCTTGTACTCGACCGACGCCTCGCCGGTGATCTCGAGCGCTGCGCTCGGAGTCGCGGCGCTCGCCGCGAGCATCGGGAGCACGGGTCGGCCGACGGCGAGCCCTACGGCGTCCAGATCCTCCGCCGTGCCGGTGAGGGCGAGGACCGCGGTCGCGCCGAGGTCGCCGGAGAGCATCGCGGCCCGCCGGACCGCGGCAGGGGAACGGTCCGACGCGCGGGCGATCGCGTCGAGCAGCACGCCGGCGAGCGCGCCCGTGCGCAGCTCTCCGAGCATCGCCCGTGCGAGGAGGTCCCATTCCGCCGCCGTGGCGCGGACGGCCAGCGCGGTGAGGATCTCGGAGCGCGCGGCGGCGGATCCGGATCCGGTCACCGCGGCCAGCTCATCGAGGGCACGGTCGACGTCGGCGACGGTCAGGGACGCCGCCCCGGCGTGCGCCGCCTCGATCGCGGCGATGCCGCGCCACCCGGCGCCGAGCCTGCCCTGTCGCGGCGAGGCCAGGAGCAGGCCGACGAGCGGCGTGAGCTCTTCCGGCTCCGCGCCCCGCAGCAGCCGCGCCAGCGCCTCG
>JAITLM010000054.1 GCA_031277885.1 Microbacterium sp.
AGTCCGTTCCAAGTCGGCATCAACAGGTTGCATCGATGACGTCAAGACAGTCGTGTCGTCCCGCCACCTGCAGCAGGAACAACGATCGTCATGAAGCCGACGAGCCCGAACCGACCGAGGAAGGCGCTATCCAATGGGCTTGATGAGATCTGCGGGGTCGACCCCCAGCCTTCCCGCCAGCTGAGCCAGCGTCTTAAGCGTGACGTTCTGCTCCGCGCGCTCGATCGAACCCACGTACGCACGATGCATGTCGAGCTCGTGGGCGAAAGCCTCTTGGGTCAGGCCACGCTCGAGCCGGAGACGATGAATGTGCACGGCAAGGCGGCGGAGGATCTCGTCGGGAACGGGCACCCCTCAACGTTTCCGGCTGGGCAATGTCGAGTCCACCAGTCACAACTTGCATATGCTATCGATCACTAGCAAGTGCCAGTTCTTGCTGGCAAAGGGGGGACAACATGGCCGAGACCGAGCACCAGCGGAACATCAGAAAGTCGCGTGAAGCGGCCGAGGAAGTAGCCCGCGAGACAGCACGCGCTGCGGATTGGCAACGAGAGAACGCCCTGCAACAGGCACGCGCCACAGCCGCGGCCGAAGCCGCCGCACAGGCACAGCGTGCGGCGACGGATCTTCAGGCCACCGCACTAGAGGATCAGAGGCGGGCGGCATTTGCGATGTGGCGTCAGACACCCGACGGCCAGGCATTCGATGCCTGGTCAACCCAAGCACTCGCACTCATCGACGACTACGACCGGAAGGTGGCAGAGTTCGAAGCAGCCTGGGAGTCAGCGAAACAGGACGCCGCCGATTCGATCTCGCAGGAGGAGCGCGAGCATTTCACGTCAGGCGTCTACGTTGAGGGCCGGCCGCACCCCACCAGTCACGTCGACGGTTCTCTCCACTTTCTTGGCACGACCCTCGTCGTCGTCTGCATCATCGTGTTCGCGGTCATGGGTGTGACCGCTCTTTTCAACGCGGGGACGCCCGCGTTCGGTGTCGTCTGGCCCCTGCTTCCTCTCGGCCTCGGCGTCGTCTCGTTCGCATGGGGTTGGCTACTCGGTCGACGACATCCTGAGTGGCGTCAGCAATATCTGGCGAGTACAGCGGAGTTGCACGCCTGGGCTGAGCGCAACGAGCAAGCGAAGGCGAAGTCTGCGGCCGACCGTGAGCGCCGGTTCGGCTTCGATCCATTGGCAAGCCCCGCGTGGCGCCCCGAGCCCTGGACGACGACGCCTCACCCTGGACCGGCATTGCTCGACTTCATCCGGCAGGCATACACATCGTTCCCCCGTCCCGCCGAACTGATCCCCCTTCCGCTGATCGAGGTCCGCGCCACACAATCGGAACCTGTCTCCTCGATGCGCGAGGCACTCCGACGACTGGGAGCCGACTGAGCCACCGCGCTCTGGCCGCAACTCGCGGGCAGCGCATGCAGGCAAGTCAGGACGGGCCCGCGGTTTCGGAGCGCGTGCATCCTCGACTTGGCCACCACACGTGCTTGCAGCGCGAGGCCGCCTGTGCGTCGGAACTGGCGGAGATGCGTGTGATGGTCCGTTTGATCTTAGCTGGCGCCGCTGTCTGCGTCTCGGCAGGTCCTGCGGATTCGGGTGGTTCCGCATCGGGACTGGTTGCCCATCGCGTCCTCACGCGGAGGCAGGATTGGAACCACCACCGAGGTCAACCTGCCTCATACTGTTGCTCGGCATGACCGTGACAGCTATCAGCAACGGACGTGTTGCGGTTCGATACCTTTTGACCAGCTCTAGTCAGTGCGACGCAGCCCCTCTGCAGGCGGAGTGGCAGCCTTACGAGAGAACTGTCCACCTGTGCTACCCGGAGCGCCCTTCGGTTGGCGTCCTTGCGCAAGGAACGGCATTTGAATCTGAACGGTACCGGGCGTTCCGGCGCCCTGGCGAGCAGCTTCCTCGACCCACTGGCGCTTCAGTTGAGCAAACGTTCTACGAGCTTGCTTGTTGAGCATCGCGCGGTCCGGAACGAGATCGAAGACGTCGGAAACGTGCTGCTGGATCGTGTCCGGGTCGGTCGCGGTCGCTTCACGAAGCACCTTGACAGTGTCCGCTGCGGATGGACCGAGCTCGAACAATCGCACAATCTCGCGCGCGTCCTTGTGTCCCTTCTCCGAATCTGCGCGGTCCAGTAGAGCGGCGAACTTGGTGGCAAGGTGCGCCTCAAGCGTGAGCATCAACCAGCCTTTAACCCGCTCGGGCTCCACGTGCTGGCTCAGCACGTCAACCTTGAGCCGTAGTCTGTCGCCAAGCATCGACTCGTACGGAATGTACGCGTCGACATGTACGCCGTTCGCAGTCCCGCGACCCTTCCGCCCACCAGAATGGTGCCCGTTCTCTGTGTAATCATCGAGCACCTCCCGGAGTTTGGTGCGCAGGGATGGGTCGTTAATGATGAGGTCGATGTCCTTGCTGACCTCGCCACCCACACGGAGCTGAGTGGCCCACCCTCCGATCAGAATCGACGGTTCGAGATCGTGCCCGAGACTGTCCACTAGGAGTTGCAGGCGGCCGAGTTCATCTTTCGTGATCGTCGCCATCAGCGTTGCTCCCAGTCTCGTCGCGGCACGAACTTGTCGAGCATCGCGAAGCGGAACTCGGCAGACTGCCACCCAGGGGTGGCGAATAGGTCGGCGATGGTCTGGGCGGGAGACGCCACCCCTGCCCACTTCTCTATTGCACGGTCGTCGGCGAAGAGGATTGTGATTTCATCCCCTGGTTCGAACGTTCTGCCTACCCACCCGTCGTGCCCGACGTACACCGCGTTATGAGAGTAGTCGGCGATGGTGTTCACGCCACCGAGGTGATGCACAGCAGCGTCAAAGAGGGCCCCCGTAAGACGCACACCCTGCTCAATCAACTTGTTCACCTCGTTGACAGTCGTGCGAGCGCAGTCTCTCGAGCTTGTGAGGTTTCGCCAAGCGCTGAGCAGCGTGATGACCTTGTCAGGGCTGGTGACCGAGAACCCTCCACGACCGAGCTTCGTTACAGCGCCGATCTCTCGCAGCTTCTTTACTGCAAGGTGCGTGGTCTGCTCGTGCGTGCCCGCTTCGAAGGCAAGATCGGCAATCGAGTCCCACCGCCGCCGTTCAACGATGGCAGCGTCCGCGATCGTCCGCCAGACAATCTCGTTGTTCTTCATGTTCACTCCACAGCTTTTCCTGTAGTCAAGGTTACAGGTTTTGCGGTAACCGGGTTTTCCTGTTTTCCTGTAGATCCAACACCTGGCAGCAACTGCTTGAGCTGCCGAGCCATCGATTGGCCAGAGCCACGGTCATGTGCGACACACGCCTGCCTTGAGCGCCCGTCCACAGCCGCATGCACCCCGGTGCTATTCCCGTCCCGGACGCCTGAGACGGACGACCTCGGCCGCCGTGGCGTGGAGGCGGTACGCGGCTGGTCGACCTTTGGATGTAGGCGACCCTCCCTGCATTTGGACTCATGGTCACCACATGCGCGGCGCTTGCCCGGGGTCGCCCACGCCACAGCGGCACGGCCCAGCGCGGCCCGGCAAATCAGGGTCGGCCCACCCACAGGTGGGCCAGCTGGGCCGACCCAAGAAAACACTGGGATCGCAGCCGGGCCAGGCACCGGGCCGACTGGGCCAGGCACGCTCAGCAGCGCCCCCAACATCCACGCAGTGAGTCAACGGGCCGAGCGAGGGAGCGCAAGCTCGGAGGAAATCAGGTCAGCAGTCGCAATGCTTGCGCCATCCCGCGACTCGCTCCCCCCGCTGACTCGGAGTCGGAAAGATCAGCCCGCGGCCGGACCGTCAACCAACGTCATCGACGCGTTCGGTGTCGGCAAGGCGCTGGAAACCCTCGGCCAGCTCCGGAACAGGAACTCTCACCACGAGCAGACCTTCAACATCGAACATCTACGCCGACTCCGGGATGTGACTGTCATCTTGCGGGTAGGCAATGCACCCACGACCGCAAAGTCGTAGTCATCGAAGGCGGTCCACATCAAGCGCGTCATTGACCCGCTCAGACAACGGGAGATTCCGTTTCGGCAGGTGCTGGAAGGAAGATTCACTAAGGCACAGTGCCCCGGCGCATACAGCGATCAAACCCTTGGTCGGGCGGCGTGGAACCTCGGCCGGCTCAACTAACTGGGCAAGCGATGCGTCACGCCGCGGTCACCGAACCGGCTTCGTGAGTCTTCCCGCGCTCCGCGTTCAGTAGATCACCGACGAGCTGCGCCGTCTTTGAGGTGACCGCCGGCGCGTTGCCCGCGCTGATTCGCGCGGCCGCTCGTACAGCTGCATTCTCTTGGTCAGTGAGCCCGTTCATGTGCCCGTCCACGATCGTCATAGTCTCCGCATGCGCGGTTCGAGAAGAGGGCCGGTCGGGTCAACCCGTTGACTTCAGATTTTAGCCAGTTCGAAGGCACTTTCCGATGCGCCATCGAACGACGATGCGACGCATGCAGGGTTATGATGTTACGCCCGCTCACGGCGGTCAGATGCGAGAGCCCGCTGGCCTTCATCGCGGCATCGAGCTCGTCGCTCACCGCCCGCACATCCCCGACCGCAAGCCCCGGAAGCAGCTCTGACCCGGGTTCCGGCAGACGACCGGCACGCGCGATGAACTCCGCCCGCACGTCGCCGGCGATCCGCTCGACCGGTCCGCCGCGGGACCGCTGCTCCACCGCCCCGCTCGCGAACAGCACGAGTGCCGCGCGCTCGCCCGGATCCGTGCGCTTCGTCTGCGCCGTGAGCCGCAGCACGGTCCCCGGTCCGAGAGTGGCGGAGCCGGCGTCGGCCGGAATACCGATGCGCACCGGCACCCGCAGCGGAGCGGGATCGCTTCCTGGACCGAGCCGGAGCGCGTCCGCGTCGGCCCAGAGCCGGCCGTCGGCGCCGAACGAGGGCAGCGACCGCACGCTCACCTCGGCGGTCACCGCGTGCCCAGCCAGTGAGGCGGCCTGTTCCCGGGCCGGCGCCGCAGCCGTCGCGGCACCGGCGATCGCCGCCGCGACGGTCAGGCAGACGATTGCGAGAGGGCCAGCACGCGCGACCGCGGTGCGGATCCGGCGGCGGATCACGAGAAACAGAAGGACGATCCCGGTTCCCGAGAGCCCGATCACGATTCCGGGCGCCCAAGGCAGGAACGAGACCAAGAGCGCGGCCGCCCATGCGGTGATCGCGACCGGGACCATCCGCACATCCCGCAGCCGGCGGTGCGGGACACCCGGATCCGGCACGTCCTGCGTCACGCCCCGTACCGCTGACGCGCCCCGCGCGCGGGCCGTCGCCGCATGCTCCGGCGCGATCATACCCGCACCAGATCGCGGATCCCGGCCAGCATCTTCTCGCCGATTCCAGAGACGCCGAGGAGATCATCGACGCTCGTGAACCGCCCGTTCGCGGTGCGCCAGTCGATGATGCGCTGCGCGAGCGCAGGGCCGATCCGGGGCAACTGATCGAGGGCGGCGACGTCTGCGGTATTGAGATCGACCAACCCGCCCGCTGCTCCCCCGCCCGGCGCGCCCGATCCTCCCGCCGCCGCGCCCGGCGCCGCACCTGCCGCGCCGATCACCGGCACAAGGATCTGCTCGCCGTCGGCGACCGTGCGGGCGAGGTTCACCCCGGCCAGGTCGGCTGTCGGCAGGGTGCCGCCCGCCGCGGCCAGCGCCTCGGCGACCCTCGCACCATCGTCGAGCACGTACAGGCCCGGCTTCGACACCTCCCCGAGCACATGCGCGTAGACCGCACCGGCGGAGACCCCCGGCCCGCTGGTGCGCGGTGACGGCGACACGACGGCCTCTTCCGGCACCGCCGACCGGCTGAGCAGGCCGATGCCCACCGTGACCGAAACAGCCACGAGCCCGACCACCACGGCTGCGCCGAGCCCCAGGCGGAGCCGCCGTGGTGCGCGCACCACGACCGTCGGCCCCGCCTCCTCCGTCTCCGAATGCTCGCTCACACACCGACGCTATGCGCGCGCGATCGCCACCGGAGACGACGTCACGCAACCGGTGCGGTGCACGGTCGAAGCAGGCGCTGTGGAGGACGAGAGAGATTCCGTTTCCTCTTCCCGGCGAAGCTCCTCGCCACGGACGGCAGAACGCCAGTCCACGCATGAGGCTCCCACCGTGACCCGGGCGCTACGCTGGCTTCATCCCACGATCGACCCGGAGTCGCCATGCGCCTGAACGATTTCCTCCCGCCCGACACCGCTGCGGCCCGTGGGGCGCACGAGCTCGTCACCCGGTTCCAGTCCCCCGCCCTGGTCAATCACGTGCTGCGCAGCTGGCTGTGGGCCGAGGCCTTCGCGATCGTCGAGGGGCACCGCGGGATCGACCACGAGCTGCTCTACACGGGAGCCGTCCTGCACGACATCGGACTCGCGCCGGCGTACGACAACCACGTGCTCGGCTACGAGGAGGCCGGCGGGTTCGTGGGCGAGGCGCTCACGGCAGGAGCCGGCTGGTCCGTCGAGCGGCAGCGCCGCGTCAACGAGATCATCGTGCGGCACAACTGGCCGTCCGTGGATCCCGCTCAGGACATCGAGGGGTACCTCCTCGAGACCTCGACCGGTCTCGACATCTCCGGCCGCCGCGACGAGGAGATCCCGCTCGAGTTCCGCCGCGAAGTGCTGGCGGCCTACCCCCGGCTCAGTCTGGCGGCCGAGTTCGGCGACAGCGTGCAGCAGCAGGCGGAGCGCAAGCCGTACAGTCAGGCGCACCGTCTGGTCGAGGGCGGCCTCGTCGGCAAGCTCGCGGACAACCCGCTCGAGCGGATCTGACCGGATCCCGCAGCCTTCCGCTCCGCGGCGCGGGAGGGCGCGCCCGCGAACGCGAGAGGGTCAGCGTCCGAGTGCGGCGCGCAGCGCGTCGGCGTAGTACGGGGCGATCTTGTCGTGCCCCGCAGGAGTCAGGTGCACGTTGTCGGCCTGCGGCGCCGAATAGGTGCTGACCCACCCGGCGACCGAGATCGCGTGGACGCCGAGGTTCCGCGCCTCCTCGGTCACGGCCGCATCCATCGCCCGGCGCGCGGCATGCGCCGCATCGCTGCGGCTCATCACGCCGTCCACCACGATGGCCGCGTTCGGGTACGTCTGACGCAGCAGCGCGATGAGTCGTTCCTCGGCCCCGATCGTTTCGGCGGTGGAGTGCTTCAACGCCGCATCGTTGCCGCCCAGGGTCACGATGACGACCCCGGGGTCGCCCTCGGGAAGCAGGAGGCGGTTGCTCGACACGCTCTCCGCGAACCCTGCCCCGAGTCCGCTGATCGGCGCGAGATATCCCGACCCCCCGTATCCGAACTTCACGATGTTCGAGAAGCCGGCCCGGCGCGCCCCCTGCTCGATCCAGGAGTTGCCGCTGCACTGCGAGTCGCACAGGAGGACGGCCGTCGACGCATCGACCGGCGTCGACGGGACCGTGAGCAGGCGCCCCTCGCGCAGGACCGTCCGGGCCTTCTCCCAGTCCTGATGCACCCCGCGCTCGTCGGTCCAGGAGTCCTTCGTCGGCCACCCGAACCGGGCTGGATCCGCCACCCAGAACGCGAAGTCCGCAGCGTCGAGGCGGAACACCCCTGCCCCTTCGTGCCACAGCAGAGCGCCCCCGGCGAAGGCCTGGTAGCGGCCTCCGGGGACGTCGACCTTCTCCCCGGTCGGCAACCCCAGCTCGCCCTCCGGGCCGCCCAGTTCCGCGTAGCGCTGCTGGATGACCCCGGCAGTCGTGGCACGGATCGCGCCGTCGCTGTCGGAGCGGTAGAGCACACCGCCCTGGAACGGCTGCATCGAACCGTTCTCCAGCCTCGACGCCTCCGCCGTCGGCAGGCCGAGCGAGCCGTCCGCTCCGCCGCGTTCATGGAAGGCCGCGAGGAACGGAGCCTGCACCGACGCGGCTCCCGCGTCGCCGGACCACCAGATCTCGCCCCCGTCGAACTGCTGCACCAGGCGATCGCCGGCCGCGCGCTGCACGCCCTTCGGGTAGCCCAGCGGCCCCGAGGCGCCCCCGGCACGACGGTGGGCCGCGGCGATGTCCGAGATCGTGGGCACGGGCGCGCCGTCGCGCAGATAGATCACGCCGTTGATGAAGTCCTGCACGGGGGTGCCACGTCGGTCCTTGTGCTCCGGCCCCTTCGGGAACCCGAGCCCGCCGCGCTCCTCGGCGAAGCGCAGCCAGGACTGCCAGAAGACCCCGCGCACGAGCGTCGGGACGTCGTCCTCGTTCGCGAAGATGCCCGCACGCTGGAACGCCTGCCACGGCCGATCCGCGGATCCGCTCTGCTCCGCGATCGGCAGGCCGAGCCTGGCCACGCCGCCGAGCTCGTCGAGCGCCTCGCCGACCGCGCCGCCGTGCACGATGTGCGCGTCGCCCTCGACCGCGGCGTAGATGGAGCCGCCGCGGTAGTCCTGACGGCACACCCCTTTCGCGCAGGTCTCACGATTCCACGCGGCGCCCAGCTCATCGCTGTGCTTGTGCCAGAGCACGCCGATCGCGCTGGTGTCGCTGACGGGGCGCGGCAGCTGCCAGACCAGCAGCAGCCCCCCGCCTGCGAGCAGCGCGACGATCACCGCTGTGCCGAGCACGCGCCGCATCACCCGGAGGGCGCGCGCTCCTTTCCCCCCGGAGCGCAACGGAACTCAGCCCTTGACGGCGAAGTTCACGATCTTCGGAGCGCGCACGATGACGCGCATGATCTCCTTGCCGTCGAGCGCCCGCTGCACCTTCTCGTCCGCACGGGCCAGCGCTTCCAGCTCGGCGTCGCCGATCTTGGCCGGAACCTCGAGCGTCGTGCGCACCTTGCCGTTGACCTGCACGGCGCAGGTCGCGGTGTCCTCCACGAGCAGCAGCGGGTCGGCCTGACGCCAGGTGACGAGTCCCACGGACGGCTCGTGACCGAGGATCTCCCACATCTCCTCCGCCGTGTGCGGAGCGACGAGATCCAGCATGACGGCCACGGTCTCCGCGGCCTCGCGCACGGCGGGGTCGGCGGGGCCGGATCCGGCGTCGATCGTCTTGCGGATCGCGTTCACCAGCTCCATCAGACGCGCGACCAGCACGTTGAACTTGGTCTGCTCGACGAGCGCGGGCGCGTCGGCCAGCAGGTGGTGGGTGATCCGGCGCAGCGCCGCATCGCCTCCGTCGAAGACGACGTCGACGGAGCTCGAGACGTCCTGGGCCGCGCGCAGCGCGCGCGCCAGGAACTTCTGGGCTCCCGTCGTCGAGACGTCCTTCCAGTCCTTGTCGTCCTCCACGGGTCCGGCGAAGGCCAGCGCGACGCGCAGCGCGTCGGCGCCGTACGCGTCCAGCTCCTCCTGGAAGAGCACCAGGTTGCCCTTGCTCTTCGACATCTTCGCGCCGTCGAGGATCACCATGCCCTGGTTGATGAGGCTGGAGAACGGCTCGGTGAAGTCGATCAGGCCCATGTCGAACAGGACCTTGGTGATGAACCGCGCGTACAGCAGGTGCAGGATCGCGTGCTCGACGCCGCCGATGTAGGAATCGATGGGTGCCCAGCGGCGGGCCTCGTCCACGTCGAAGGCCACGGTGTCGCTGTTCGGCGACAGGAAGCGCAGGTAGTACCAGGAGCTGTCCACGAAGGTGTCCATGGTGTCCGGATCCCGCAGCGCGGGCTCACCGGTGCCGGGCACGGTGGTCTGCACCCAGCTGGTCGCCGCGCCCAGCGGCGAGGATCCCTTCGGGGACAGGTCGAGGCCCTCGATGCTCGGCAGGCGCACGGGCAGCTGCTCCTCGGGCACGGGCACGATCTCGCCGTCCTGCGTGTGCAGCATCGGGATGGGCGTGCCCCAGAACCGCTGGCGCGAGATCAGCCAGTCGCGCAGACGGTAGTTCTTCGCGGCACGGCCGGTGCCGGCCGCCTCCAGCTGCTCGATCGCGCGGGAGATCGCGTTGCGCTTGGACAACCCGTTCAGCTCGCCGGAGTTGATCATGCGGCCGTCGCCGGTCAGGGCGATGCCGGTCTTCGCCGGGTGCTGGTCGTCGAGCGACTCCAGGGGCTCGACCGGGACGCCGTCCTCGTCGACCTCGATCACGGGCAGCGCGCCGGTGATCGGCGCCGTCGTGTCGACCACGACCTTCACGGGCAGGTCGAACGCGCGGGCGAAGTCGAGGTCGCGCTGGTCGTGGGCGGGCACGGCCATGACCGCGCCGTGGCCGTAGTCGGCCAGCACGTAGTCGGCGGCCCAGATCGGCAGCCGCTCGCCGTTCACGGGGTTGATCGCGAAGCGGTCCAGGAACACGCCGGTCTTGGGGCGGTCGGCGGACTGCCGATCGATCTCGCTCGTCTTCTGCACCTGGGTCAGGTAGTCCTGGAAGCGCATCCGCACGTCCTCGGACGATCCGGCGGCCAGCTCGGAGGCCAGGTCGGAGTCGGGCGCCACGACCATGAACGTCGCGCCGTGCAGGGTGTCGGGGCGCGTGGAGAACACGGTCACGACGCCCTCGCGGCCCTCGATCGCGAAGTCCACATCGGCGCCGATCGAGCGGCCGATCCAGTTGCGCTGCATCTGCAGCACCTTGTGCGGCCAGAAGCCCTCGAGCTGGTTCAGGTCGTCCAGCAGACGGTCGGCGTAGTCCGTGATCCGGAAGTACCACTGGGTCAGGTTCTTCTTGACGACCTCGGCGCCGCAGCGCTCGCAGCGCCCGTCGACGACCTGCTCGTTCGCGAGCACGGTCTGGTCGTTCGGGCACCAGTTCACCGGGCTCTTCTTGCGATAGGCCAGGCCCCGCTCGTAGAGCTTCAGGAACAGCCACTGGTTCCAGCGGTAGTACTCCTCGTCGGAGGTGTGCAGCACGCGGCTCCAGTCGAAGGAGACGCCGTACGCCTGGAAGCCCGCCTTCTGCTGGGCGATGTTCTGGTAGGTCCACTCGCGCGGATCCGCTCCGCGACGGATCGCCGCGTTCTCGGCGGGCAGCCCGAAGGAGTCCCAGCCGATCGGGTTCAGCACGTTGTGCCCGCGGTGACGCCAGAAGCGCGCCACGATGTCCGAATAGAGGTAGTTCTCGGCATGACCCATGTGCAGGTCGCCCGAGGGATACGGGAACATCGCCAGCACGTACTTGCGCGGGCGCACATCCTCGGCGCCGCCGGCCTTGAAGGTCTCGTTCTCGGCCCAGTACTTCTGCCACTTCCCCTGGAGCCGCTGAGCCTGGTGCGCCTGAAGCTCGTGCGCCGACAGCGACTCGTCGTCATTCGACGGGGATGCGGCGTGGGACGGGTTCTCAGACAACGCGACGACCATTCTCTGCGGGGGGAAAAGAGTGCCCGGAACAGGGCAACCTCCAGGTTATCCCAGCCCGCGCAGCCCGGCGTTCCGCGCGGGATCCTGCGTCGGGGCGCGGACGTGAAAGACTAGAGGCGCTATGCCCTCGTCCTCAGCCCGACCGGAGCGGATCCACTGGTTCGCCCGCCTGGAGCACCGCTTCCACGCGTGGCGTGAGAGGCGTGCCCGCAAACGGGGCCGCAGCGCGAGCCTGGTCCCGTTCCCCGGCTACGGCGGAGCGGGCTGGGTCCGCGTCGTCGGGCGGGTGCTGATCCTGCCGAAGACGCGCCGCGGCGGCAAGGACGCGAGTGTGCGGGGCTGGCGCAGTTTCGTCGGCATCCCGGTGAGCTTCGCGACGGTCACGATCACGGTCGCCGGTCGCACGCACGAGGTGGCCGCGGATCGCGGCGGCGTCGTCGACTGCCGGATCGAAGCCGACCTCGCTCCGGGCTGGCAGCACGTGACGATGGCCGTGGAGGGTCAGGACCCGATCCCCGCACGGGTGTTCGTGGTCGCCGAGGACGTGCGCTTCGGGGTCGTCTCCGATGTGGACGACACGGTCATGGTGACGGCCCTGCCGCGGCCCCTGATCGCCGCGTGGAACTCCTTCGTCGTCGACGAGCACGCCCGCACCCCCGTCCCCGGCATGGCGGTGCTGCTCGAGCGGCTCATGCGGGATAACCCCGGCTCGCCGATGATCTACCTCTCCACGGGCGCGTGGAACGTGGCTCCCACGCTCAACCGCTTCCTCTCCCGGCACCTCTTCCCGGCCGGATCCATGCTGCTCACCGACTGGGGTCCCACGCATGAGCGCTGGTTCCGCAGCGGACGCGAGCACAAGCTGCAGAACCTCGCCCGGCTCGCCGAGGAGTTCCCGCACGTGCAGTGGCTGCTGATCGGCGACGACGGGCAGCACGACGAGGCGATCTACGGACAGTTCCTCATCGATCACCCCGAGAACGTGGCCGCGGTCGCGATCCGCCGACTGCTCCCGGCCGAGGGCGTGCTCGCCGGGCGCCGCGCCTCGGCCCGCGCCGACGGCGACGGCGCCGAGGGCGAGGCCCGCGACGATGATCTCGCCCCGTGGGTGAGCGCGGAGGACGGCGCCGGCATCCTCGACGAGCTCATCGACGCCGGCGTCGTGCGCTCGGAGCCATGAGCGGCACCGCCGGCGCGCTGACCTCCCGGGCGCGCCTGGACCGCGCGACGTGGTCGGCCCTCGCTGAGGCCCACGCGGCGCGCGCCGACGCGCTGACCGCGGAGCACCGCGCCCGCCAGGCGCGCCGCGAGAAGCACCCCGTCCACGACTTCCTGTTCACGTACTACGGCTACAAGCCGGGGCAGCTGCGCCGCTGGCATCCCGGAGCGGGCGTGGCCCTCGAGGACGCCCCGGAGCGCGCGGACTGGCGCTGGTACTCCCCCGCGCCGGAACCGGACGCCTCCCCGGGTTCCGGATCCGCATCCGGATCCGGACCCCGTGCCGGGGCCGTCATGCCCGATGCGGACGCCTTCGCCGCGGACAAGCCCGAGCTCGCGCGCCTCGTGCACGCGATGCTGGTGCGCACCGCGGCGCGCACCGGTCAGTTCGGCTGTTTCGGCCTGCACGAATGGGCCATGGTGTACCGGACTCCGGAGCACCGGCACGCGGTACCGCTGCGGCTGGGTCAGGCCGGGACCGACGCGGTCGTGGAGCAGGGCGAGCTGCGCTGCACGCACATCGACGCGTACCGCTTCTTCACGCCGGAGGCGGTGCCACGCAACCGGCTCACGCCGACCCGCGAGACGCAGCCCCTCCTCGAGCAGCCCGGCTGCCTGCATGCCGGCATGGACGTCTACAAGTGGGCGATGAAGCTCGGCCCGCTCGTCCCCGGCGAGATCCTGCTGGACGCGTTCGAGCTGGCGCGCGACATCCGCGTCCTGGACATGGAGGCCGCCCCCTACGACCTCGCCGACTGGGGCGTCGTCCCGGTGCGGATCGAGACCGCGGAGGGCAAGGCGGAGTACGTGCGCCGGCAGCGCGAGTTCGCCGAACGCGGCAACGCGCTGCGCGCCCGGATCCTCGAGGCCTGGCGGGGCTCCGCGGACTGACACGCCGCGCCGCGCGCACGGCCGGCCCCACGTTCTACGATTTCAGGTGATGTCCCCTTCCGAACCCGTCTCCCCCGACGTCGCGCTCGGCGACCTCGGCGCGCTCCTGCTCGATTCCGGCGTGTCCGTGACCGACGTGCGCGGCACGCTCGAGCGCGCCCGCGATGCGACCGCGCCGGGCACCGATCTCTCCTTCGCGGTGCTCCCGGAGCACGTCTTCGTCAGCCGCCCCGGCACCCCGGGGGCGACCACGATCGCGGCCGGCGGAGGGCCGGGCCTGACCTTCCGGCAGACCGCGCACGCGTCGCGCCTCGCACGGCGGCTCGAGGCGGGCCGCGTCACGCTGGATCAGGTTCCGGCGCACATCTCGCACATCCGCGGCCTGCAGCGCCGAAACCCGGTCCTGCAGACGGCGCTCGGCGGCGCGCTGCTCGCCGCAGGGCTCGCGATCCTGTTCCGCTGCCCGTGGTGGGCGATCGTCCTCGCCCTGCTCGTCGGCGGACTCGTCGCCGCGATCGTGCTGGCGACCGAGCGGATCCGCGCGGCCGCCGCCGTGGTCCCTTTCGTCGCGTCGCTGATCTCCACCCTCGTCGTCGGGGTGGTCGCCGATCGCCTGGATCTCGGCGCGGTGCCACTCTTCGCGGTGTGCGCGCCGGTCGCGCTCCTGGTCCCCGGCGCACTCATCACGAACGCGCTCCTGGAGCTGACCGCGGCCGACATCGTCACCGGCGCGTCGCGGCTGGTGTACGGGCTGATCATGCTCACCTTCATGGCGGCGGGCATCTTCACCGGCGCCGCCGCGACCGGCCTGCGCGTGGATCCGCGTTCCGCCGCGCTGGTCGGTGAGACCTCGCTCGTCACGGGGCACGGCGGGTGGGAGGCGGTGCCGCCGCTGGCCTGGAGCTGGATCGGCGTCGTGGTGCTCGCGATCGGGATCGGACTGAGCTTCGGATCCGGCTTCCGCCTCACGATCGCGACGGTGATCGTGATGATCTGCACCTACGCGGCGCTGATGCTGCTGAGCCCGTACACCGGCAGCACCGTCGCGACAGGGATCACGGCAGGGCTGCTGTTCCTCGCGGCGCGCGTGCTGGAGCGGGTGACGCTCGCGGTCCCCGCCACGGTCTCGTTCCAGCCCGCGTTCCTGCTGCTGGTCCCCGGCACGGTCGGGCTCGTGGCGCTCGCCTCGTTCGATGCCGCGGCCCTCGCCGCCGCCCCGATGATCTTCATCAGCCTGTGCATCGGGACGAAGGTCGGCGCGCTGATCGCCGACGCGCTGCGGATCACCCGTCCCATCGCCGGTTCCGCCGCGCCCACCGCGACCGGCTCGATCCGCATCATCCGCTGAGCCCGCTCCCGCAGGCTCGTTCCCGGGGTGCCCTTGCTCCGTTCGGGGCGCACCCCTCCGTTTTGGGGCGCACCACACCCGGTTTCGACGACGTGGCACGCCCCAAAACGGGATAGTGCGCCCCGAAACCAGGGCCGGCACCGGCCCCGGACCCGGCTCAGCCGGCGTCGACCGCGACGGACGCCCGGGCGAGGTACCGCTGCACGCCGCGCGCGGCGGTGCGGCCGGCGCGGTTCGCACCGATCGTGCTCGCCGAGGGGCCGTATCCCACGAGCTGGATCCGCGGATCCTTCACGGCCGTCGTTCCGCGCCCGTTGCGATCGAGCTGGATCCCGCCGCGCTCGCTGCGCAGATGCAACGGTGCGAGATGCCCGATCGCGGGGCGGAACCCCGTGGCCCACAGGATGACGTCCACGGGTTCGAAGGAGCCGTCCGCCCAGCGCACGCCGTCCGGTTCGATGCGCTCGAACATGGGCCGGCGCGCGTCGTAGACGCCGAGCCGGGCCGCCGCCTGCTCCTGCGGCCGCAGCATCAGACCGGTCACGCTGACCACGCTCTGCGGGGCGAGCCCCTGCGCGACGCGCTGTTCGACGAGCGCCACGGCGGCGGCTCCCGCCTCGGGCGTGAAGTCGTCGTCGCGCCATACGGGCGGACGGCGGGTGGCCCACACGACATCCGCGATCGGGGCGAGCGCCCCCAGGAACTGCACGGCCGAAGCCCCGCCGCCGACCACGAGCACGCGCTTGCCACGGAGGTGCTCCGGGCCCGGATAGTCGACGGTGTGGAACTGCTCCCCGAGGAACGTCTCCATCCCGGGGTAGTGCGGCAGAAACGGCTGCGTCCAGGTGCCCGTGGCGTTGACCAGTGTGCGCGAGCGCCAGGCCCGGTCCCCCGCATGCACCACGAGGATCCCGTCCTCGTCGGTCACCCGGTCGACGTGCACCGGACGGATCACCGGCAGGTCATGAGTGCGCTCGTAACCCGCGAAGTACGACGGCACGGCACGGTTCGCCTGCTCCGCCGTGCGCGGGGGCGGAACCGATCCCGGCAGCTCCGCGACGCCGTGCACATCCTGCATCGTGAGCGCGTCCCAGCGATGCTGCCATGCCCCGCCCGGTGTCTGGTCCGCGTCCAGGACCACGTGCGCGATGCCGAGCCGGCGCAGATGGTACGAGCTCGACAGGCCGGCCTGGCCGGCGCCGATCACGATGCTGTCGAGGATGTCCACGGCCGGTGCAACGTCGCGGGCAGGCACGGTGTTCCCCGGGCCGATTCGCGCGCGACGCGAGATTCTTCGCCGGCGCGCGTCACTATCGGCGGGTTGGGGACTCTCTACTTCGAAGGCCCGTCGCAGGGCCGGACGATCTGCTCGCGAGGAGCCGGTCGAGAAGTGAGGATGACATGCGCAACCCGGAGACGCCCGCCGAAGGATCCAGTCCCGATCCGGAGGAGCCGGTCGAGCGCACGATCGACCAGAGAGGGGTGCGCCCGAGCGCGGCATGGAACCTGTCGGTGATCATGTCCATCGCCGCCGCCGACGATGCCGCTGCGGCCGCCGAGGCCACCGCAGCGCCTGCGCTGCCGGCGTCCGAGGGCGCGCTGCCGCACTGCGCTCCCCACGACGGCCGCCCGCATGAGCACCAGCGCCGCGCTCTGCGCAAAGGGCCCGCGCTGGCCCGCGGCGAGGGCTCAGGGAAGCACGACGCGCAGGTCCAGTGAGAGCCCCGGCAGGCTGATCCGGGAGCTCGCCCCCGCGGAACCGTCCGCGCCGAGCTGCACGGCTGCCTCCGCTATTACGTCGCCGAGGGCCGGCGCCTCACCCTGTCGAACCGAGACGGACGCATCCACCGCAGCGCCCGCCGGTGCGGCCTCCGCCGAGAACCACGCTGCACCGACCACGGCCTCGACCGTCGGGACGGCCACCGGCCCGACCTGCGGTACCTGCGCCATCCCCGCGGAGAGCACTCCGGAGGCCGTCATCGACGGATCCGCCACCGAGAAGACTCCCGCCGCGGACAGTGCTCCGACGAACTGCGTGCCCGTCTGCCGCGGATCCACGACAGGCGGCGGCACGTCCGGGACCACCACCGACCCCGGATCGACGACGGGATCCGGCACCCCCTCCGCGGCGGGATCCGCAGCCGTCTCCGCGACGGTGACCGGGACCGGAGCGACAGGAGCCGGGTCCTCCGCCGGAGGCGCCTTCGCGGCCGCGGACGTGCCCGGCGTCGCGGTCGGGGCGCGGAGCGCGTCCGCGGGCGGAGCGACCGCAGGCGCGACGGTGAGCAGCGTCGTCGCCACGAGTCCCCCGACCGTGGCCGCGGTGACGCCACCGGCGAACAGCCAGGCGATCACCCCTGCGCCCGTCGTGGTCGTGGCCGCGGCCGCCGTCCCGGCGCTCAGGGACGCGGTGACCGGCACCCCCGCCCCGACCGTGCCGAGCAGCACCGCCGAGAGCGCACCTCCCTGCGCCCGTGCCACGGAGGCGTGCATGCCCCGCAGCAGGTCCGTGCAGAGCATGCAGGTGACGAGGTGAGCAGCGACCTCCGCGGCGAGAGCCGCGTTCCGCGGGTGCGCCACATGCTGCGGCAGCAACCGGGCGACATGCGCCTGGTCGCCGCGCAACCTCGTCGGAACCTGTCGGAGCAGCCATTGGTGCTTCATGCCCGCGCGGGCGCGTCGCTGCAGCGCCGACACGGCGTTCGGTTTGATGCCCAGCTCGCGGGCGATCGCCGGGCGTCCCGCCTGGTCCACGTCGGAGAGCCAGAGGACCCGCTGCCAACGATCGGGAAGCGCGGCGAACGCGGCGAGGACGTCCTCCGCACCGGACTCGCGTTCGACATGCCGGAGACCATCGCGCGGATCCACCTGATCCACGTCCGCGTCGTCGAGGACCTGGCCGGCCTCCGCGTGCCATCGGGCGGACGTGTTCCGGATCACGGTCTTCAAGTAGGCGCGGAAGGACGATGTGGGTCCGCCGTCGCTCATCCTCAGCTGCTGATAGATCGCGAGGAAGGACTCGGAGACGAGATCCTCCGCCCGCGACCAGTACAGGCGCCGGGCGTAGCGGAGTGCGGAGTCGTAGTGCCGTTGCCACAGGAACTCCCAGGCCCCGGCGTCATCGTCTCGCACCGCGCGGAGCAACTCCGCATCGCAGCGATCGTCGTGCATGTTCGCTCCCCGGAAGACGTCGGACCAATATATTCAGTCTGACATCCCGACGCCGGATCCCGGCGAGCGGATGCCGGCCGCCTCCGATCCGCGGCTCTGACCGCGCTCAGGCGACACCGGGCGCAGTCATAGCCCGGCCACAGCCCGTCGACCTACGCTCGCCCGATGGCGACGCAGAACGGCGGACGGCGACATCGCAGGCGAACGGCCGCGGAGCGCGGACACCGGACGCCGTGGATCCTCCGCGACGTCTACGGAGCCCCGGTGTGGGGCATGCTCGCCGTGGCGCTGGTGATCATCGGCGTGCTCGTGCTCTACCTGTCCACGCGCTAGCGCCGCGCTCCGAGAGGACCGGCCGCACGGACCGCTATCCGAGGGACAGCAGCTCCCGCTCCGCGATCTCCTCCGCGGGCACGGCGCAGGCGTAGGTGCGGCGGTACGCGCTCGGCGCGATCCCGACCTCGCGCGTGAAGTGGTGCCGGAACAGCGTCGCGCTGCCGAATCCGCAGGTCGCGGCGATCTCCTCGATCGAGGCGTCCGTCGTCTCGAGGGCCAGCCGCGCGTGCAGCACGCGCTGCGCCGTGATCCACTGCATCGGCGTCACTCCCGTCTCCGCGACGAACCTGCGCGCGAACGTGCGGGTGGACATGTGCGCGCGCTGCGCGAGCGAGGCGACGGAATGCGTGGCGCCGAGACGATCGCCCATGTACGCCAGGACGTCGCCCAGCGCGTCCGAGTCCGCCTGCGGCACGGGACGCTCGATGTACTGGCGCTGCCCGCCGTCGCGCTGCGGCGGCACGACCATGTTCCGGGCGATCACGTTCGCGATCGCGCTGCCGAGCTCGCGGCGCACGAGATGCAGGCTGGCGTCGATGCCCGCCGCGGTCCCGGCGCTCGTGATGAGGTCGCCGTCGTCCACGAACAGCACGTCCGGGTCGATGCGCGCCGTCGGGTACCGTCGCTGCAGCTCCTCGGCGTACCGCCAGTGCGTCGTGCACGGCCGCCCGTCGAGCAGCCCCGCGGCTCCGAGGATGAAAGCCCCGGAGCACGCGCTCAGCAGGATCGCACCACGATCCGCGGCCCGGCGCAGGGCGTCCAGCAGCTCTGCCGGGTATTCCTCGGCGGGACGCACGCGTGCCGCGGGAACGGCGATCACGTCGGCGTGCTCCATCGCCTCGAGTCCGTGGGCGGGGACGACCTGCGCCCCGACCTCGGTGCTCACGGGACGCCCTGCCTCGATCCCGCAGACGCGGAAGTCGAAGGCCGGGACGTCCGAATAGACGCTGCGATCCAGCCCGAACACCTCGCTGAGGAGGCCGAACTCGAACACGGCGAGCCCGTCGATCACGGGAAGGGTGACGCTCTGCAGCATGTCCCGATCATACTGGCTGGATCTTTATGCCGAAAGTCTTTCCGCCATCTGGTGGCAGGATCCTTTCGCTCGTAGCTTTGGAGCCATGACCGAGACCGCCACGACCCACGCCCCTTTCCGGATCCCCGTGACCCGCGCCGACGCTTCCCTGCGCTCCGCTGCGGACTTCGCGCCGTCGCCGCAGCGCCGCACGCGCCTCGCGATGCCGACGTGGCTGCCCCGCCGCGTCCTGCAGCGCGGCGGCGTGCCGACCCGCGAGGACGCGCGCGCCATGCACGACCTCCAGGCCGCCCTCGACCGCAGCGACTGGTGACGCATCGCCCCTGAAGGCGGGGCGCCGCGTCGCGGCTCAGCGAGCCGCAGGCAGGGCGACCTTGAGCTTCGCCCAGGATCGACCCTGGGTGTCCTTCAGGATGTCGTACTCCACGTCGACGTGCGGCTCGATCGCGCTGTACTTGTCGTTGGGCGCCCCGATCACGAGCTGGAAGCCGAGACCGCGCCACGCACCGATCGCCCGCTTGGTGAAGTGCGCGTCGGCCTTGATGAGGGCCTCGTCCATGAAGACCGGAGCGTAGCGCGGGCGCTCGGCTCCGGCATCGCCGAGCTGGTAGCGCAGCGCCGCACCGACGATGAACGCGATGAGCTCCTGCGACTCGCCGCCGGACTTCTCGCCGATGTGGTCGTAGAGCGCGACGTGCTGCTTGGTGTCGGCGGTGACCCGCTCGGCACTCACCCGCACGTGGTTACGCACATCGATGAGGTCGGCGAAGTCGGGGGCGGAACGTCGCAGATGCCCGATGAGTCGCGACATCCGGCGGTAGGCGTGTTCGCGCTCCTGGTCGCTGGAGGCCGCCTCGATGAGCCCCCGCACCTCGCGCAGGTCGCGGCGGAAGCGCTTGCGCGCCTCGGACTGGCTCTCCCGGGTCGTGATCTGCAGGCGGTGGTGGTCGTCGTAGAACGGCAGGTCCTGCATGATCCGGTTGATGGGCTCGATCCGCTCCCGGATGTCCCGGAGCGCCCGTCCCAGCGTCGAGTCGAGGTTCGTGAGGTCGTTCCCCGAGAGGTGGACGAGGCTGTCCCGCCACTCGCTCTCGAGCTGGTGGAGTCCGCTCGTCTCGAGCGCCGCGAGGATGCTCTCGAAGTCGTCGACGTACAGATCCGGATCCGCGATCAGGTTCGGGTTCTCCCAGCGCTCCAGGAATCCGCTCATCAGCCGGCGCATGTTCTCGCGCTGTTCGCGGTGAGCCTCGAACGCCGTCGCCCGATCCTCGTTCAGGCGGTTGCCGGCGGCCTGCAGCGCACCGTCGAAGCGCTCCAGCAGCACCGATGGCGCGGCGCTGGCCGACGCGGGTGAGGCGAAGCGGTCGTCGAGGTACTGCGCCTGCTCGGAGCCCACTGCTCGATCGGATCCGATCGCCTCGTCGATCAGCGCCTGCCCGGCGTCGACGTCGTCGGTGATCTCGCCCCAGCGCTGCTCGACCTGCTGGCGCTCCGCCGTGGCCGCGCCGATCTCCTCGCGGAGTCGCGCCGCGAGCGCCTTGGCCTTCTCGATCTGCGCGGTGATCCCCGCGATGTCCGGGTTCTTCTCCGCGACCTCGGACTCCACGCCTCGCCAGCGCTCCTGCACGGTGACGAGGGCGTCGACGTCGACCTGGTCCCACACGACGTCCACGATCCGCGCGAAGGCCGCGCGCTCGGCATCGAACCGGTCCAGGGTCGACTCGGCGGCCGCCACCGCTCCCTCCGCACGCTCGAGAACGGGTCGCAGCTCCTCGACCGCGGCCTCCAGCTCGCGCAGCCGGGCGCGGTTCGAGAAGCCGAGCACGTTCCCGCGGCCATGGCCGCCGTGCGCGCCCTGGTCTCCGCGGGAGACCTGACCGGTGATCGTGAGCGCCTGCTCGTGCCCGGTGAGTTCCGCCGCGCTGTTCACGCAGACGAATCCGAACCGCTCGGCGAGACGCACCTGCAGCCAGCCGGTGAAAGGGGTGTCCGCGTACTCGAGACGTCCCGGCAGCCGGTTCTCCGCTCCCCCGCCGCTCGTGCGAAGGCCGGTGTGCACGCCCTGGTACGTGAGTCGGCGCGGAGTGCGCACCCCGTCGATCGCGGTGCGGAACCGGTCGAGGTCGGCGACATCCAGCAGCACGGTCGTGGCGAAGCCGCCGAGGGCGAGGTTGAACGCCTCGCGCCACGGCTCGTACTCCGTGCGGACCTCGATGAGCTCGCCCACGAAGGGCAGCTGGTGCGGCTCGAGCCCCGCCGCCTCGGCGAGCAGCTCGCGGGAGCGGTACAAGTCCCCGGGGATGTTGCCCGCGAACGCCGTCGCCTCCTCGGCCGCGCGCTCGCGCTGTGCGAGTTCCGTCTTCAGTCCGTCCCTGGTGCGACGTGCGTCGGCCCAGGCCTCGCGCGCGCTGCCCTTGGCGTCCGCGTCGCCGAGCACCGTGCGGGCGCGCCCGACGAGCTTGTCGAACTCCGCTCTGCTGTGCACCTCGGCGCCGAGCGCGCGCAGGTCGTCGTCGAACCTCGCCCGACGCGCCTGCGCCTCCTCGAGACGCCGCTCGACGCCGCGCAGCTCCCGCTGCGCCGTCTCCAGCCTGTCGCCGCCGCGCTCGCGCAGCAGATCCCGCAGGCCCTCGTGCTCGACCTCCGCGGCCTCGGCCTGAACGCGCTTCTCCCGGACGAGGACGTCGA
>JAITLM010000102.1 GCA_031277885.1 Microbacterium sp.
GGAGGCGCTCGACGACGCCGGGATCGCCGCCGTCGTCGCGGGCTTCGCCGCCGCCGCGCGCCGCGCGCTGGACGCGGGCTTCGACGTGCTGGAGATCCACGGCGCGCACGGCTACCTGCTGCACCAGTTCCTCTCGCCGCTCAGCAATCACCGCGAGGACGCGTACGGCGGCTCGCTCGAGAGCCGTGCTCGCCTGCTGCTCGAGGTCACCGAGGCCGTGCGCCGGATCGCGGGCGACGAGATCCCCGTGTTCGTGCGCATCTCTGCCACGGACCACGCCCCCGGGGGCTTCACGCCGGATGAGGCCGCCACGGTCGCGGACTGGGCGATCGCGCGCGGCGCGGACCTCATCGACGTCTCGAGCGGCGGACTCGTCGCCCACCAGCGCATCGAGGTGCACCCGGGCTATCAGGTGCCGCTCGCCGCGGCCGTGCGGCAGGGCGGGCGGATCCGCTCCTCCGCCGTGGGGCTGCTGACCAGCGGAGCCCAGGCCGAGGCCGTGCTCGCCGAGGGCGCCGCGGATGCGATCTTCGCCGGGCGGGAGTGGCTGCGCGACCCGCACTTCGCTCTGCGCGCCGCCCACGAGCTCGGTGACGAGATCGCCTGGCCCGATCAGTACCTGCGCGCCCGCTGGCGCTGAGAGTCCTTCGAGCGCAGCGCCCTTCGTCTCGCCTCCGGCTCGCTCAGGGACCGATCACAGGACGGTTCCTGAGCGAGCGCAGCGCCCTTCGTCTCGCCTTCGGCTCGCTCGGGGACCGATCACAGCACGGTCCCTGAGCGAGCGCAGATCAGCGCCCGAAGCCGCGGCGGGTGATGTCGCGCACCTCGCCGACGAGCTCCTCGATGATGTCCTCCAGGAACAGGATCGCCGTGGTCCGACCGGCCTCGTCGCGCACCTGGGCGAGGTGACGGCCCGCGCGCCGCATGATCGCGAGCGCGTCCTCGAGGTCGGTGTCCTCCTGCATCGGCACCATCTGGTGGATCCGCTTCGCGGGGATCGGCGCGGCCGCGCGGGCCGCCGCATCCGGGCCCTCCGCCGAGCGGATCACGTCCTTCAGGTGCACGTAGCCCACGGGCACGCCCTCGGGGTCGACCATGACGTAGCGCGAGAATCCGTGCTTCGCGACGGCTCTCTCGACGTCGTCCGGGGTCGCGCCGAGCGGCAGCGTCACGAGGCCGGCGAGGGGCACGGCGACGTCCCGTGCGTCCTTGTCGGTGAACTCCACCACCGCGCTGACCGTGCCCGCCGAGTCGGCGAGCACGCCCTCGCGCCGGGACTGGTCCACGATCGTGGCGACCTCCTCGAGCGTGAACGTCGAGGCGGCCTCGTCCTTCGGCTCGACGCGGAACAGGCGCACGACGCCGTTGGCCGTGGCGTTCAGGCCGCGGATCACCGGGTAGAAGACCTTGGAGATCCACACGAGCGGTGTCGCGAGGATGAGCACGGCCCGGTCCGGCACCGAGAACGCGAGGTTCTTCGGCACCATCTCACCGAAGACCACGTGCAGGAACGACACGATGATCAGGGTGATGATGAACGCGATCGCGTCGACCGCGCCCTCGGCCAGTCCGAGCGCGCCCAAGGGGGCCGCGAGCAGGTGGTGCATCGCCGGCTCGGAGACGTTCAGGATCAGCAGCGAGCAGACGGTGATGCCCAGCTGCGAGGTCGCCAGCATGAGCGTGGCGTGCTCCATCGCGTAAAGCGCGGTGCGCGCGGAGCGGGATCCGCGCTCGGCGAGCGGCTCGATCTGCGAGCGGCGCGCGGAGATGACCGCGAACTCCGCCCCGACGAAGAACGCGTTGAAGGCGAGCAGCACGAACAGCCATGCGATTCCGGCCCAGTCGCTCATCGCTCGCCCCCTTCCTCGGTCGCCGCTTCCGGCGTGAAGCGGATCCGATCCACCCGACGGCCCTGCATGCGCACGACGTGCAGGACGCCGCCCGGCACGGGCACCTCGTCGCCGGCCTTGGGCAGGCGCTCCAGCACGCTCATCACGTAACCGCCGACCGTGTCGTACACGTCGCCCTCCGGCACCTCGATGCCGGAGCTGGCGCGCAGCTCGTCGGGGCGCAGCTCGGCGGGGAAGGTGATCCCGTCACGGCCCTTCACGACACCGGCCCTGCTGCGGTCGTGCTCGTCGGACACCTCGCCGACGATCTCCTCCACGAGGTCCTCGAGGGTCACGATGCCGGCGGTGCCGCCGTACTCATCGACGACGATCGCGAGCTGGTAGCCGCCGCCGCGCAGCTCGGCCACGAGCGCGTCCAGGTGCACGGTCTCCGGAACCCGAAGCGGCTCGGAGGCGAGCGCGCCCACGGGCACCTCGGTGCGCCGGTCGCGCGGCACCGAAACCGCCGCCTTCAGGTGCACGACGCCGGTGATGTCGTCGAGATCCTCGTCGAACACCGGGAAGCGGCTGTGTCCGGTGCGCCGGGCGAGGCCGATCACGTCGTCGGCGGAGTCCGCCGCCGCGATCGCGTGCATGCTGGGCCGAGGGGTCATCACATCGCCCGCGGTCAGCCGGGCGAAGCCGAGGCTGCGATCCAGCAGGGTCGCGGTGTCCTCCTCGAGCACGCCGGCGCTCGCGGAGCGGCGCACGAGCGAGCTGAGCTCCTCCGCCGAGCGGGCTCCGCTGAGCTCCTCCTTGGGCTCGATGCCCATCGCGCGCAGCACGCCGTTGGCGCTCCCGTTCAGGACGGCGACGACGGGGCGGAAGACCATCGTGAACGCGGTCTGGAACGGGATGACGACCTTGGCCGTCGCCACCGGCAGCGCGAGCGCGAAGTTCTTCGGCACGAGCTCGCCGAGGATCATCGACAGCATCGTGGCGACCGTCATCGCGACGATCACGGCGATCGTGACGGTGACCGGCTCGGGGATCCCCCATGAGCTCAGCACCGGACGGAGCAGGTTCGACAGCGCCGGCTCCATCGTGAAACCGGTCAGCAGCGTGGTGAGCGTGATGCCGAGCTGCGCCGAGGACAGATGCGTCGAGGTGATCCTGAGCGCGGCGATGGTCATGCCGAGGCGGCTCTCGCCGCGATCCCGTCGCGCCTCCAGATCGGCGCGGTCGAGGTTGACCAGTGCGAACTCGCTGGCGACGAACAGGCCCGTCCCCACGATGAGCAGAAGCCCCACGCCCAACCAGATGTAATCCATCACGGTGTCACCTCCGACGATGCGGAGAGCGGGCAGTGGGGCGATGTACTACACGAGGGAGGGTCGTCCATGGTGCGCACGATTCTACTGTGACGCAGAGGGGATGAAGCTGAACGGATGCCTGATCGCCGTCGCGCTCACCAGCTGACCGGCAGCGCCTTGCCCTCTTCGTACCCCGCGGCGGACTGCAGCCCGACCAGCGCGCGCTCGTGGAACTCCGGCACGGACGAGGCGCCCGCGTAGGTGAACGAGGAGCGCACGCCCGAGGTGATCATGTCGAGCAGGTCCTCGACACCGGGCCGGAGTGGATCCAGGTAGATCTTCGAGGACGAGATGCCCTCCGCGAACAGCTCCTTGCGTGCACGCTCGTAGGCGTCGAGGCGGCCGAAGCGCGCCTGCACCGCCTTCGTCGAGGCCATGCCCCAGGACTCCTTGTAGAGGCGCCCCTCGGCGTCGAGCTGCAGCTCCCCCGGCGCCTCGATCGTGCCGGCGAACCAGGATCCGACCATGACCGAGGCGGCACCGGCGGCGAGAGCGAGCGCGACGTCGCGCGGGTAGCGCACTCCCCCGTCCGCCCAGACGTGCGCGCCGAGCGCGGCGGCGGCCTGCGCGGTCTCCAGCACGGCGGAGAACTGCGGGCGTCCGACCGCGGTCATCATGCGCGTGGTGCACATCGCGCCGGGCCCGACGCCGACCTTCAGGATCGACGCGCCGGCCTCGACGAGATCGCGCACGCCGTCGGCCGTGACGATGTTGCCGGCGACGATCGGGATGCCGAGCTCGAGCGCGGACACCGTGCGCAGCGCCCGGAGCATCCCCTCCTGGTGCCCGTGCGCGGTGTCGACCACGAGCACGTCCACGCCGGCCGCGGCGAGGGCTTTGGCCTTGGCGGCGACGTCTCCGTTGATCCCGACCGCCGCGGCCACCGCGAGGCGCCCCGAGGCGTCGACCGCGGGGCGGTACAGCGTGGAGCGCAGCGCACCGCGCGCGGTCTGCGTGCCGACCAGGTGCCCGTGCTGGAGCACGCACACCATCTCGGCCTCCACGGCGGTGATCGCGTCGAACGCCGCACGCGGATCGGCGACGTCCTCGGCGTCGAGCGACGGGGAGTCCGCGCGGACCAGGTCGCCCAGCTTCGCATCCCGCAGCGCGGTCGCGAGGCGGACGGCGGGCAGGATTCCGCGGATGGCGTCGACGTGCAGGCCGTCCGGACCGCCCGGCGCATCGGCGACCACGATGCCGTGACCGTCGGTGGCGGGCAGCAGCCGCAGCGCGTCCTCGACCGTGGCGAGCGGCGAGAGCACGAGCGGGGTGTCCCAGGACACCGGCTGGCGCTTGACCCAGCGGATGGCCTCGTCGAGCTCCTGGAGCGGCATGTCCTGCGGCAGCACGCCGATGCCGCCGCGGCGGGCCAGGGTGGCGGCGAGTCGAGGGCCGGTCACCGAGTTCATGTTCGAGGACACGAGCGGGATGGTCGCGGGCGTCCCGTCCTGCGGCGCGAGATCGACCTGGAGCCGGCTCGTCACATCCGAGCGACGCGGCACCAGGAACACGTCGGAGTAGGTGAGGTCGACCATGGGTCCTTCGCCGGAGAACTGCATGCTCTCAGGGTAGCCGTCCGTGCCCCGAACGCCTCGGGATCGCGATGACGGGGCGGTCCGGCGCGGCCTCGATGCGAGGCGTCGGCGACAGCTCCCGCCCCGCGCCGCGATCCACGCCCGCACCGCACCTCCGACACGTTAGGCTTGACACCCGGATGAGTGGCCATACCCGGAGACCACCGGGGACGGATCCCACCAGATTCAGCGATGAAAGAGGGCGATCGAGCGTGTCGAGCCAGGTGACCGGCGTCGGGACTTCTGGAGATGGAGAGTTCGGGGCCAATTCCTGGCTCGTCGACGAGCTGTACGAGCAGTTCAAAGTCGATCGCAACTCCGTCGACAAGGAGTGGTGGCCGGTCCTCGAGAACTACCGTCCCTCCGAGCCCTCTGCGGCTCCCGCAGCCCCCGCAGCCGCACCCTCGGCCGCCGCGGCCGCCGCGCATCCGGTGACGGCGCCGATCCCGGTGATCGGTCAGCAGCCGGTGGCCCGCACCACGACGAAGCCCGCGCGCCAGGCCCCGATCCCCGCCCAGGCGCAGGACCGCGCCGCCGCGGAGGCCGGCACCGAGCAGCATGAGGACGTGGTCACGCCGCTGCGCGGCATGCCGAAGACGCTCGCCGCCAACATGGACGAGTCGCTCACGGTACCGACCGCGACGAGCGTGCGCACGGTGCCCGCGAAGGTGATGATCGACAACCGCATCGTCATCAACAACCACATGTCCCGCACGCGCGGCGGCAAGGTGAGCTTCACGCACCTCATCGGCTGGGCGCTGATCCAGGCGCTCAAGGAGTTCCCGAGCCAGAACGTCTTCTACGCCGAGGTCGACGGCAAGCCCAGCGTCGTCGCCCCCGCGCACGTGAACCTCGGCATCGCGATCGACATCCCGAAGCCGGACGGCACCCGCGCCCTGCTCGTCCCGAGCATCAAGCGCGCCGAGTCGCTCACCTTCAGCGAGTACCTCTCCGCCTCTGAGGACCTCATCAGCCGTGCGCGCGGCAACAAGCTGACCGCCGCCGACTTCCAGGGAACCACGCTGTCGCTCACGAACCCGGGCGGCATCGGCACCGTGCACTCCGTGCCGCGCCTGATGAAGGGTCAGGGCTGCATCATCGGCGCCGGCGCCCTCGAGTACCCGGCCGAATTCCAGGGCTCGAGCCAGAAGACGATCGACGTGCTCGGCATCGGCAAGACGATCACGCTCACCTCGACCTACGACCACCGCGTCATCCAGGGCGCGGGCTCGGGCGAGTTCCTGAAGAAGGTGCACGAGCTGCTCATCGGCGAGCGCGGCTTCTACGAGGGCATCTTCCGCGCCCTCCGGATCCCCTACGCGCCGATCCGCTGGAACAAGGACATCGCGGTCGACCTCGCCGAGCGCATCGACAAGACCGCGCGCGTGCAGGAGCTCATCAACTCCTACCGCGTGCGCGGCCATCTGATGGCCGACATCGACCCGCTCGAGTACGTGCAGCGCACGCACCCCGACCTCGAGATCGAGACCCACGGCCTCACCTTCTGGGATCTGGACCGCGAGTTCGTCACGAACGGCTTCGGCGGTCAGCGCCAGCTCAAGCTGCGCGAGATCCTCGGTGTGCTCCGCGACTCCTACTGCCGCACGCTCGGCATCGAGTACATGCACATCCAGGACCCGGACCAGCGCCGCTGGTTCCAGGACAAGGTCGAGGTCAAGTACGTCAAGCCCGGCCACGACGAGCAGCTGCGCGTGCTCAGCAAGCTCAACGAGGCCGAGGCCTTCGAGACCTTCCTGCAGACCAAGTACGTGGGTCAGAAGCGCTTCTCGCTCGAGGGCGCGGAGTCGCTCGTCCCGCTGCTGGACGAGATCCTGCAGGGCGCGGCCGGCGCGGGCCTCGACGGCGCCGCGATCGGCATGGCGCACCGCGGCCGCCTGAACGTCCTCGCGAACATCGCGGGCAAGACCTACGGTCAGGTGTTCCGCGAGTTCGAGGGATCCATGCAGCCGGGCAACCAGCGCGGATCCGGAGATGTGAAGTACCACCTCGGCAAGGAGGGCACCTTCGTCGCCGACGACGGCGCCGAGCTGCCGATCCTCCTCGCCGCGAACCCCTCGCACCTGGAGACCGTCGACGGCGTGCTCGAGGGCATCGCCCGCGCCAAGCAGGACCGCAAGCCGATCGGCACCTTCACCTGGCTGCCGATCCTCGTGCACGGCGACGCGGCCTTCGCGGGCCAGGGCGTCGTGGTGGAGACCCTGCAGATGTCGCAGCTGCGCGGCTACCGCACCGGCGGCACGATCCACGTGGTCGTGAACAACCAGGTCGGCTTCACCACGCTGCCCAACGACTCGCGCACCTCCGTGTACGCGACCGACGTCGCCAAGACGATCCAGGCCCCGGTCCTGCATGTGAACGGCGACGACCCCGAGGCCGTCGTGCACGTGGCCCAGCTCGCGTTCGAGTACCGCGAGCGGTTCCACCGCGACATCGTGATCGACCTCGTCTGCTACCGCCGCCGCGGTCACAACGAGGGCGACGACCCGTCGATGACGCAGCCGCTGATGACCGACCTGATCCAGGCGAAGCGCTCGGTGCGCAGCCTCTACACCGAGTCGCTCGTCGGCCGCGGCGACATCACCCAGGAGGAGTACGACCAGGCCAAGGCCGACTTCCAGAACCGCCTGGAGATCGCCTTCGCCGAGACGCACGCGGCGGAGACCGGCGCCACGCCGATCGCCCCCGACCTCGCGCCGGTGGACGACCAGATCGGCTCCCCCGACGTCACGGGCGTGCCGCTCGAGGTCGTGCACCTCGTCGGCGATGCGCACGCGAACAAGCCCGAGGGCTTCACGGTGCACCCGAAGCTGCAGCAGGCGATGGACAAGCGCGTCGACATGAGCCGCAACGGCTCGATCGACTGGGGCTTCGGCGAGCTGCTCGCCTTCGGCTCGCTACTGGTCGAGGGCACCCCGGTGCGCCTCGCCGGTCAGGACTCCCGGCGCGGCACGTTCGTGCAGCGCCACGCGGTCCTGCACGACCGCGCGAACGGCCAGGAGTGGCTGCCGCTCGCGAACCTCTCCGACAACCAGGCCCGCTTCTTCGTCTACGACTCCCTGCTCAGCGAGTACGCGGCGCTCGGCTTCGAGTACGGCTACTCGGTGGAGCGGCCCGAGGCGCTGGTGCTCTGGGAGGCGCAGTTCGGCGACTTCGTGAACGGCGCGCAGTCGGTCATCGACGAGTACATCTCCGCCGCCGAGCAGAAGTGGGGCCAGCAGTCGAGCGTCGTGCTGCTGCTGCCGCACGGCTACGAGGGCCAGGGGCCGGACCACTCGTCCGCCCGCATGGAGCGCTTCCTGCAGCTGTGCGCCCAGGACAACATGACGGTGGCGCGTCCGTCCACGCCGGCGAGCTACTTCCACCTGCTCCGCCGCCAGGCGTACGCGCGCCCGCGCAAGCCGCTCATCGTGTTCACCCCGAAGGCGATGCTGCGTCTGCGCGGCGCGACCAGCCCGGTGGAGGACTTCACGCAGGGCCGGTTCGAGACGGTGATCGACGACAACCGCCCGCTGGACCGCAACGCCGTCAAGCGCGTGATCTTCCACTCCGGCAAGGTGCACTGGGATCTGGTCTCGGAGCTCGACAAGAACCCGAATCCCGAGATCGCGCTCGTGCGCGTCGAGCAGCTCTACCCCGTGCCGCTGCGCGCGCTGAAGACCGTCGCCGACACGTACCCGAACGCGGAGATCGTCTGGGTGCAGGAGGAGCCGGAGAACCAGGGCGCCTGGCCGTTCCTCGCGCTGCACTTCCAGACCGTGCCCGGCCCGCGCGTCGTGCGCCCGATCACGCGTCCCGCCTCGGCGGCGCCGTCGACGGGATCCTCGAAGGTGCACGCCGCGGAGCAGGCCGACCTGCTCTCGCGGGCACTGACTCTCTGAGCCGTCCGCTCAGCCGATCGACGCGGTGTCCCGGTCCTCCGGGGCACCGCGTCGTCGTTCCCGCGCCCTGCGCACCGCGGTCACGGCGAGTGCGATGACCGCCACCGCCGCCGGGACCACGAGCGCGGCTCCGGCGAGCAGCAGCAGTCCGATCGTGCAGACCGCGGCGATCACCGCCATCCACCAGCCGGGCGTGCGCCGCGGCAGGATCCGGATCGCCGCGATCATGCCGATCGTGTAGACCGCGACCATGCTCGCGGTGTGGATGAGGATGAACGGCTGCAGGTCGAACCCCGTCGCCCACGACACCGCGAAGTAGGCGAGCACGAGCGCCATGGAGAGCAGCAGCGCGCGCCGCGGCACCGCACCGGGCTCGGCGCCCTTCGCGAACCAGTGCGGCAGGTCGCCGTTGGAGGCGAGGGACGCACCGAGCTTGCCGAAAGCGGCGAGGTAGACGTTGAGCACCCCGAGCGCGACCGCCGCCGACACCACGCCGATCAGGGTCGGCGCCGCGCGCACCCCGCCCGCATCGGCGAGATCGAGCAGGACGACGTCCCCGTGCCCCGCGCGCTCCCCGAGGGCTCCGACCGTCACGACCTGCAGCGCGAGATAGCATCCGCCGGCGAGCACCAGGGTGATGGCCGTCGCCAGCGGGATCGTGCGCCGCGGCCGGGCGAACTCCCCGGAGATGTGCGTCCCGACCTCCCAGCCCGCGAACGCCCACACGAACATCACGATCGCGGTGCCCACCCCGCCCCAGCCGTGCGGCAGGAACGGCGTGAAGCTCTCCGGCCGGACGGCGGGCGCCGCGACCGCGACCACCACGACGACGATCGCGAGCAGCAGGCCGGTGAGCACCAGCTGCAGCCAGCCGGTGAGCCGCACCCCGAACAGGTTGGCGACGAACGGCGCCACGAGGAACCCGAGGGCGAGCCACGGGACGCCGGCGCCGTCGATCCCCACCGCGGTCGCGATGTAGCGCGCGCCGAGCACCGACACGACGGGGCCTCCGGCCGCGACGCCGAAGAGGAACCAGTATCCGGTGGCCCTCGCCGCGGTCGGCCCGAGGGCGCGACGCGCGTAGCTCGCGACGCCGCCCGGATCAGGATGGCGGGCCGCGAGGGCGGCGAACGCACCGGCGAGCGGCACCGCCAGGAGCGTGATCACCCCCACCGCGATGAGACTGGCGGGGCCGGCCGTCTTCGCCGCGAGCCCGGGGAGCACCAGGAGTCCCGTGCCCAGGACCGCGGCGAGGTACAGCGCGATCCCCTGCGCGAGTCCGAGCCCTGACGGCGCGTGCGCGCCGAGATCGGTGCCGTCGAATCCCTCGGCGGGGCGGAGTGCGGTCATGCCCTCACGGTAGCGAGGGCATCGGACATCTCAGTACCAGATGGTGAGCGCGGGCTCCACCGCGGTGCCGAAGGCGTTCTGGATCGTCGCCGACGCCTCCGCCGAGGCCGAGATCCGGCCCGCCGCGCGCAGCGTCGGCGCGCTCACACCGCCGAGGTACAGAGAGGACAGCGCATCGACGCCGAGCTCGACATCCGGCGCATCCGTCGTGGCGTCCACGACGCCCTTCCCGTCCGGACCGACGCTCAGCCGCCAGGATCCCTCGGCGAATCCGAGCGGATCCGACACCCGCAGCACGAGATCCAGCGGGGCGCGGTATGTGCGCGCGCCGAGCACGGCCGGCACGTCGAGGATCCGCAGCCAGCCGTGATCGTGCACCGTGACCTGCACGGCGCGCTGGTTCGCGACGAGCCACGGCAGCGGATCGTCGACGGGGCGGAGATCCGCGTGCACGGTGCGGATCAGGTCGTGATTGACGGCGAAGGCCCAGAGCGCGCGCAGCGCCTCGGGCGTCTCCGCGTCGAGGTGGCGGATCCCGAAGTCGGCGCCGAACTCGTCGGGGAGTTCGTCGAGCGTGTACGCCAGGACCCCGCGGGTGGTGCCCTCGGCGTCCACCGCCCTGACTCCGCGGACGGCGCGCGACCGCTCGTCGCCGGGTGCGAGCCCGGCCATCCGACGCCACCGCAGCGGCCAGCCGGGGATGTCGCCCGGCCGATCGAGACGAGCGCGCTCATGCACCTCGCCGAGCGCCGCGAGCAGCGCGTCGGGCTCGAGGTACTCGACCGTCGTCGCACCGTCCGCCGCCGGCAGCGTCACGCCGCCGGCGCGGCGCGCGTCGACGCGCACGCGCGACACGGGGATCGCGGGACCGAAGCCGTAGCGCCCGTAGATCGTCGCCTCGGTGGCGGTGAGCCCGGCGATCGGGACGCCGGCCGAGGCGGCGGCGCGGAGCTCGCCCTCCAGGAGGTTGCGCGCGATCCCGCGTCGACGATGCGTCGCGGCGACCGTGACGATGCTGATCGCCCACATGTCGACATGCGCTCCGGCGTCGCCCGGCACGGTCATCGGCGTCACCCACGAGTCGACGGTCGCCACCGGGATCTCGATGCCCGGCGCGTACACGCCGATGTTGCGCCGCCCCGACATCATCTCGCCCATGACGCGGATCGTCTCGTCGTCGGGCTCCTTGTCCAGGAAGCCGCGCGCGTCGGCGCGCGCGAACCCGCGCAGGTGCACCGGATCGGACACATCCACGATGCGGTACTCGAGGTTCGAAGCGCTCAGGCGCTGCTGCGAAGTCGGGTCGACGGGGACGTCACGGGCGTCGAGGTCTGCCATGCCCCCAGCCTAACCACGACCGCCGACGCTGCGGCGGCCGCGGGAAGCGGTGCGACGCGTCAGTGGACGGCAGCCTGCACGGCGCGCAGTCGCGCCAGGACCTGATCGCGCAGCTCCTCGGGAGCCGTCTCCTTGCACGCCCGCGACACGACCTCGGTCAGCGTGGTCGCGACCAGCGCCTCCTCCGCGCAGGACGGGCAGTTGTCGAGATGCTCGCGGATGTCGGAGTGCTCCGTCTTGCACATCTCGTTGCGGAGGTACTCCTCCAGGTCCTGCCGCGCCTTGGCGCATCCGCAGTCCGTCATTTCGTGCTCCTCGTGCCGGCCGTGGCGATTCCTCGCTCCGCGGCGTAGTCCGCCAGCAGCTCCCGCAGCATGCGGCGCCCGCGGTGCAGGCGGCTCATGACGGTGCCGATGGGGGTCTTCATGATGTCGGCGATCTCCTGATAGGCGAAGCCCTCGACGTCGGCGAGGTACACCGCCAGTCTGAAGTCCTCCGGGACCGCCTGCAGCGCCTCCTTGACGACCGACGCAGGCATCCGGTCGATCGCCTCGGCCTCGGCCGAGCGGCTGTGCGAGGCCGTGGTCGATTCGGCGCCGCCCAGCTGCCAGTCCTCCAGCTCGTCGATCGTGCCCTGATAGGGCTCGCGCTGGCGCTTGCGGTAGATGTTGATGTAGGTGTTCGTCAGGATCCGGTACAGCCAAGCCTTGAGGTTCGTGCCCTGCGTGAAGCTCGACCACGAGGCGAACGCCTTCACGAACGTCTCCTGGACGAGGTCCGCGGCATCGGACGGGTTGCGTGTCATGCGCATGGCGGCGGCATACAGCTGATCCATGAAGGGGATCGCCTGCTCCTCGAATTCCCGGCGCGCGGAGGATTCCGCGTCCGGCTGCGCGTCCAGCGGTGCGTGATCGTTCATCGCCAGCCAGTTTAGGCCGATCTCGTCGACCACCACCGGTTCGAGAGTCGCGAGCATGCGCACTGCCTTCCGTCTTCCCGCCCTCCGCTGCCGGAGGCCTTCAGTAGGGTAGGAACCGATGAGCGCCTCCACGTATTCCCCCGCACCGCGCGGACGCTGGTCCGCGCCGCTCGCCGCAGGCACCCTGAGCGCGCGGCTTCGCGTGCCGGGATCCAAGTCGCTCACCAACCGCGAACTCGTGCTGGCGGCGATCGCCGACGGACCGGGGCTCGTCTCCGCGCCGCTGCACTCGGACGACTCCGCCCGGATGATCGACGCGCTGCGCGCCCTCGGCGTGGGCGTCGAGGAGCAGCAGGGCACCGGCGGGTTCGGGCCGGACCTCCGGATCACCCCCGCCCGGCTCACCGGCGGCACCACGGTCGACTGCGGTCAGGCCGGCACCGTGATGCGCTTCATCGCGCCGCTCGCGGGCCTCGCCCGCGGCGACGTGCTGCTGACCGCGCACGAGACGGCGCTGCACCGCCCGATGGGGGCCATGATCCATGCGCTCCGCGACCTCGGCGTCGACATCGAGGACAACGGCAGCTGGTCGCTCCCCTTCACGATCCGCGGCCGAGGGCACATCCGCGGCGGTCGCGTGGAGATCGACGCCTCCGCCTCCAGCCAGTTCGTCTCGGGCCTGCTGCTCGCCGCGCCTCGCTTCGACGTGGGCCTGCACCTCGTGCACACGGGCGAGCGGCTGCCGAGCATGCCGCACATCGACATGACCGTCGAGGCCCTGACCAGGCGCGGGATCAAGGTCTCCCGCCCGGCTCCAGGGGAATGGATGGTCGAGGGCGGAGTGCCGCGGTCCAGGGAGATCGCGATCGAACCGGATCTGTCCAACGCCGCGCCCTTCCTCGCGGCCGCGCTCGTCGCCGGCGGCGAGGTGTCGGTCGAGGGCTGGCCGGCGCGCTCCACGCAGCCGGGCGCTCTGCTGCCCGAACTGCTCCAGCGCCTGGGCGCCGAGGTGCACCGCGCGGACGGCGTGCTCACCGTGCGCGGCACCGGTCGCGTCCGCGGCGGCGAGTTCGACCTGTCCGCGGCGGGCGAGCTCGCGCCGACCTTCGTGGGCCTCGCCGCGCTCGCCGACGCACCAACCACCATCACGGGCATCGGTCACATCCGGCTGCACGAGACCGACCGGATCGCCGCTCTGGCCGGCAATCTCCGCGCGCTCGGCGGTGAGGCGGAGGAGCTCGAGGACGGCATCCGCATCGTGCCCGCCGCGCTGACGGCCGGCACCTGGCCCGCGCATCACGATCACCGGATGGCGACCACCGGCGCGCTCATCGGCCTGCGCGTGCCCGGCGTCGAGATCGACGAGATCGGCACCACGGCGAAGACCCTGCCCGAGTTCACCCAGCTGTGGGAGCGCCTGCTCTCCGTCGACGCCGCGGGGAGCGCCCGCGCGTGAGCTGGCTGGACGACGACGGCGACGACGAGCTCGACGACTTCGACGAGTCCCAGATCCGGATGCGCCCCAATCCGAAGGCCAATCGGCCGCGCACCAAGCGCCGTCCCGCGCACAGCGACGCCGAGATCGGTCGCGTGCTGGGGGTCGACCGCGGTCGCTACACCGTCCTGCTCGGCGAGGGCGGCGACGCGGACGACGAACGCACGATCACCGCGGCGCGCGCCAGAGAGCTGCGCCGCACCCCGATCGTCACGGGCGACGCCGCTCGTGTGGTCGGCGACGTCTCGGGCGAGGACGGGACCCTCGGCCGGATCGTCGGCATCCTCGAGCGCTCCTCCCTGCTGCGCCGCAGCGCGGATGACACCGATCAGGTGGAGCGGGTCATCGTCGCCAACGCCGACCAGATGCTCATCGTGGTCGCCGCGGCGGACCCGGAACCCCGCGAGCGCCTGGTGGACCGCTACCTGGTCGCGGCGCTCGACGCCGGCATCCGCCCGCTGCTCGTCGTGACGAAGACGGATCTGGCGGATCCGTCCGAGTTCCTGAAGCACTTCGAGGGCCTGGATCTCCAGGTCTTCACGAGCGCGCAGGGCGAGATGCCGGTCGACGAGATCGGCCGTGCGCTCATCGGGCATTCCACCGTGTTCGTCGGACACTCCGGCGTCGGCAAGTCCACGCTCGTGAACGCGCTCGTGCCGGGGGCGGGACGCGCCACCGGGCATGTGAACGAGGTCACCGGCCGGGGCAGGCACACCTCCTCGTCGACCGTCTCGCTGCGCTATGTCGCCCCCGCCCCGACCCCCGGATCCGGCTGGGTCATCGACACCCCCGGCGTCCGCTCGTTCGGGCTGGGCCATGTCGACCCGCAGAACATCCTCGCCGCCTTCACCGAGCTCGCCGCGATCGCGGAGAACTGCCCCCGCGGCTGCACGCACCGCGCGGACGCCGAGGACTGCGCACTCAACGAGGCCGCGGCCGACGGAGCGCTCGGCGACGCGGGTCTGGCGCGGCTGGAATCCCTGCAGCGGCTGCTCGCGACCTTCGCGGACAAGCTCTGAGCGGATCGGCTCCGGGCCGGCTCCGCGGCGGACGGGCTCCGAGCGGACGGGCTCCGAGCGGATCCTCTCCCGTGCATGCGGGTAGCCTGGGACCGTGACTGCGCAGCGCCTCGAACCCGGATCCCTCGCCCCCGACTTCACCCTGCAGGACCAGGACGGCGCGTCCGTCTCGCTGCACGATCTGCGCGGCAGGAACGTCATCCTGTACTTCTACCCCGCCGCGATGACGCCAGGGTGCACGACCGAGGCCTGCGACTTCCGCGACAGCCTCGCCTCGCTGCAGGGCGCCGGGTACACGGTGCTGGGCGTCTCCCGCGACGACGTGGCCAAGCTCGCGCAGTTCGCCGAGCGCGACGCTCTGTCGTTCCCGCTACTGAGCGACGCCGACCTCGCCGTCCATCACGCCTACGGCGTGTGGGGCGAGAAGAAGAACTACGGCAAGGTGATCCAGGGAGTGATCCGCTCGACCTTCGTCATCGACGGGGACGGCGTGATCGCGCACGCCCTCTACAACGTCAAGGCCACCGGACACGTCGCCCGGATCCGCAAGCTCGTGGGGCTCGCGGCGTAACCTCAGTCGTCCCGGTGCTCGGCGTCGGCGCTCCGGCGGGCCTCGGCCCCCGCGCGCCGCGTCAGCAGGAACAGCAGCGCAGCGCCGATCGCGCCGGGGACCACCAGCGCGAGCACGAACACGACCGGGAACGGCCGGACCGTCAGAGCGCTCAGCGCGACCGCGATCGCGAGGATCTGCACCACCATTCCACCGCTGCGCCCGAACGACCGCCCGCGCAGCACGGCGAAGGACAGCGCGCCGAGACCGACGGCGCCCACCGCGCTGAGGCCGATCAGCCCGAGGGCGGAGGGCAGCGATGTCGCGGCGCCGGAGCTCAGCCCGAACACCTCCATGAGCGTGACCACGAGCAGCGCCAGCGCCTCCAGGGCGAGCACGGCCGCCGCCGCGATGGTCAGTCTCGACGGGCGCATGCGGGGCTCCTGAGGGGGTTTCGGGACGATGGCGTTCGCTCGCGGTTCGCCTCCCGTTCACACGGAGTGCAGAAAATCCTTGATCGTTCGCCTTTCATGTAAGAGAATAGATCACAGCCATGTGCTCCCACAGCGGCGTGGGGCGAGCATCCGCTCGCATCACCGATGGGCGTCGACCCCCCGAACGCCGCCTTCGAATTCCGGGCACGCGAGACTCGCGCGCCCATGACATTTCCACACTGAGGAGCCCCCATGGATTGGCGCGACAAGGCCGCCTGCCTCACCGTCGACCCCGAACTGTTCTTCCCCGTCGGGAACACCGGTCCGGCCGTCGATCAGATCGAGAAGGCGAAGGCCGTGTGCGCCCGGTGCACCGTCACCGAGGTCTGCCTGCAGTACGCCCTCGAGTCCAGCCAGGACTCGGGCGTGTGGGGCGGACTCAGCGAGGATGAGCGCCGCGCCCTCAAGCGCCGCGCCGCCCGCGCCCGCCGCGCGGGCTGACCCCCGCCGAGGTCGAACTCGGGAGGGGCGAGCAGCGCCGCGCAGGCTCCGGCTTGCGCCCGTGCGCGTCCCCGTCCCGCCAGGAGCCGGCACGTCGCAGGTCCGCCGAGCGGACGGACGTCGTGTCGGCTCAGCCGTTCACCCAGCGCATCGGGAGGTCGATCGTGACCCTGGTGCCCTCGCCGTCCGAGCCCTCCCACACGATCGTCCCGCCGAGCTCGCCCTGGATGAGCGTGCGGATGATCTGCGTACCGAGGCCCTGACCGATCCGCCCTTCCGGCAGACCGTGTCCGGTGTCGCTGACGATCACGCGCAGGTTCTCATCGGTGCGCTGCGCCTCGATCGTGACCAGGCCCTCCTGCCCCGCGAGACCGTGTTCGACGGCGTTCGTGACGACCTCGGTGAGGGCGAGCGCGAGCGGGGTCGCGTACTCGCTCGGCAGCACGCCGAACCGTCCCGTCGACTGGGTGCGCGCCCGCGTGTTCGGCGCGGAGGCGACCTCCGCGACGAGCTTCAGCACGCGCGCGAACACCTCGTCGAAGTCGACCTTCTGCGCGAGGCCTCCCGCGAGGGTGTCGTGCACCACGGCGATCGACTCGACGCGGCGCATGGCCTGGGTCAGCGCGTCGCGCGCCTCCTCGGAGTGCGTGCGGCGGGCCTGGATCCGCAGCAGCGACGCGACCGTCTGCAGGTTGTTCTTCACCCGGTGGTGGATCTCGCGGATCGTCGCATCCTTGGTGATGAGCTCCTGCTCCTGGTGACGCAGCTCGGACACGTCGCGGCACAGCACGATCGCGCCGATCCGGGTGCCGTGGTCCTTGAGCGGGATGGCCCGCAGCGAGACGGTGACCCCGCGCGCCTCCACATCGGTGCGCCACGGCGCGCGCCCCGTCACCACGACGGGCAGCGACTCGTCGACCTGCCGCGAGGGCGGCACGATGCGCGTCGTGACCTCGACCAGGGACTCCCCCTCGAGCTCCTCGTCGAAGCCCATCCGATTGAACGCGCTCAGCGCGTTCGGGCTCGCGAAGGTGACGACGCCGTCGACGTCGATGCGGATCAGGCCGTCCGAGGCGCGCGGGGCGCCACGGCGCGGCGAGGTCGGCGCGGACAGGTCGGGGAACTCCCCGCCGGAGATCATCCGGAACAGGTCGTCTGCGGCCTCGTTGAACGTGATCTGCTGCCTCGAGGGCGTGCGCGCCTCGCCGAGGTTCGTGTGCCGCGTGAGCACGCCGACCGGTCGCGGGCGCTCGCCGTCGGTGCCGCTCTTACGGCTGCGGACGATCGGCACCGCCCGCACCCTCGTCGGCGTCTCCTCGAACCAGTCGGGATTCGCCGAGTCCACGATCTCCGCGGTGTCGAACGCGCCCTGCACCTGGGTGCGCCACTGCGGCCGCACCCGCTCCCCCACGATGTCGCGGTAGAACAGGGTCGCCGCACCGCTCGGCCGGGTGTGCGCGACCGCGATGAAGGATCCGTCGGCGGTCGCGATCCAGATCACGATGTCCGCGGAGGCCAGATCCGCCAGCAGCTGCCCGTCGCTCGCGAGTCGGTGCAGCCATTCGACGTCTTCGTCTTCGAGGCAGCCCTGGGCCTGGGCGAGATCACTGAGTGTCGACACCCTACACAGCCTAAGGCGTATCCCCCGCCCCGCACGCGCGGGCAGGGGCGCGGCAGAGCGCTCAGAGCATCGCCAGCGACGTGGCCCGCCAGCGCCGATCCAGCCCTTCCAGCCGCACCGCCACTGCGCGCGTGCGCCCGGGGGTCTGCACGATCAGCGTGGCCTCGACGACCCCGTCCGCGGGCGAGGACACGTGCGTGGAGAGGATGCGGAAGACCGGCCTCGCCGGCGTCACCCCTCGTGCGCTCCTCGCCCTCGCCGAGAGGTTCGCGCGCGTCGTCAGCACGACGAACGCGTCCTCGGTGAACCAGCGGGCGAGCTGATCCGCCTCGCGCACTCCGGCCAGCACCTCGAGGACGCCGCGCGTCAGGCTCTGCAGAAGCGGAGTCGGATCCGGCAGCTCCGCACTCGGCGTGGGCTGCGGCGCGAAATCCTCGAGCGTCATCATCGGCGTTCTCCCCCTCGAGACTCGGATGGCGTGACTCGCATTCGAGCACGCCCGCCGGCGCTCCGGGGCGTATCCGCCCAGTCATGTGGACAACCCGTATGCCGTCTGCGGCGCATCCCCTAGCCTCGACGGCATGGAGTGGGACCGGCTGTTCGAAGACCTCGAGGACCAGGTGGCCTCGGGCTGGGAGGCGGAGCGCGCGGCCCTGGACGCCGAGTCCGAGCGTCTGCGCATCGCCCGGCTCGACCTGCGCACCCGGCTGGGCGCGCTCACGGACGAGGGCGGGACGGTCGCCGCGGTGCTCGCCGACGCCACCCGCGTGCACGGCCGGCTGCGCGCGGTCGGCGCCGACTGGACGGCCGTGCAGCCGCAGGGCGCGCCGGGGATCGTCCTGCTGCCCGCGCACGCCGTGGAGTCGTGGGCGCTCGACCACGGGGCGCTGCTGAGCAGCAGCGCCGCCACCGCACCGCTCTCGCCCTTGCGCGAGCGGATGACGTTCGGGTTCGTGCTGCGCGACCTCGCACGGCGCCGCAGCGGGGTCACGGTGCGCACCCGCTCCGGCACGGTGCTGGCGGGGACGATCGACCGCGCAGGCTCCGACCACCTCGATCTCGCGCTGCACGACGCGGGCTCGCCCCGGCGGGCGCGCGCGGTCGCAGGGTTCCGCATCCTGCCGTTCGCCTCGGTGCTCTCCCTCAGCACCGACGCTCTCGCCGCCGCCCTCCGCTGATCCCCCGCCCCTTTCCGAGTCGTCCCCACCAGCGCACGCCAGAGGCTCCCCTCACGGGGACGACCCGAACGCGGCGACCCCGCAATCCGAGTCGTCCCCACCAGCGCACGCCAGAGGCTCCGCTCACAGGGACGCCCCGAACGTGGCGCCCCCGCAATCCGAGTCGTCCCCCACCAGCGCACGCCAGAGGCTCCCCTCACGGGGACGACGCGATCGATGCGGCCGGATCGTGGCGGGCTCGGCCGCCGGGGTTCAGTCGGCGAGGCGGACCGGCGGGCCCCACAGCTCGGGGAAGCTCGCCGCATTCGCCTGCCGCCACAGCGCCCTGCGCCGTGCGTCCTCCGCCTGCTCGGAGAGGTACTCGGCGATCGAGGCCTCCTCGACCCGCCACACGGCGGGAGCGCCGAGCCTCGCGCCGCGCAGCCGGCTCTGCATGATGAGCTCCACGATCTCGTCGACCTGCACCCCGAGCAGCTCGGCCACCTGTGCCGGGGCGAGAAAGCGCACGGCAGGCGCGGAGGCGTCGGGCATGCCTCCATTGTGCTCCGCGTCGGCGCATCGGCGGCGACGGCCGGGATGCTGTGGATAACTTCCTCGTCCGGATCCGGATTCTGTGACCATGGGCGCATGAGCACCGCACGCGCCGCTCGCCGGCCCTGGACCGATCTGCGCTTCTTCATCGGCCTCGCGCTGATCGTCCTGTCGGTCGCCGGCGTCTGGCTGATCGTGGGGGCGGCGAAGCAGACCCGTCCAGCGCTGCAGGCCGCGCGCACGATCGTCCCCGGGGATCCGCTCACCTCCGCCGACGTGCGCGTGGTCGAGGTCGCGCTCGGCCCGGTCGGCTCCGGCTACCTCACCCCCGCCACGCTCGAGCCCGGCCTGATCGCGACCCGCACGATCGCCGAGGGCGAGCTCGTGCCGGCGACCGCCGCCGCCGGCGCGGATGCCGGGCGCACCACCTCGGTCGTGGTGCGCAGCACCGTGCCGGTCCCCGGCTCGATCGGCCGGGGCTCCGTGGTCGAGCTGTGGGCGGCCGATCCGCGCGCCGAGGGCAAGGGCTTCGAGACGCCGCACGTGCTGCTGCCGGAGGCGACGGTCGCCTCGGTCGATCGAGACGACGGACCGCTGTCGGCGAAGGCCACGACGCTCGAGCTCGTGGTGAGCCGGACGCAGGTCGGCGAGGTGCTCGGGGCCCTGACCGGCGGATCCTCCCTGTCCGTGGTGCCCGTCCAGGCTCGCTCGTGACCGGGGTCGTCCTGGCCCTTCCCGCGGAGCGCGCCGAGACGCTCGCGGGCGAGCTGGAGCTCGCCGGCGTCGCCGTGATCGCGCGCATGCCGCCGGCCCAGGCCGCGCGCCTGGTCGCGCACGCCGAGGAGCTCCGCGATGCCGAGGCGCTGCTGATCCCGGCGGAGCGCGCGTGGCTGAGCCCGGCGCTGCGCGGGGCCTGCGACCGCGCCGGCGTGCGGATCCTGCCCCTGGGCGACGGGCCGGCCGCGGCCCGCCTCGCGCACCGCCACGGCCTCCGTGCGCCGCTGCCCTCCTCCGCGAGCGGCTGGCAGGTCGCGGACGCGCTCCACGACGGGGACCCGGACGGCGACGAGGCGAGGGGGAAGCCGCCCACCGCAGCCGCCTCGCCGCACCGGCTGATCGCAGTGTGGGGTCCGCACGGCGCGCCGGGCCGCAGCACGGTCGCCGTGCAGCTCGCGGCGCTCCTCGCCGCCCCGGACCGCGGGGTCGCTCTCGTCGACGCCGACACGCACGCGCCGGCGCTCGCGCTCATGCTGGGCCTCACCGACGACGGCCCCGGCATCGCCGCCGCCTGCCGACGCGCGGAGCTCGGCCTTCTCGACGGCGCCGAGCTCAGCCGGCTGTCCCGCCCGGCCGAGTCCTCCTGCGGCACCGTCGACGTTCTGGTGGGCATCAACCGCCCCTCGCGCTGGCCCGAGCTGTCTGCCGCACGCCTGCACGCCGCGCTCGACGCCTGCCGGCGCTGGAGCGCGGTCACGCTGGTCGATGTCGCGGCTTCGCTCGAGGCCGACGAGGAGATCAGCAGCGACCTGGACGGTCCCCGGCGCAACGCCGCGACGCTCACCGCCCTGCGCAGCGCGGATCGCATCGTGGCGGTGGCCGCCGCCGACCCGCTCGGGATCGCCCGCTTCGTGCGCGGCTACGCGGAGCTGCGCGCGGAGGTCGGGGACGTCCCCGTCACGGTCGCCGTGAACAAGGTGCGCCCTGGCCCCCTCGGCATCGACGCCCGCGGTCAGATACGGCGCGCCCTGGACCGGTTCTCCGGCATCCGTGACGTGCACTTCCTGCCGTACGACCGGCGCGCGCTGGACGCCGCGGCCCTGCACGCCAGGCCTGTGCCGGAGGTGGCGGGACGCTCCACGTTCACGGCCGCGGTGCGCTCCCTCGCCACGGCGCTGCTGCGCGATGAGCGCAGCCTCGGGACGCGGCGCGAACGGCGTCTCGGGGCTGCGGCGGCGACGGCCTGACCCGGTCCGGCTCCGGGCTACTGCCGGTAGCTCGCGAGGAAGTTGCCGAGGCGCTCTATCGCCTCGGTGATCACGCGCGGCTCGGGCAGCGTCACCACGCGCAGGTGGTCCGGCGTCGCCCAGTTGAAACCGGTGCCCTGCACGAGCAGGATGCGCTCCGCGACCAGCAGGTCGTAGATGAGCTTGGCGTCATCGTGGATCTCGTGCACGTTCGGATCCAGCTTCGGGAACGCGTACAGGGCCCCCGTGGGCTTCACGCAGCTGACGCCGGGGATCGCGGACAGCCCCTCCCAGGCGGCGTCGCGCTGCAGATGCAGGCGTCCGCTCGGGGCGATCAAGGACTCGATCGACTGCACGCCGCCGAGCGCCGCCTGCACCGCGTGCTGCGCGGGCACGTTCGGGCACAGTCGCGTGGACGCGAGCAGGGTGATCCCCTCGATGAAGCCCTTCGCATGCTGCTGCGGACCCGTGATGACGAGCCAGCCGGACCGGTATCCGGCGACCCGGTAGGTCTTGGAGAGTCCGTTGAAGGTCAGGCAGAGCAGGTCGGGCGCGAGCGTCGCGGTGGGGATGTGCTGCGCGTCGTCGAAGAGGATCCGGTCGTAGATCTCGTCCGACAGCAGCAGCAGGTCGTTCTCCCTCGCGACCTGCACGATGCCCTGCAGCACCTCGCGCGAGTACACCGCACCCGTCGGGTTGTTCGGGTTGATGATGACGATCGCCTTGGTGCGCGGCGTCACCTTGGAGCGCAGATCCTCCAGATCCGGATTCCAGCCGTTCTCCTCGTCGCACAGATAGTGCACCGGGGTGCCCCCGGCGAGGCTGGTCATCGCGGTCCACAGCGGATAGTCCGGGGCGGGGATGAGCACCTCGTCGCCCTCGTCGAGCAGGGCCTGCATGGTCATCGTGATGAGCTCGGAGACCCCGTTGCCGAGGTAGACGTCCTCGGGGTCGACGAGCGGGAAGCCGTCGACCTGCTCGTAGCGGCTGACCACGGCGCGGCGCGCGGAGATGATGCCCTTGCTCTCGCTGTAGCCATGCGCGGTGGGCAACGTCGCGAGCATGTCGCGCACGATCTGCTGCGGCGCCTCGAACCCGAAGACCGCGGGGTTGCCCGTGTTCAGCTTGAGCACCGAGTGGCCTGCCGCCTCCAGCCGCGCCGCCTCGACGAGTGCGTTGCCGCGGATCTCGTAAAGGACGTTCTTCAGCTTGGACGACTGGTCGAAGGTTCTCGGTGTCATCGGGCAAGATTACCGCCCGCGCGAGGCCTCCTCGTGCACGCGGGTCGCGCTACTCGACGCCGGCCGCGCCCGCGCGGATCGCCTCGACGTGCGCGATGCGCGCCCGGCGGCTGCTCTCCACATGAGCCGCGGCGAGCTCCGCCGCCCGCTCCGCGTCGCGCGCCTTGATCGCCTCGAACAGCTCGACGTGCTCTCCGCTGATGTGCTGCAGGTCGTCGTGCTGGGAGAGCGCCCAGCGCAGCCTGCTGCGGATGCCCTTCATCATGTCGCTCAGCAGCCGGTTCTCGGCGAGATCGGTCACGATCTCGTGGAAGTCGGCCGCAGCGCGACGGGATCCGATGCCGTCCCCCGAGCGGGCGCCCGTCTCCTCCTCCTCGAGCGACCGCTGCAGCAGGGCGAGGCCTTCGCGCCGGTGCCGCTCGGCCGCGAGCCGGAACGCCAAGGGCTCGAGTACCGCGCGCACCTCGTCGAGGTCGGCGAGGTCGGCGTCCGTGAACTCGCGGACCACGGCCCAGGTGTGCGGGCGCAGCTCGACGAGCCCCTCCGCGACGAGCACCTTGAGCGCGTCGCGGACCGGCACCCGGCTCACGCCGAACTCGGCGGCGAGGTCGCGTTCGATCAGGCGCCCGCCGGGGGCGCGCACGCCGTCCAGGATCGCGTCGCGCAACCACGACGCGATCCGCGTGGATTCGAGCTGACGTTCATCCGTGCTGGTCACGGGCCCATTCTTCCATCGCGCGGTCCGTGTCCCGTGACGATGGCGCGCCGGTCAGGCCTTCGCGGTCTCCACCCAGCGGATGCCCTCCTTGAGCGTCGGCACGATCTCGGTGCCGATCCTGCGCGCGAGCAGGTCGTCCAAGCGGTCGAGCGGACCGATGAGGGTGCGGCCCCCGGCCCGGGCGACGCGGATCGCGGCGTCGATCTTCGGCTGCATGGATCCTTCGGCGAAGGACATCGCGGCGACCGCGTCGGCCGACGCCGTGTGGATGTCGCGCTGCTCGGGGGTCCCCCAGTTCTCGCTCACGTAGTCGCCGTCGGTGAGCATGATGAGGGTGTCGGCCTGGATGTCCGCGGCGAGCGCGGCGCTCGCGAGGTCCTTGTCCACCACGGCCTGCACGCCGATGTGGCGGCCCTTCGCGTCCACGCGCACGGGGACTCCGCCGCCGCCCACGCACACGGCGAGGCTGCCGGCCTCCAGCAGACGACGGATGAGCGGCGCCTGCACGATCGAGAGCGGCATCGGCGAGGGCACGACGCGGCGGAACGCGTTGCCGTCCTTCGCGATCGTCCAGCGGTATTCGGCGGCGGCCTCGGCGGCGTCGTGCGCGGAGTACTGCGGGCCGATGAGCTTGGTGGGGCGCACGAAAGCCGGATCCGCCTCGTCCACGACGGTGGTGGTGATGATGCCCGCGACCTCGCGCTCGCCGCCCAGCGCATTGGAGAGCTCCTGCTGCACGACGTAGCCGATCATCCCCTGCGTCTCCGCCCCGAGGATGTCGAGCGGGTACGCGGCGACGTCCTGGTAGGCGAGGTTCTGCAATGCGAGCAGGCCGACCTGGGGGCCGTTGCCGTGCGTGATCACGACCTCGTTGTCGCGCGCGAACGCCGCGAGGGCCTCGCACGCGGCCTTGACGTTGGCCCGCAGGTATTCCGCCGTCATGGGCTCGCCCCGGCGGGCGAGGGCGTTGCCCCCGAGTGCCACTACGACACGCATCTGGTCTCTCCTTCGCTGGGGCCGCAGGAGCGACCCGCTCGATCTGAAATGGTACTCCATTTGAAACAATGGTATACATTCGAGAGAACAGTTTGATCGCCTTCTCCGACGCCCACCTCGTCCGGAAGGCCTCGGAGAGAAGACGATGACCCCCGTCGCCACACCGATCGCGCTGCGCGCGATCACTTGGGACGCCGCGCTCGCGGAGACGCTCTCGCGCGCCGCCACCGACGTGCATCCCCCGTCCGTGCTGGCCCGCAGCCGCCCCGACCGGGCGGCGCCGACCGCCGCCGCCGTGCGGGTGCACTCGGTGCATCGTCGCGCCGTGAACCTCCGCGTCGGCGACGAGCTCGTCGCCCTCGTCTCCGCCGCGCTCGACGACGCACCCTCGACGGTCCGCGTCCCCGTCGAGGACTGGACGGCGCTGGCGGTGCGTCAGGGCGATCCCGCCTCGATCGGTCCGGACGGGTTCCGCATCGAGACCGTCCACGGACCGATCGCCGTGCTCACCTCATCGGCCACCGCATGGGCGCCGTCCGAGATCTGCCTGTGCGCGCTCTCGGGCGCGCAGCTGCTGCGCGCGGAGGAGCGGATCGCGGCGATCCCCGTACCGCCGCCGCAGTCCGCGTTCGGCATCGCCGCCGCCACGCTGCTCGCCGCACGGGTGAGCGCCCTCGAGGACGCGCTGCGGCAGCGGGATCCCTCCGCCGTCACCGCGGCAGCGGCACGGCTGCTCGGACTCGGCGAGGGCCTGACGCCGTCCGGGGACGACGTGCTGACCGGGCTCGCCTTCGTGAGCGCTCACCGCGGGACCAGGCTCCACGGCGCGCTCGCGTCGCTCGCGGCGGCACTCGACGACGAGGAGGAGCGCACGACCCTCCTGAGCGTCGCGACCCTCCGCCACGCGCTCGAGGCCCGCGCGCAGCAGGGTCTGCACGACCTGATCCGGGCCGTCCGCGACGGCGACGGCGAACGCATCGGCGACGCGGCGCTGCGCGTCGCGCGGATCGGGCACACCTCCGGCACGGACATGCTCTCGGGCGTCCGGCTCGCCCTGCGCACCGAGGCGGCACTGCGCTCCGCCTCCACACCCCTCCCCGCGACCGCGTCGTCCGGGATCGTTCCGAAGGAGCATGCGTGATGACCGAGACCGTCCCCGCGGAGACCGCAACGGGTGAGTTCGAGCACGAGCCCGTGCCGCTCAGCCACCGGAAGTCGCTCTTCACCGTCTCGGCGGTGTGGTTCGGCTTCCCGATGATCCTCACCAACGCCGTGCCCGGTGGACTCGTCGTCGCGATGCTGGGCTTCTGGCCCGGCGTCGGCGCGATCCTCACCGCGAACGCGATCATGTTCGTCTACGTGAGCCTGCTCAGCTGGCGTGCGGGCCGCACCGGCAAGAGCTTCTCGCTGCAGGCGACCGAGACCTTCGGCACGGCGGGCTACGCGATCGCGTCCGGATTCCTCTCGACCGTGGTGGTCGGATGGTTCGCGTTCAACACGGGCGCGACCGGCGACAGCCTCAGCACGGCGTTCGGATGGAACGAGACGCTCGTCGCCGCCCTCGCGGGCCTCGTCTTCATCGCGGTGACCTACCTCGGCATCCGCGCCCTGTCCGTGCTGGGTGCGATCGCCGCACCGCTGTTCATCGCGGCCGTCCTCATCGCGATCGGCATCGCCGCGCAGAACCACGACTTCTCCACCGTCTTCGGCTACACCGGCGTCGGCGGCGGCGCCATGTCGTTCGGCGTCGCGGTGACCGCGATCATGGCGACCTTCGCGGATTCCGGCACCATGACCGCCGACTTCACGCGCTGGGCGCGCACCGGCAAGCAGGCCGTGATCGCCACCGTCACCGCCTTCCCGGTCGCGAGCCTGGTCGCCCAGCTCAGCGGGGCGCTCTTCGTCGCCGCGGGCGCGATCGCGTCCCCGGCCGTGAACGGCGGCAACTTCGCGCCCATCCTGACCGGCACCCGCAATCCGCTGCTGGACGTGTTCCTGCTGCTGTTCGTCGTGATCAACCTCGGATCCGTGTGCACGCACTGCCTCTACAACGGCGCGCTGGGATGGTCCCATCTGACGCGTTCGAAGATGCGCGTGCTGACCCTCATCCTGGGCGTGATCGGAACCCTGGTCGCGGTGCTCGGCGCCTGGCACTACTTCGTGAACTGGCTCGCCCTGCTCGGCGTGCTGGTGCCGCCGCTCGGCGCCGTGCTCATCGCCGACCAGATCATCCTCGCGAAGCGCAACGCAGGCCGGCCGCCGCAGCGGTTCCGGCTCACCGCTCTGGTGGCCTGGGCGATCGGCGCCGGCGCCGCGCTGCTCTCGCACTTCTTCGCCCCCGTGCTGAGCGATGCCGTCGTCGGCCTCGTCGTCGGGTGCCTCGCCTATCTCGCCCTCGAGCGGCTCACCCGCTCGCAGACCGACCTCATGAAGGAGACGATCCGATGAACGCTTCGAACAGCGCCGACGAGCGTTACCTCGCCGCCGCCGCGGCGGGCGACCTGGAGGGCGTCCGCGCCGCCCTAGCCGAGGGCGCGGATCGCGACGCCGTGGACCGCGAGGAGGCGACCGCCATCCTGACCGCCGCGCGCGGCGGCCACCTCGACGTGGTGCGCGCGCTGATCGCGGAGGGCGTCGACATCGACGCCCAGGATCAGACCTGCTCCAATCCGTTCCTGTTCGGCTGCATCGCCGACGACCTCGAGCTCGTGCGGACCATGACCGAGGCCGGAGCCGATCTCAAGCGGCTCACCCGCATGGGTGGCAACGGGCTCACCCCGTCGGCGGAGAAGGGGCACCTCGAGGTCGTCCGCTACCTGCTGGAGAACACGCGCATCAACGTCAACCTCACCAACAACCTGGGCTGGACCGCGCTGATCGAGACGATCATCCTCGGCGACGGCTGGCCGGTGCGCCAGCAGATCGTCGAGCTCCTGCTCGCGCACGGCGCCAAGCCCGGCATGCCCGACCCGTGGGGCACGTCCCCCGCCGACCTGGCCCGCGAGCGCGGATACGACGAGATCGTCGCCATCCTCGAGCGCCCGCGTGCTTGAGACCCCGAAAGGAACACGATGACCCGGCACATCGAGATCAGGAAGAACACGTACCTCGACTCCGTCTCGCTCATGTCGATGAGCACCAGGGCGAACGCGGTCGACGGCGTCACGCAGGCTCTGCTCGGCATGGCGACGCCGATGAACAAGGAGGTCCTCCTCAACGTTGGCGTGCAGGACGCCGCGATCGACGAGGCCAGGCCCAGCGATCTGATGATCGTGATCGACGCCTCGGACGACACCATCGCCGCGGCGATCGACGCGGTCGACGGCATCCTCGCCCGCAAGGACAAGCGCACCGCCGGCGCCGCCGAGGTGCGTTACCGCACCCTGGACGGCGCCTTCGCGGACGTCCCCGACAGCAACCTCGTGCTCATCTCGGTCAACGGCGCGTTCGCGGCCCGCGAAGCGCGCAAGGCGCTGAACGCCGGCAAGCACGTCATGATCTTCTCCGACAACGTGTCCGTGGAGGACGAGCGGGCCCTCAAGACGCTCGCGCACGAGAAGGGCCTGCTCGTGATGGGCCCGGACTGCGGCACCGCGATCATCAACGGCGTGGGCCTCGCGTTCTCCAACGCCGTCCGCCGCGGCAACATCGGTATCGTCGGCGCCTCCGGCACCGGCAGCCAGGAGCTGTCCGTCCGGATCCACGACTTCGGCGGCGGAGTGTCCCAGCTGATCGGCACCGGTGGCCGCGACCTGTCCACCGAGATCG
>JAITLM010000132.1 GCA_031277885.1 Microbacterium sp.
ACTGCTTCGCGACTGGGTAGATCGGATGCGGCCTCTACGCTGGGCACCGATGTTCCGCCAGACACTCGGCGAGATCGCAGACGGATCCCAGTCCGTTGCCGAACTCGACGTACTGCGGATGTGTCGCGACTACGGGCTGTGCATGCCCCGGCAGCAGACCAAGCGTCGGGATGCGAGCGGTCGGATCCGGTTCACCGACTGCGAGTGGCTGCTGTCCGATGGGCGAACCCTGGTGCTCGAGGTCGACGGAGCCTTCCACATGGAGGTCGAGCACTGGGAGGACGACCTCGCCCGCCAGCGAGCACTCGCCGCGCACGACCGCGTACAGATCCGCTGCACTGCGCGGGAGCTCCGGGACGACCCGGGGTCCATCGCCCGCGACCTACGACTGCTCGGCGTCCCCCGCGCCGCCTGACCCGCTCTTCGGGGCATCATCGGGATGCGGTCGCGCACGGCCCGGAGTCGTCCCCACGAACGCACCCCATAGGATCCGCTCACAGGGACGACCCGAAACACGGGCGCACCACAAACTCGGGCCGTCCCCACGAGCGCACGCCATAGGGTCCGCTGACGGGGACGACTCTGAAGTGGGGCGCCCGGGCGGGAGCACCGGGGCTGGAGCGCCAGGTGGGAGCGCCGGGACTCGGTCAGGCCTTGGTGCCGGGGAGGCGGCAGACGCCGTCGATGCAGAGGCCGGCGTCGGCGTCGTCGAGGCCGGGGAACAGCGCCAGGCCGCCCGAGACGCCGCCCGGAGCAGCACCATTCGTCGGGCGCTGTGCGTCCGCGGAGGTCTGCTGCTCGGATTCGGCTGCGGTGGTCATCCCTCGATGCTACGCCCGTGCGCGGCAGCGGGCGCCGTTGAGGCGTCTGCCCCGTGTCGCGGGCCGTTCGCGCGGCGTAGTCTTCGCTCGTGCGCTGGGGATCGCCGCCTGCGAGAAAGCCCCGACGCGGACGCGAAGGAGCCTCCCATGATCATCAGCACTCCCCCGGCCGAGACCGCAGAAGGGCACGCGGCCGACATGTACGCCGAAGACCTCGCTGACGCGGGCTTCGTCTTCGCCTACACACGGGCGATGGCCGTGAATCCGGCGGCGCACGAGGCGTTCATGGCGCTCATCCGCGCGATCGTCCCGTCGATCGGCGTACGCGTGTACGAGGCGGCGACGCTCGGTGCCGCCCGCGCCATCGGGTCCCCGCACTGTCTGCTCGCCCATGGGCGCAAGTCGCTTCGGGCCGAGGTGCTCACCGTGGACGGGCTCGCCGCGTTCGCGCAGGGCGACGACGCCGGCTTCACTCCTGCCGAACAGGCCGTGATCCGCTACGCCGAGGCGCTCTCCACGGATCCGCACGCGATGACCGACGCCGACACGCAGCGCCTGAGGGATGCGGGTTTCGACGACCGTCAGATCATGGACATCACCCTCGCGTCCGCCGCGCGCAACTACTTCAGCCGGTCGCTGCTCGCTCTCGCCGTGCCGACGGACGAGGTGCCGGGGCTGGATCCGGCGACGGCCGCAGCACTCCGAACCGCCGCTGCCTGAAGCCAGCCCCGCCCGCGTGCCAGCGCACCCGAAGCACACGCCCGCCCCGCCTCGCGCTCCCAGGTGGGAAGACCCTCCGAATCAGGCCGAATCGCCGCAGAGCGGTTGAGAGCTCGGCCCCAAGAGGGAATCGTGGCCCGGACACATGCCGTGTCCTCGGCATGTCCGCAACCGGAAGGAGTGCCTCGTGCTCACCTTGACCGACAACGCCACCGCGCTGGTCACCACGCTCGTCCGTCGTCGCACCGACACGGAGGGTGCGGGTCTGCGCATCCACACGGCCGAGACGCCGGGACAGGCGGGCGAACCCCGCCTCGCCGCCGACGTGGTCGTCTCGCCGGAGCCGGACGATCAGATCCTGGATCTGCCCGGCGCCCCGGTCTTCCTGGAAGGGGAGGCCGCCATCGTCCTGGACGACAAAGTCCTCGACGCGAACGTGAACGAGGAGGGCGCCGTGTCGTTCTCCCTGCTGCCGCAGGTCGCCTGACCCGCGGCACGCCCCCCCCGGGCGCATGACCAGGACCTCGCGTCCGGTCATGCGCCCGTTCCCATCCCGCATTCATGCGGAGCGCGGCATGCGCTCCCCTCTACCGTGGACGGATGCTCAAACGCCTCGCCGCCCGCCTGTTCTGGGCGTTCAGTCGCTGGACGCTCGCGACGGAACCGGCCCCGACGCGCCCCACGGTGCTGGTCGGCGCCCCGCACACGTCGAACTGGGACTTCGTGCTCATGCTCGGCATCGCGTGGCGGCTCGGCCTCGACGTGCACTGGCTAGGCAAGAAGAGCCTGTTCCACGGCTGGCGCGGTCCGCTCATGCGCCGCCTCGGCGGCATCCCGGTGGATCGATCGGATCCGTCCCGCGTCGTCGACGAGGTCGTCGCGCAGGTGAACGGCGGCGCTGTGTTCGGGCTCGTCGTCACACCCGACGGCACCCGGGGCGGAAACGAGTACTGGAAGAGCGGCTTCTACCGCATCGCGCGCGAGACGGGGATGCCGGTGACCCTCGGCTTCGTCGATCGCACCACCATGACGACCGGCCTCGGGCCCACGTTCGAGCTCACCGGTGACGTCGCGGCCGACATGGACCGGATCCGCGCGTTCTACGCCGACAAGGCCGGTGTGCGCCCCGAACGGCGCACCGAGCCGCGCCTGCGCGAGGAACTCCCCGCGGTCATCCCAGTCCTGTGACGAGGTTGATGATCGTGCCGAGGATCAGCGCCCCGAACACGTAGGCGATCGTGGTCTGTGCGATGACGATGCGCCGGATCGCATTGCGCGTGACGTTGGTGTCGGCCACCTGGTAGGTCATCCCAAGCCCGACCGAGAAGTAGACGAAGTCGGTGTACTCCGGGTCCTCCTTCTGGTTGAAGACGATCCCCCCGGCGCCGTCGTAGTAGAGCTTGGCGTACCGCAGCATGTAGTCGGTCTGGATCAGCCCCCATGAGGCGGCGACACTCAGCACCGCACTCCCCGCGAGCGCGAACTGGGTCCAGCCCTCGGCGTGCCGGGCCTGCAGCACCACGACGAGGACGGCCGCGATGCTGACGAAGCTGCCGGTCAGCGCGATCACCCGGGCGGCACCGCGCCCTGGATCCTCTTCGGTCGCATGCGCGTGCGTCTGCGCGGCGTCCATCCGCCACACCACCAGCAGGATCCAGACGACGCTCACGAGGGCGAGCGTGCCCCACCCGGCGAGGATCCCCGCCGCGAGGCCGAGGAACGGCGTGACGAGGAAGCCGACCACCACGCCGACGATGATCGAGACCGTCGCGCGCACGCGCCAACGGTGTCGCAGAGGAAGCTCGCTCACCACCGAATGCTATCCCCGGGGCTGGTTCAGGCCGCGGACCGTTCGGGCTGGCAGTGCGGACAGAACTGCGCCGAGGCGCCGCCGAAGACGCGGTCGACGATCGTCGTGCCACAGACGGGGCAAGCCTCCCCGCCACGCCCGTGCACTGCCATCGCGGCGACCTTGGCCGGCTTGAGCCGGTCGGGCGGCAGACCCCGCCGATCCGCGACGGCACCCCGCAGCACATCGGTCGTGGCGTGGAAGAGCCGATCCCGCTCCTCGCCGTCGAGCAGGGCGGCGTGGACGGCGGGTGGGATCTTCGCGCGATGCAGGATCTCGTCGGAGTAGGCGTTGCCGATCCCCGCGAGCGAGGTCTGCTCCTGCAGGAGTGCTTTGATCTGCTTGCGCCGGCTGCCGAGCGCACGCTCGAAGGCCTCGCGATCGAAGCCCTCCGCGAGCGGATCCGGCCCGAGCGCCGCGATGCCCGCGACATCGGCGGGCGCGTCCACGACGTTCGCGGTGACGGCGAGGAAGTCGCCCATGTCCACGAGCTGCATCACGGCGCCGTCGTCGAGCGCGATCCGGGCGACCTCCGGAACGGGCTCGTCGCTCGGCGGATCCTCCGGGGCTGTCCAGCGGATCCAGCCGTTGCGGCCGAAGCCGATCATCAGCCATCCCTCGTCGGTGTCGAGGCCGACGTGCTTGCCGAAGCGCTCCAGACGCTGGATGCGCGCGCCGATCAGCGAGCCCGGCGGGCGATCCCGCGTCTTGATGATGCGGAACTCACCGACGTCCAGCTCAACGATCGCGCGACCGCGGATCCGCTCGTCGAGGAACTCGACCAGCGCCTGCACCTCCGGAGACTCGGGCATGCGCCCATCCTCGCACCGGGGCCGGACATTCGCGCCAGGCTTCTCAGGCGAGTGCGACCTCGTCGTGTGGCACGACGGCGAACTCCTGCCCCGGATAGCGGAGCCCCGCGAAGTACATGTTGGTGTGGGCGACGATCTGCTCGCCCGTGATCCGGACGCCGTCCGCCGTCGTGTCGACGGTCGTGTGCGCGTCGCGCACGAGCGTGACGTCGTAGCCCTCCGCCGCCGCCCGCTGAGTCGTCGTGCGCACGCAGAAGTCGGACTGAGCCCCCGCGACGACCAAGCGGGTCGCGGCGTAGCCGTCGAGCACCGCCCGCAGGTCGGTTGCGGCGAACGCGTCCCGGTAGCTCTTGCGCACGAGAGGCTCGCCGTCGGCACGGGCGAGCGGCGCCGCGAGCTCCCAGTCCGGCGTGCCCACACCGACGGGGTCGTGGTGCACCCACACCACCGGAGTGCCTTCGCCGCGCGCACGGCGCACGAGGGCGTCGGTCCTCGACAGCACCCCGTGCTCGTCGAAGCAGCCGGGCATGACGCCCGCCTGCATGTCGATCACGAGGAGGACGGTGCGCGCCAGCGTCTCCGGGGTTTCGGGCATGGAGCCATCCTCGCACCCGAGACCGACGTCACTGGCTCACCGTGCCATCGCCTGCGTGAACAACGAGATCCAGATGATGAACAAGATCGCCTGGCCGCAGATCCCGACGCTGCCGATGATCATCGCCCAGCGAGCGAGACCCGCTCCGCCCTCACCGGTCGCGTTGCCACGCAGTTGGCGTACGGCGATGATGCCCAGCACCAGCCCTGCCACTGGGACGACGAACGCACAGATAAAGGAAACAAGGGCGACGGTGTTGGTCTTCGCCGGCACGGCGGCAGGAGCAGTCATGGACAAGAGATATCAGGTACCCGGCTCCGCGTCGTCCTCATTCAGATACGTCGTGCCGAAGAGGTCGCAGCCCAGCAACGCGAGGTCGTGCTGCAGCGCGGCCGTCATCACGAATCCGCCCTGCGTGCTGTCGGAGAGTCCGCTCCACCAGATCCGGGTGTCGCCGCCTTCGCGGAGGATCGCCAGCGCATCCGCCCGGGGCAGCAGCAGAGCGACGAGCGAGGCGAGGCTGGCGAAACCGGTCCTGTCATCGGCCGGTTCGATCTCGCAGCGGTACGCCCAATAGGTCTCCTGATAGACGAGGTACTCGGGCTTCAGCTGCCGACCTGCAATCCCGGACGGAGTCGGATCGCCTCGATCACCGAAGCCGGTGGGAGCGAAGCCGAGAAGGGAGGTGATCTCTGCCACATCCCTGGTCTCGCTTCGGACCACCAACGACGCGATGTCGGAGGTGATCATCAGTCCCAGGCCAGGTAGTCCTCGATGGCGAACGCGGTGTCGACGGGGTCGCTCACGGGGAACAGGTGCCCGCCGCCCTCGATCGTCACGACGCTGGCGCGCTCCACCGCGGAGGCGCGCAGCTTCTCGCCGTTCGCCGGCGGCATGACATCGTCTTCGGAGCCCTGGATGATCAGGATCGGCACGGAGGGCGCGATCGGCACGTCGACGTCCTCGACGCCCAGCAGCAGCACGCCGAGGGCGCGGTCGGTGCGCTTCGCGGAGAGGGCGCGGGCGACCGTGCCGCCGACGCCGTGACCGCCGATCCACGTCGCGCCGATGCCGGCGTGGTCCATGACGTCGCTCGCGTCCTGCACCCGGTCCTCGAGCGTCGCGTCGTCGTCCTTGCGGTTGCCGATCCGCAGCACGCGGATCCCTTCACCGGCGAGGATGTGTGCGACCGATCCCAGCGCTCCGCCTTCGAGGCCGCGACCCGGGATGAGCACCAGAACGGGTCCGTCACCCTCCGACATCTCATCGATGTAGGGGATTGCGCGGCCATCGGGTTCGAAGATGCTGTTGTTCTCGGTAGTCACCGGGACATCGTACCGAGTCTCGCCAGGGCCTCCGCTGGGGCGGTCGCCGAGGCGGCACGGTCCGCACGCGGTCCGCCACGCGGCTCGCCGGCGCCAGATCCGCGGCGTACGATCGCGGCACGGCCTGTGATCACACGGGCGATGCGAGGAGCGGCGATGGCGCAGTACATCATCTACTTCAACCAGCAGTGGGTCGGCGATCACAGCCCGGAGTGGTTTGCGGGACGCGGCCCGCTCGCCAGTGCCGTCGTGTCGGACATCGAGGACGCCGGCGCCCTCGTCTTCGCGGCGGGCGTGCACGAGGACGACGATGCGGCGTTCACCGCGGACGCGACCAGCGGAGCGACGGTGATCGCCTCCGGCCCCTTCGCCCCGGGCGAGCAGCGCATCGGAGGCTTCACGATCATCGACGTCGCCGACGACGACACCGCCAAGGTCTGGGCAGGCAGGATCGCCGAGGCCTGCGGCTGGCCGCAGGAGGTGCGCCGGGTCAGCTGACCCGGTTCCCCTCGTCGGGCTCGGCGCGGAGCAGATCCGCGATCTCCTCCTCCGGACGAGGCGCGATGTTCTCGTCCTCCTCGAGTTCCGGGATCGTGGGCTCGCCGGGCGCTGGGACATGTCGAGGCGTGGACTGCTCATCGGTATCGGACATGGCCGTGCCTCCTCTGGACGACACCGTCATCCTACGAGTCGCACGACGACGAGGGACGGGCCGCGCACCAGTACGTCAGGGCGCGGCGAAACGTGCGGCGATCGTGCGCGCCGCTTCGTCCACCACGCGCAGCTGCTCGCTCTCCGTGATCGACCAGGTGCCGTGCATGAACCGCGGCCAGAAGATCGCCGACGCGATCATGCCGAGGAACTGGGCTGACACGAGATCCGGATCCTCGATGTCCGCCTCGTCCCTTGCGCGGGCCTCACGCAGATACCCTGCCAACGCCTGCAGCACGGGCAGGGTTCCGAAGTCGAACGTCCGCTCGCGCAGCTCCGGAAAGTGGTGCGACTCGGCGATCACGGTCCGCATCAGAGCGACCATGCGAGGACGGACCAGCAGGTCCGCATACGCGCGGCCGAGCACGACCAGCCCTGATTGGAAGTCGCCATCCGGGATCTCGACGGCAGAGGGGGCAGGCATTCCCCCCGCCTCCAGCACGGTCGCCTCGAAGAGCTCCGCCTTGGTCGGGAACTGCTTGAAGAGGGTCGCCTTGGACACCCCGGCACGCTCCGCGACGCGCGCCAGCGGAGTCCGATCGTATCCGGACTCCAGGAAGAGCTGCGTGGCGGCGTCGAGGATCGCCGAGCGATTGGCTGCGGCCAGGTCGCGATGGTACGAGGAGCGTCCGCGCGTCATCTCTCCATTATCCCCTCGAGGGAAGTTCCTTGACTCACCTCTTTGTCTGCGGTTAGCTACTCATAGTGAGCCGTTCGACTCACTACTACACCAGGAGGAGCAGAGAATGACCACCGTGATCGTCCACGCCACCCTCACGCTCGACGGATTCCTCGCAGATCCGGAGGGCGGTGTCGACTGGATGTTCGGTCGGCCTTCCGCACCCGAGGACGACGTCGTCATCCAGGGGCTGATGAATCGGATCGGCGCCGTCGTCGGAGGGGCGAACAAGACCCGGACCATCGAGGACGGCGAGCTCCCCTACGGCGGCATGCTGAAGGTCCCGGTCTACCTCATGACCCACAGCGCGCACGAGCCGATCGAGCGCGACGGCACCACCTACAGCTTCGTCGTCGACGACATCGCCGAGGCGGTACGGCTGGCCTCCGACGCGGCGGGAGAACGCTGGGTCAGCCTCCTCGGCGGGAGCATCTCCCGGCAGTGCCTGCGGCTCGGGCTCGTCGACGAACTGCACCTGCATGTGGCGCCGGTACTCCTGGGCGAGGGCATCTCCCTGTTCGCGGGCCTGGGGCAGCGCATCGAGCTCGAGCGCATCGAGACCACGGGGTTCGCGAGCGAGGCGCATCTCCGCTACCGCGTGATCCGCCCGCGATAGGCAGGAAGCCTCAGTCGCCCGCCTGCCCCCCCTCATCAGGCTCGGCGCGCAGCAGATCCGCGATCTCCTCCTCCGGACGAGGCGCGATGTTCTCGTCCTCCTCGAGCTCCGGGATCGTGGGCTCGCCAGGCGCCGGGACATGTCGAGACGTGGACTGCTCATCGGTATCGGACATGGCCGTGCCTCCTCTGGACGACACCGTCGTCCTACGAGGGCGGGCACCTGCAGCGCGTGGGTGCGACGGCGCGGAAGCCCGTACGCTGGACGACGCCGCGATCTGTGCGCGAAAGGACGGACTCCATGAAGATCACCCAGCTTCGGCGGTTCGTCGCCGTCGCGGAGGAACTGCACTTCCCGCGCGCAGCCGCCCGGCTCGGCATCCCGCTCGCCGCCCTGTACTCGTCCATCGAGAAGCTCGAAGAAGAGGTCGGGCACCCGCTCGTCACCCGTGGAAGCTCGACCGCCCTGACCAGCGCCGGCCTTCTCCTGCTCGCCGAGGCGCGCGACAGGATCGCCGCGGCCCCGCCGCCTCCGCCGAAGTCGGACGCGCCGTCCGGTGGCAAGGCCAAGGCCTCCAAAGGAAAGGGCCGTGCTCCCGCCGTGAAGGGACAGCCCAAGCCCTACAAGAAGCGCCAGGGGCGCTGACGCGAAGATTGGGCGGCCTTGCCGTCGCCGCTGAGCGGTGACAGCGGACACGCGTCGGCCTGAGCGTGCGTCGCCTATCGTGAGGGTGTGGTTGGAGGGGGGCGTTGTGGGCGCTGACTACGGTGTGGACACTGATCAGCTGAGAGCGATGGCGTCGAAGACGGTCAGGATCGCCGAGGATTTCGGGAGCACGGACTTGCCGCGACCGGCGGCGTTGCATCACGCGGAGATCACAGAGGCGGTCCGCTGTTTCACGGAGAAGTGGGGCATCGGGTTGCAAACTCGTGTGGGCGAGTTGAATGACTTCGCGGACAAGTTGAAGACCACTGCCCGGATCTTCGACGAGGGACAGGATGCAGGAAAGCATGAGATGGACTCGCTGATCTGGGACTCGTGATGGAACTCGGTCAAACACAGAACGCGGTCGATCTGATTCCAGGGTCACCGGCCAACGCACGATCCGGCGCAACCGACTGGCGTGACATCTCCACTCGGGCGAGTAGCACGCGTACCGCTTTCGCGAAGCTCGACGACGATGGCTCCTGGTCCGGCGCGGCCTACGACAAGTATCTGGAACGCTTCGAACATCAACTGTCGTACTGGCGGACAACGAGCGACACGTTCATCGCGGCAGCGAACGCACTCGAGAACTACGCAGGCGCGCTGGAATGGGCGCAGGGTGAAGCAGCGCGCGCGATCGAGATGTGGAACGCGGCCGAAGCGCAGGCCGTCGCGGCACGCGTTACCTACGACGAGCAGTTACGCACGGTGCGGCGTAGTTCCGGTCTGCGCCACATCGAGGTCGATGTCCCGTTCGTCGACCCGTCCGGATCCGCGCACGAGGAAGCACAGCAGGTACTCGCGAACGCCCGATACCAGCTGGACGTGCTGGCGACCGGGTACGCGAACATCATCGGTGAAGCCAGCGACGCGGCCCCGCTTCCGCTCACACCTGAGCAAGCGCAACAGGCCGTCATGGATGCCGCCGCGCGCACGATGATTGATGCGACCGTCGTTCACCCATTCCTGGCCGCTCTCAACTTCCTGGGAGGTGTCGCACAGAACCTCTGGGAGCATCCCGATCTCGTGCTGGAGATACTCGGCGGCGTTCTCGGAATCGTGGGTGGTGGGGCGTTGATCGTCGGCGGTGGCGGGCTGGAGGTGGTGACGGTCGGCACAGGCACACCGATCGCTGTCCCTGCTGTTGTGGGTGGTGCCGCCCTCGCGAGCGGTGGCGCCGGACTCCTCGGCGACAGCATGAACCGCATGTTCCGCGAAGCCAAGAGCAGCGACCGGCAACCCGGTGTGAATCGTGGTGACGGACGTGACGACGGCGGCCACTGGACCAACCGCGACCCCGACGCGCCCATCCCCGACTACGCACTCAAAGAACAACAAGGCCTCGACCTGATCCGTGACGAGCGTGGTGTGAACATCATTTCTGATAAGGTGCGCGTCAACTACGACGGGTCAGGGAGGACGGCCAGATACTACGATGGCATCTATCAAAAACCTGACGGAACGTACGCAGGCGTGGAAGTGAAGTCCGGGAGCGCTTACGACGATTACTTCCGGAATGGCAATCCGCAGCGCATATTCGATTCCGGGGTCAATCCCGAGAATCCAGCGACCGGAATCTACAATGGTGATGTGATTCAAATCACCGAAGTAAAGGTGGTGCATGTTCCATGAACATGACAAAAACTCATGGCGAGCAGATCGGCGGGGGGACGTCCGGCTATCTTGAGGAGTGGGGCCGCCCAATTTCGGATGGCATTCATCGCATCTTGTCAAGAATGAACGGTGACGATCGCACGACGTACTCCATCTGGCGGCTTGCGGAGCCGGGTGGTGATCCTCGCCGTATGGGTGAGACGTTCATCCAGGCCGCAGGCAGCGCCGACAAGCTGGCGATCGAGGCGCGGGTGATGACCTCCGACGGAACCTCGCACCTCTACGCGGTGGGACGCCAGGAACCCCACAACAACGAGACGACGACCGTCCCCATCAGCGACAAGCGCATGGTTCGTGTATTCACGAACGAGATCTTCACCGCCGACGAGGCTGCCGTGATCTTCATGACCTTCTACCTCACCGACGCCGTCGCCCAGCCGTACCAGCTGCGGGAGATCGATCTCAGCGTTCCGCAGTCCGAGGAGCGGTAGTTCATGCAGATCCGTGTTCGCCACAACGACATCGCGGGCCTGGTGGCAGACATGGTCATTGCTCGCAGGAACATCGCGAGCGTGTTGGAAGACCTCGATCGACGGTCACAGCAGCTGCAGTCGGACTGGTCGGGTGAGGCACGCGACGCATATCGCGTTGCACAGACGCAGTGGCTCTCGGCCCTGGAAGCGATGAATGACCTGCTCCGCGAGCTCGCCCGCCGGCTCGCGAACACGAACCAGCACAGCATCGACGCCAGCAGGTCAGCCGTCAGCGTCTGGCAGTGACCAGGTTCCCAAGGCTGTCTTCTCCTGGCCTCCAGACTGTCCATGCGCCGTCAGCGAAGCCCGTCAGATGAGCGACCTCGACGTCGACATTATCCGCCTGGTTACCCATCGAACCACAGCTGCACGTAGCCGCTGAGGACGAACTCGACCGAGTAGATCCGGTTGCCGACAAGGCGCGATAACAGCTCGTTCGGCACATAGCCGGACCGATCGCTCATACGACCGCCAACGGCTCGGCAATCTCGCGGTGTCGAGGACGGATGACCGCCGGATCACGCAGCGAATGCACACGAGAAACCTAGACGTTGAACCGGAACTCCACCGAGTTATGGGGCCAATGTGCATCATGCACTAGCCGATCCGCCGGTCCAGGACCGGCCTTGTCAAGCGTGCAGATCAAGCATGATCAGGCCAGAACTCAGCCTCGGGCGCACGCCGTCGCGACGGGCGTTCGTCGCCTCGGCGGTCATCATCGTGTCCTTCTTCGACATCGACACGGGTGCGGAGGACGTCTCCTAATTTGCAGGGGCCTGCGCGCGGATCAGATCCTGGATCTCGTCGAGTTCCTACGCCTGCACGGTGAGGATGTGCGTCTCGCACGGGCGGATCATTCCAATGAGCATGGATTCAAGCTTAGAGCGACCGCTCGGGAGCGCTTCGAAGGACCGAGCGAACGGCTACCCTGCGTAAGGTGTTGGTGAGCCATTCCTGCATCGGCAACGTCAACAGCGGAACCTCAACCGTGGTGACGAACCCGACATCAGAGAAGAGCTTGCCCCCCATGCCTGTCGCCGTCCGCCAGAGCTCGAGTCCCGAGATCTCGAGCACCGTGTCGCGGTTCTCAACGAGGTCCTCGGCGCTTCGTTCTGCTGGCGTCAGGCTCAGCGCGATCGGCTTCGTAGCCGCACTCAGAACGACCGGCGGGAAGAGTGTCATTGCCGCATCGGCATCGCGGCCCACTGGGGTGCGACGCTCAACAGGATACGGTCGGTAGCTCAGGTTCCGCAGCACGGGAGTCTCGAGCCCCTCCCACGCCCTCCGGGACACAGACCCCACGACACTTATCCATTGCGGCTCGCCGTGATATTCGATCATCTCGATGTACCGGGATGCTGCCATCGGCTGCTCGGGGTGAGTCGCAATGATGGGTCCGGGGATAACCGGTTCGTCAGGGGTGAGCTGCCCTCGAAGAAACGCTCTGCCCTCTGGAGACTTGACCGCGAGTCCCTCGCCCACCACAGGTACGTCGGCGGAAGGTCCCGTATCGCCGTCACGCATCAGTTCGGGTAACCGTCTGGCATGTACACCCACACGAGAAACCTAAACGTTGAAGCGGAACTCCACCACGTCGCCGTCCTGCATGACGTAGTCCTTGCCCTCAAGGCGCGCCTTGCCCTTGGAGCGGGCCTCGACCACGGATCCGGTGTCCACCAGGTCCTGGAACGAGATGACTTCGGCCTTGATGAAGCCCTTCTCGAAGTCGGTGTGGATCACGCCCGCCGCCTGAGGAGCCTTGTCGCCCTTGTGGATCGTCCAAGCGCGCGCTTCCTTCGGGCCGGCCGTGAGGTAGGTCTGCAGCCCCAGGGTGTCGAACCCGATGCGCGCGAGCTGGTCGAGGCCCGACTCGTCCTGACCGGTGGAGGCGAGGAGCTCTGCGGCGTCCTCGGGATCCAGGTCGATGAGCTCGGACTCGATCTTCGCGTCCAGGAAGATCGCCTGCGCGGGAGCGACGAGAGCGGCGAGCTCCGCCTTGCGGGCGGCGTCCGTGAGCACGGCCTCGTCGACGTTGAAGACGAAGATGACCGGCTTCGAGGTCAGCAGGCCGAGCTCCTTGATCGGAGTCAGGTCGATGCCGCTCGTCGAGAGCAGCTGGCCGCGCTCAAGCGCATCCTTCGCGGCGTTGGCGGCGTCGAGCACGGAGGCGTCGGTCTTGCGGCCGCGCACCTCCTTCTCGATGCGCACGATCGCCTTCTCGAGCGTCTGCAGGTCGGCGAGCATGAGCTCGGCGTTGATCGTCTCGAGGTCGTTCTTGGGGTCGATCTCACCATCCACGTGCACCACGTCGTCGTCGGCGAAGCCGCGGACGACCTGCGCGATCGCGTCGGCCTCGCGGATGTTCGCGAGGAACTGGTTGCCCAGCCCCTCCCCCTCGCTCGCGCCGCGCACGATGCCGGCGATGTCGACGAACGACACCGTCGCGGGCAGGATCCGCTCGCTGCCGAAGATCTCGGCGAGCGCGTTCAGCCGCGCGTCCGGAAGGTTCACCACGCCGACGTTCGGCTCGATCGTCGCGAACGGGTAGTTCGCCGCGAGCACGTCGTTCTTGGTGAGGGCGTTGAAGAGGGTGGACTTGCCGACGTTGGGCAGTCCTACGATTCCGATGGTGAGAGCCACGGGGTACGAGTCTACCGGGGTGCGCCTCG
>JAITLM010000134.1 GCA_031277885.1 Microbacterium sp.
GAGGGCACCCAGGGCATCGGCGTGATCCTGGCCCCGCAGGTGAAGGTGGCCGAGGCCATCATCGAGACCCTGCACTCCACCAGGCAGAACGTGCTGATCCAGAAGTTCATCTCGGAGAGCCGCGGCCGGGACATCCGCGCCCTCGTCGTCGGCGATCGCGTGGTCGCGGCGATGCGGCGGGTCGCGAACGGCGACGAGTTCCGCTCCAACGTGCACCGGGGCGGCACGGTCGAGGCCGTGCAGCTCGACCCCGTGTACGAGCAGACCGCGGTCCGTGCCGCGCAGATCATGGGGCTGCGCGTCGCGGGCGTCGACATGCTCGAGGGCGAGGACGGGCCCCTGGTCATGGAGGTCAACTCCTCGCCGGGCCTGCAGGGGATCGAAGCCGCCACCGGGCTCGACGTGGCGGGCGCGATCATCGACTTCATCGCGAACCAGGTGAACTTCCCCGAGATCGACGTGCGCCAGCGCTTGAGCGTCTCCACGGGCTACGGCGTCGCGGAGCTCGTCATCCACGCCGGCGCCGAGCAGGTCGGCAAGCAGCTCGGCGACCTCGGGCTGTGGGACCGCGACATCACGGTCCTGACCCTGCATCGCGGCGTCACGGTCATCCCGAATCCGCGCAAGCACGTCGTGCTCGAGGACGAGGACCGGCTGCTCTGCTTCGGCAAGCTCGACGAGATGCGTTCGATGATCCCTGAGCGGCGTCGCCGCCGGGCCAAGGTGCGCAAGCTCCCGAAAGAGCACCTGCCGGACACGAGCGCCTGACGGATCCACAGCTGAGACGACGAAGCGCCCGGCCCCGCGAGGGGACCGGGCGCTTCGTGGCGTCAGGAGCGGGCTCAGCGCGGGCGCGGTGCGCGCGTCTTGAGCGGGTCGATGCCCTTGGGGATCGGCAGCGAGGCGACGGACTGCGAGACCGACTCCATGCGCTTGATCACGGCGGCCATGGTCGCGTTGTCGATGGCCTTGGGGAGCTTCCTGATGGTCTTGGAGAGCTTGTCGATCGAGACGTCGTCGTCGCCGTGGCCGACGTAGAAGACGTTCACGGGCACGCCCTGCGCGACGCGCATGGCCTTGGTCTTCTCGTCCTTGACGAGGCGCGTGAGGCGTCCGCGTGCACCCTCGGCGACGACCACGATCCCGCCCCGGCCGATCGCGCGGTAGACCGCGTCCTGCGTCTTCGGATTCACGCCCACGGGGACCTCGGATCCCTGCCAGCTGCGGCCGAGCGAGGTGCTGATGACGTGGCCGGCGGCGCCGGGCATGCCGTCGATCTTGCGGTACATCGCGGTCGTGGACAGGCGCGTCATCAGGAACATGGCGCCCAGCACACCCAGCAGCAAGCCGGTGATGCCCCACAGCACGAGGCTCCAGATCTGGAACGGGGGGATGAGGTAGCCGACGATCAGGCCGATGAGGACGCCGACGACCAGGAGCGCGATCTGCGCCCAGGGCAGCCACGGGTAGATCTCCCGGGTGAAGCGGAAGAGCGAGCGCAGCTGCGAGAAGAAGCCGGGCTGCTTCTCCGTCGCGGAGGGACTTTTTGCCATGCCTTCCAGCCTACCGATTCCACGGGCTCGTGACGGCCCGTCCTGACACGCGCTGGGCGAACAGCTTCGTCCTGCACCGAACCGGCGCGGACCGGACTGCGCACGGATTGCGCATCGACCGCACCGCGGGGGTTACCGGGGCGCTGGGATGGGCGCATGACGGAACGCAGCAGGGGCATGATCGTGGCCGGTGCGCACCGCACCATCCGAACGCTCACGGGGGACGAGGGTCCGTTCGAGGGCGACCTCGTCACACGCGCCGGCGGCGTGGTCGTGCGGGTGGACGCGGAGCGGATGCGCGGCTGGGCGGGGTGGACGTTCTCGGGGGCGGAGCACGTGGCGGCTCCGCTCGACGTCGCACTCACGGCGGACGGGCAGGACGTGCTGCTGCCCTGGTGCGTGCGGACCGTGCGCACCGCGCTGGCGCAGGCGGGGGAGACGGGCGGGATCTCGCATGGTGAGGCCGTCACACTCGCGGTCAGCGTCCTGCGCGGGATTCTCGAGCTCGAAGGCCGGCTGACGGAGTCCGGTCGAGGGCGACGCCGCGACGGCGACCCCGGCGAGGTGCGTGACGGCGGTGCGGGGGACGAGCCGCACGGCAGCTGGTGGCTCACGGACGAGGCACGGCCCGTGTTCGTGATCGACCCCGTCGGGGGCTGGAGCGCGGAGGGCTCTCCGGTCGCGACGGGCGAGCAGTTGCTGCGCGACCTGGAGGGGCGGATCGAGGACCGCGCGTTCCGGCGCGTCCTGGCCCGTCTCGCGGAGGCGCTGCGCGATCCGCGTCGCCTCCGCGCCGAAGCCGCGCGATGGGAGGGCGAGCTGCTGGAGATCGCCGCGCCGCGACCGGTGCGACTGATCGCAGACGAGTTCGTGGCGGCGCGCGGTGATGAGGAGTCAGTGCTGCCGGTTCCGCCGGGGTACCAACACCCTCCACGGCGGAGGGAGCTGCGGCCCGCGGGGCGTGCGGTCGGCGCGACGCGGCGGACCTGGTCACCAGGACGACGGGGCGGAGACGCGGCGGGACGGATGCGGGTGCTGCAAGGCGCAGTGGGGCACGCATACGAGCGGATCCGCGAGATGCGCGCAGCAGGCGGGGCCGCACGCCGACGCCTGCGCGGAGCGCCGTCGGAGCCTCCACGACGGCCGGAGCGGCCAGTGCGGCCGGTGCGAGGCAGGCGACGGAGGGGGCCCGTCGTCCTGGCGGTCGCGGCGGCGGCCGCGATCACGGTGACCGGCGCGATGTGGCCCTCCGACCCGGGTGGCAGCGATGCCGGCCGCACGTCGCGGGCGGCCGAGATCATGCTGTCGGGGAGCGAGTCGCCTTCGCCGGGTGCGCGCGTCGGTGCGGCTCCGGCGGGTGGGGGACAGTCCGTCGCGCCGGATCCTCCGCGGGCGCCCGCTGCGTCCTCCCTGGCGGATGCCGAGGCGGTGGGCGGCGAGCTGATCGCCGCCGCGCGGAAGTGCGAGGCCGCGCCGCAGCCGGCGTGCGCCGAGGTGTGGGACGGCGGCACTGCGACGTCTCGTGCTCTGCGCCCGGCGCCGCAGCCCGCGGAGCTCATCGAGGACTACGGCGACATCGCCGCGCTCCGGAGCGGATCCGGTCCTGAGGCGCAGATGATCGTGATCATCCGCCGAAACGCCGAATGGCGGATCCGCGATGTGTATGACATCGCGGATCCGCCATCCGAAGGGGCTGAGCCCCCGTGACCGTGGTCAGGCGCCGAGCTGAGCGGCGAAGTCCGCATCCTCCAGGCGGGCCTTGACCGAGGAGAGGAAGCGCGCGGCGTCCGCTCCGTCGATCGTGCGGTGGTCGTACGACAGCGCGAGGTAGACGTAGGACCGCACCGCGATGGCCTGCTGGCCGTCCACGGTGACCACGCCGGGGCGCTTCACGACGATGCCGGTGCCCAAGATCGCGGACTGCGGCAGGAACACCACCGGGGTGTCGAACAGCGCGCCGCGCGAACCCGTGTTGGTCAGCGTGAACGTGCCGCCGGCCAGCTCGTCGGGCTTCAGCTTGTTGTCGCGGGTGCGTGCGGCGAGATCGGCGATCTCGTGCGCGATCTCGGCGACGTTCTTCGACGCGGCATCGCGCAGCACCGGCGTGAGCAGGCCGCGCTCGGTGTCGACCGCGATGGAGATGTTCTCCGAGGCCGGGTACACGATGTCGGTGCCGTCGACCGTGGCGTTCACGATCGGGAACTCCTGCAGCGCCTCGGCGGCGGCGAGAGCGAAGAACGGCAGGAAGGACAGCTTGTCGCCGGTCTTCTGCTGGAACGAGCCCTTGACCTGGTCGCGGTACGCGGCGAGCTTCGTCACGTCGACCTCGACCACCGTGGTCAGCTGAGCCGTCTGCTGCATCGACGCGACCGCGCGCTCGGCGAGGACCTTGCGCAGGCGCGACATCGGCTGCGTGGTGCCGCGCAGCGGGGAGATCTCGCGGGCCTTCTTCGGAGCAGCAGCCGCTGCCGGAGCGGCGGCCGGAGCCGCGGAGGCGTTCAGGACGTCCTCCTTGCGGATGCGTCCGCCCACACCGGTGCCGGTGAGGGACGCCAGGTCGACGCCCTTCTCGGCGGCGAGGCGGCGCACGAGCGGCGTCACGTAGACCGAGTCGGATCCGGAGTCCGCGACGGGAGCGGCCGGTGCCGGGGCAGCAGCCGGTGCCGGGGCGGCCGCGGCAGGAGCGGCGGCGGGAGCGGGAGCGGCAGCGGCAGCCGGGGCAGGAGCGGCGGCGGGAGCCGGAGCGGGCTCGGCGGCGGGTGCCGGAGCTGCCGGGGCCGCAGCAGCGGGGGCGCCGCTGCCGATGCGGGCGAGGATCGCGCCGACGGCGATGGTCTCGTCCTCGGCGGCGAGGATCTCCTGCAGCGTGCCCGCGACCGGCGAGGGGATCTCGGTGTCGACCTTGTCGGTCGAGATCTCCAGCAGCGGCTCGTCGACGGCCACGTCATCGCCGACCTGCTTCAGCCAGCGGGTGACGGTGCCCTCGGTGACGCTCTCGCCCAGCTCGGGGAGACGCACGTCGGTCGCATCCGAGGAAGCGGCCGGAGCAGCAGGGGCTGCGGCGGCGGGGGCGGGCTCTGCGGCGGGCGCGGGCGCCTCGGCCGGAGCCGGAGCAGCGGCGGGGGCGGCCTCGGCAGCGGGGGCGGCCGGGGCGGATGCGCCGGAGCCGTCGCCGATGCGGGCGAGGATCGCGCCGATCTCGACGGTGTCGTCCTCGTTCACGAGGATCTCCTCGATCACGCCGGTGATCGGCGAGGGGATCTCGGTGTCGACCTTGTCGGTCGAGATCTCGAGCAGGCCCTCGTCGGCCTGGACGGTGTCGCCCACCTGCTTGAGCCAACGGGTCACAGTGCCCTCGGTGACGCTTTCGCCGAGGGCGGGAAGGACCACGGGTGTGCTCATGACGGAGTCTCCTTAGGAAAGATCGTGATGGTGTTCAGCTTAGTGGGCAACCAGGCGTTCAGCCCAGTTGCAATTTCCACTATGCGTAAGAAAAATTTCACAATGCGTGAAGTGGCTTGCCCGCGAGGGCGAGGAACGCCTCGCCGAGCGCTTCGCTCTGGGTCGGGTGGGCGTGGATCAGCGGGGCGATGTCCTCGGGGTGCGCCTCCCAGCTCACCGCGAGCTGCCCCTCGGTGATGAGCTCGCCGACGCGGTCGCCGAGCAGGTGGACGCCCAGCACGGGGCCGTCCTTCTGCCGCACGACCTTGACGAGCCCGCCCGTGCCGATGATCTCGCTCTTGCCGTTGCCCGCGAGGTTGTACTCGTAGGAGACGATGGCATCGGCCCCGAAGGCGTCGATCGCGGCGGCCTCGGTCACGCCGACCGAGGCGACCTCGGGGCTGCAGTAGGTGACACGCGGAATCTGGGCATCCGGGATGACCGCGGGGGTCAGCCCGGCGATGCGCTCGGCCACGGCGATGCCCTGCAGGAAGCCGCGGTGCGCGAGCTGCAGGCCCGGCACGATGTCACCGACGGCCCAGACGTGATCCACGTTCGTGCGGAGCTCGGGATCGGCGAGCACGAAGCCGCGCTCCATGGCGACGCCGGCCTCTTCGAAACCGAGTCCCGCCGTGGCCGGGCCGCGGCCGACGGCGACGAGCAGGTAATCCGCCTCGTACGCGGTGCCGTTCTCCAGGGTGACCGTGACGGCGTCCTCGGTCTGGGTCGCGCTCGCGAACCGCACGCCCAGCGAGTAGGCGATGCCGCGGCGGCGGAACGCGCGCTCCAGCCCCTTGCTGAGCGCGAGGTCCTCGTTCGGGGCGAGGTGATCGAGCGCCTCGACGATCGTGACCTCGGCGCCGAAGGAACGCCAGACGCTCGCGAACTCGACGCCGATCACACCGCCGCCGAGGATGACGACGCGCTGCGGGACCTCCTCGAGCGCGAGCGCCTGCTCGCTCGTGAGGATCCGGCCGCCGATCTCGAGGCCGGGCAGAGACCGGCTGTACGAGCCGGTCGCGAGGATCACGTCGGCGCCGGTGTAGACGTCCTCGCCGACCGCGACGGACCGATCGGAGCGCAGCGTGCCCTCGCCGCTCACGACCGTGATGCCGCGCGCCTTGACGAGTCCCTCGAGGCCCTTGTACTTCTTCGCGACGATGCCCTCGCGGTAGGCGCGGACGCCGGCGGGATCGATCCCCTCGAACGAGGCGCCGACGCCGTACTTGGCGGCGTCACGCACGTTCTCGGCGATCTCCGCGGAGTGCAGCAGCGCCTTGGTCGGGATGCAGCCGCGGTGCAGGCAGGTGCCCCCGACCTTGTCCTTTTCGATCAGGGCGACGGACTTGCCGAGCTCGGCGGCGCGCAGAGCCGCGGCGTAGCCACCGCTGCCGCCGCCGAGGATCACGATGTCGAAGGCGTGAGCGGTCATGCGCGTGCTCCGTTCGCGCGCGTCTCGGCGAAGGCGATCAGCGTGCGCACGATCGCGCCGGTGGCGCCCTTGTCGGTGAAGCCGTAGGGGGCGCCCTTGTGCTCGGACGAGCCGGCGATGTCGAGGTGGGCCCAGGGGATGCGCGGCGCGTCGGCCTCGTCGGAGGTGCGTCCGACCATCCGGCGCAGGAACAGGCCGGCGAAGAGCGAGCCGCCGGCGGGATCGCCGATCTTGGCGTTGACCATGTCGGCGATCGGCGACTTCAGCTCGTCCTCCATGTGCTCGGGAAGCGGCATCGGCCATGCGGCCTCGCCGGTCGCGGACGCCGCGGCCAGCACCTCCTGCACGGTGTCGTCGTCCCCGAACACGCCAGTGTGGCGCATGCCGAGCGCGACGATGATCGCGCCGGTGAGCGTCGCGACGTCGAGGATCACGTCCGGGTTCTCGCGGCTCGCGGCCACCAGCCCGTCGGCGAGGACGAGTCGTCCTTCCGCGTCGGTGTTGAGCACCTCGACGGTCTGTCCGTCGGCGAAGCGCAGCACGTCGCCCGGGCGGATCGCGGAGCCGGAGGGCATGTTGTCCGCGATGCACAGCCAGGTGGTGAGCCGGATCGGCAGGCCGAGGGTCGCGACGGCCTTGGTCGCGGCGAGGATGCTGGCCGCTCCCGCCATGTCCGTCTTCATGCCGACCATGCTCGCCGGCGGCTTGAGGGACAGTCCGCCGGTGTCGAACGTGATGCCCTTGCCCACGAGCGCGATGTGCCCGGTGGCACCGGCGGGGGAGTAGTCGAGGCGCACGAGGCGCGGCGGGCGTTCGGAACCCTGGCCGACGCCGAGGATGCCGCCGTAGCCGCCGGCGGCGAGGGCGGTCTCGTCGAGCACCTCGACGGTCACGTCGAGGGAGGCGAGCTCCTCGACGGCGCGGTTCGCCAGATCATCGGGGCCGAGCCACTCGGCCGGGGTGGTGACGAGATCCCTCGTCAGCGCCACGGCCTCGGCGAGAGCGGCGGCGTGCGCGGCGTCCTCCGCCGGGAGATCCGCGTGCAGCACGACCGTCCCCGCACGCTTCGGCTGGTCGCCGGAGCGGTAGTCGTCGAAGCGGTACCCGCCCAGCAGCGCGCCCTCGGCGGCGGCCGATGCGTGCTCCGCGACGGCGTCGCCGAGCAGCACGGACACACGGTCGAAGCCGGTGAGCGTGCGCAGAGCGGCGCCGACGGCCTCGCGCACGGCGTTCGCATCGGGGGCGGATCCGGCGCTCACGACGGCGACCGGAACGTCGGCGACCTCGGGGGCGGGGATCCGCGTGTAGGCGCCCGCCTTCCCGGTGAAGCCCACCGCGGTCAGCGCGGCATGGGTGGAGGAGAAGGGGGACAGGTCTTCCGGGGTGTCCGTGAGACCGGCGACGACGAGCACGACCGCATCTGCGTTCGCGTCCGCCGGAGCGCCTGTGTGCAGCTCGAGCGCAGGAGACGTCATGGTCTCCATCCTAGGTTCGGCGCGGTGCAGGGGGAGAGGATGGGCTCTCCGCGTGTTCGCTCTCAGCGCTCAGCGGATCCGGGCGGCGGGGCGACTCGTAGCATGGAGGCATGCCCATCTCCGGAGAGATCCACGAACGCGTCGCCTATCCCGGCGGCGTGCCGTCCGGCCTGCCGCTCGTCATCCTGCTGACCGGCTTCACGGACGCGGGATCCGCGGTGTCCGGGCTCATCGATCACCTCGCGGAGACGACGGATCCGCAGCCGGTGGTGGTCTTCGACAACGATCTGCTGCTGGACTACCGCGCGCGTCGCCCCGTCCTGACCTTCGATCAGGATCACATCGCCGAGCTCAAGCCCGCCCGGCTGGAGCTGTCGCTCGCGCACGACGCGCTCGGCCGCCCCTTCCTGCTGCTGGCCGGCTACGAGCCCGACTTCGCGTGGAACGCGTTCGCCGACGTCGTTCTCGACTTCGCTGCGGAGTACGACGTGTCCACCGTCACCTGGGTGCACTCGATCGCGATGCCGGTGCCGCACACGCGGCCGATCGGGGTCACGGCGAGCGGCAACAGGGCGGAGCTCACCGCCGCGCACTCCGTGTGGCGCCCGCGCACCCAGGTGCCGGGCACGGCAGGGCATCTGCTGGAGTACCGCTTCGTGCAGGCGGAGCGCAGCGTCGCGAGCTTCGTGCTGCTCGTGCCGCACTACCTCGCCGACACCGAGTACCCGGACGCGGTGCTGACGGCCGCGGAGAAGGTGATGGCGGCGACCGGTCTGGTGCTGCTCACCGATGCGCTGCGCGACAAGCGCGCCGAGTACCTGGAGCGGGTCGACGAGCAGGTGCGGGACAACGAGGAGCTCGGACAGATGGTGCGCACGCTCGAGCACCGCTACGACGCCTACATGTCGGGACTGGAGCTCGAGGACGAGGCGCCCGCCGGGTTCGACGAGCGTTCCCTCCCCAGCGCGGACGAGCTGGCCGCGGAGCTGGAGCGCTTCCTGGCCTCGCGCCCGGGCGGTGACGAGGACAAGAACGGCCGGATCTGAGCCGATCCCGGGAGTGCCCCGAGAGGATCCACGCGGATTGCGGGATCCGGCGTCTGCGCGCGCAGAGTGTGCGATACTTATCTGACGACCCGTTGTCAATACCCATCCGTGAGGTCTGGGGACTTGACAAGGGTCTTACTAGTGCCCGCAAGAGCACGGGCCGTGAGGCTCACAGGCCGAAAAACCACAGGGCGCCCGCGCAAGCGCTCCGTTGAAAGGCGAGACGTGACGACTGCCACGAAGAAGAACACCCGGACGAAGAACGACCAGGCCGAGCCCGAGGAGGTCGAGGCCCAGGCCGTCGACGCCCCGGAGCCGGCGGCTTCGAAGAAGGCGGCGGCGAAGAAGCCTGCGGCCAAGAAGACGTCCAGGGCGAAGAGCAAGGACGACGCCGAGGGCGACACCGCGTCCGAGGAGGCCCCCGCGGACGCCGCGGACGACGGCGACGAGGAGGAGGGCGCCAAGCCCGCCTTCACCGAGCCGCTGCCGACCGGCGCGATCCGGATCAGCTCGACCGACGAGGACGACGTCCCCGTGTACTCGACGCAGATCACCGGCGCCACCGCGGACCCGGTCAAGGACTACCTGAAGCAGATCGGAAAGGTCGCGCTGCTGAACGCGGCCGAAGAGGTCGAGCTCGCGATGCGGATCGAAGCCGGTCTGTTCGCCGAGGAGAAGCTCTCGGCGATGTCGGCGGCCGAGAAGACCAGCCAGCTCGGACTCGACCTGCAGTGGGTCGCCCGCGACGGTCAGCGGGCCAAGAGCCACCTGCTCGGCGCCAACCTGCGTCTCGTCGTCTCCCTCGCGAAGCGCTACACCGGTCGCGGCATGCAGTTCCTGGATCTCATCCAGGAGGGCAACCTCGGCCTCATCCGCGCGGTCGAGAAGTTCGACTACACCAAGGGCTTCAAGTTCTCGACCTACGCGACGTGGTGGATCCGCCAGGCCATCACCCGCGCCATGGCGGATCAGGCCCGCACCATCCGCATCCCCGTGCACATGGTCGAGGTCATCAACAAGCTCGCCCGCGTGCAGCGGCAGATGCTGCAGGACCTCGGTCGCGAACCCACCCCGGAGGAGCTGAGCCGCGAGCTCGACATGACCCCGGAGAAGGTCATCGAGGTGCAGAAGTACGGTCGCGAGCCGATCTCGCTGCACACCCCCCTCGGCGAGGACGGCGACAGCGAGTTCGGTGACCTCATCAAGGACACCGAGGCGGTCGTCCCGGCCGACGCGGTCGGCTTCACCATGCTGCAGCGTCAGCTCGAGCAGCTGCTGGACTCCCTGTCCGAGCGCGAGGCGGGCGTGATCCGCATGCGCTTCGGCCTCGGCGACGGCCAGCCCAAGACGCTCGACCAGATCGGCGACACCTTCGGCGTGACCCGCGAGCGGATCCGCCAGATCGAGTCGAAGACGATGGCGAAGCTGCGTCACCCGAGCCGTTCGCAGTCGCTGCGGGACTACCTCGAGTGAGCGCGGACGCGAAGCCCAACGACGGCAAGAACCTCGAGATCTCGGTCGAGGGCGCGCGCTGGCTGCGGATTCCGATCCGCACCAGGGTCGTCATGCCCGGCGACGTGCTCGCCGACATCGTCACCGAGTACGCCGCGGGTGAGGTGCAGAAGGGCGACCTCCTCTTCATCACCGAGAAGATCGTCGGCATCACGCAGGGCCGGTCGTTCCTGCTCGAGGAGATCCAGCCGCGCAAGCTGGCGTTCTTCCTGTCGAAGTACGTGACCCGCACGCCCTACGGCATCGGCCTCGGCATGCCGGAGACCATGGAGATGGCGCTCCGCGAGTGCGGAACGCCGCGGATCCTGTTCGCGGCGGCGGTGTCGGCCGTGACCAAGGCCTTCGGACGACGCGGCGACTTCTACCGCATCGCCGGGGAGAAGGCGCGTGCGATCGACGGGCCGACCGAGGGCACCATGCCGCCTTATGACCGCTCCGTGGTGCTCGGCCCCGCGCGTCCTCGCGAGGTGGCGCACGAGATGCAGCAGCTGATCGGCGGCGTCTGCGACGTCGCCGTGGTCGACATCAACGACCTCGGCGGCAACATCCTCGGCTCCACGCTCGACAAGACCGCCGAGAAGCGTCTCGTCGCGATCCTCAAGGACAATCCGCTCGGTCAGGGCACGGAGTCGACGCCGATGGGCATCATCCGTCCCGCTTGAGCTGCGGTTCCACGAAGAAGGCCGCCCCGTCAGCACGACGGGGCGGCCTTCTTCATGGCCGTGCCGGCCTCAGAACTTGATGGCGGCCTGGTAGCGCGGCTTGTGACCGGTGCGGATGCCCGAGACGCTCGGCTTGTTCTCGTAGACGCCGGCGCCCCAGTTGCCCTCCACGAGCACGGGGCCGTCGGGGCCGACCACGATGTCCCAGCCGACGTACTGCACCTGCGGCACGACGCGCGCGACCTGATCCACGAACGCCTTGACCTCGTCGATCATTGGCAGCTGGAAGTCGGCGATGCGGAAGCCGGAGTCGGGGTGCAGCTCGTGCACGTGCCCGTGCGAGTCGTAGCCCGCGCTCACGGCGTGGCCGTCGTCGTCCAGCATCGTGTAGAAGCCGCCGAAGGACATCTGGTCGCTGACCTCACCGCGGCCGAACTTCTGCGCCATCGCGAGGATGTGGGTCTTCTCGCCGTCGAAGAAGGCCGTCACGCGCGTGGTGTTGACCGTGCCGGGGCAGACCGCCGCGAGGTCGGCGTGCTGCCGGATGACCTCTTCGACGAGGAGGCGGCCCCGGCCGAGCAGGTCGGCGTGGAACGCGTCCCAGTCGGAGATGTCTGCGGCGTGATAGCGGAACACGCCGGATCCGGCCTGCCCCATCGGCGTCTTGACGATCACGGTGCCCTGGCGCTCCAGGAACGCTCGCAGTTCGTCGGCGTTGCCGGGCTTCACGACCATCCACTCGCGGCGGAGGAAGTCGGAGAACTTCTCGTCGAACTCGATCTTGTCGTGGAACAGGTGCCGGTAGTCGGGGTGCGCGTAGCGCTCCGAGATCTGGTTCGACACCGGGTGCGTCATGTAGGTCGCCCGCTCGGCGCGGTTCAGGATCGCGAAGTCGTAGTCGATGTAGTCCTGGAATCCGACGTTGTGACGCCCGGCCGACCACAGCATGTCCACCACCACGGCGGGGACGGCCTTGCCGTGCTGCGCGGACGCCTCCTTGGCGCGCTCGATCACCGAGCCGACGTTGATGCGACGGGCGCGCTCGGCGAGATAGCCGAGACGGGACTTGAGGCCGAGGCCGTTCGAGGGCATGCGTACTCCGGGTCGAGGGATCGGGAACCGGTCCATTCTAGGCGGCCCGCCTCCGAGACCCCCGGGCGAGAGCCGCCCGGCGGTTTCGCGCGGAGGGGCGCGGGTAGGGTGGAACGGTGAACGAGCCGCTCCCCGCCACTCCGCCGCGGAGCGCGATGCTGTGTTCGCTGATCTCCCGTTCCGCGCTCGACGCGGGCGCAGCGGCCGCCGTCGCGGCCGGGGGAGCGGGCGTCGCCGATCTCCGCCGCGACGCGTGGGGGCACGGTCTCCTGGAGGTCGCCAGGGCCGTAGTCTCGGCCGGAGCGCGCGGCGTGCGCGTGGACGGTGAGCCCGAGCTCGCCCTGCTGCGGTCGGAGGGGATCGAGGCGACCTGCACCGACGCGCCGGACCTGGATCCGCACCTCCTCTACGGTCTTCCGGATGCGGACGGCGACCTCGCCGGGACGCCCGTGATGCGCGTCGCCGGGCGTGTGCTCTCGACCAAGGAGATCGCGGCCGGTGGCGGCGTCTCCTACGGCTACATCCACCGAGCGCTCGAGGACTCGCGTCTCGCGCTCATCACGGGCGGCTACGCACAGGGGGTCGTGCGCGCTCTCGGCAGCCGGGCGACCGTCGAGATCGACGGGCTCGTGCATCCGATCGTCGGCCGGATCGCCATGGACGTGTGCGTCGTGGACATCGGCGCGGCAGAGGTCGCCCTCGGCGCGGAGGCGACGTACTTCGGCGGCTCTGGTCCGATGCGGACCGGGGCCCGGGAGTGGGCGTGGATCACCGGAATGGACGTCGGCGAACTCGTGGCCGTCGTGGGGCAGCGGACGGAGCGTTCATGGGAGGCCTGACCGGACCGGTGCTGCGGGCCGAGGAAGCCGTGCTGCGGGCCAACATCGCGGCGGTCACCGCGCGCGTCGCGCCGTCCACGTTGATGATGGTGGTCAAGGACGACGGCTACGGTCTCGGCGCGCCCTGGGCCGCGCGCGTCGCCGCGGAGGCGGGGGTCGGCTGGTTCGGCACCTACGACATCCCGACCGCGCTCCGGCTGCGCGACGAGGTCGGCGCCGCTCCCCGGCTCTTCGCCTGGGTCACCTCGCTCGACGAAGAGATCGACGCGGCCCTGCGCGCCGAGGTGGACCTCGGCGTCGGGACGCTGGACTACCTGCGCCGGGTGATCGCGCGCGCCGGCGCGCTCGGCGCCGTGGCGCGGATCCATCTCAAGGTCGACACCGGGCTGCACCGCAACGGGCTGTCGGCGGACGAGTGGGACGAAGGCGTCGAGATCGCGCTGCGTGCTCAGGAGGCGCGACGGGTGCTGCTGGTGGGCGCCTGGAGCCACCTCGCCGAGGCGAGCGACGAGGAGGACGACGCCGCGCAGGCCCGCTTCCTCGCCGCCGTGCATCGCGCCGAGGAGCTCGGCGCGGAGCTGCCCTACCGTCACCTGACCGCTTCGGCCGCCACCTGGGCCCGCCCCGAGCTGCGCGGGTCCCTCGTGCGGGTGGGCGCCTTCTGCTTCGGCGTGCGCTCGGCGGACGGACCGGATCTGCCCGGGATCGCGCCCGCGGCGGAACTCGTGGCCCCGGTGCGGGAGATCGACGGCGACGAGGTCGTCGTCGGAGTCGGATCCTTCGACGGGCTGCCGAGCATCCTCGCCGGGCGCGTGCAGGTGGGCACGCCTGCGGGGGCGCGGCCGCTCCTCGCCGTCGACGCCGACACGGCGCGCATCGCGGGCTGGGCCGGCGCCGAGGTCGGCGACGAGGTGGTCGTCTTCGGCCGAGGCGCGCACGGGGAGTCGTCACCGACGACCCTCGCCGAGGCGATCGGCACGGTCGGGGAGGAGATCCTCTGCCGGCTCACCCCGCACGTGCGACGCGAGTACCGCTGAGCGCGGTCCGGTCCCGCAGCATCACGGGTCCGCGTCCGCGCAGCGGCCGCGCGGACACGAAAACGCCCGATGTCCGAGGACACCGGGCGCTTCTGTCGGGGGAGCGGATTCAGGACTCGAGCAGTCGCGACGTCTCGTCGTGCCAGCTCGTGGCCACCGCACGGAGCTTCTCTTCGTACTTGCGCCCGTGGTGGGCGCAGAACAGCAGCTCGCTGCCGTTGACCTCGGCGGCGATGTAGGCCTGGGCTCCGCAGGAGTCGCATCGGTCCATCGCCGTGAGGCGGGGGATGACGGTGCTATCCCGTTCGGTCGTCGCGTTCATCTCGATGCCTCCTCGTTGTTCGGGTCCGCTGTGTGGAGTGTGCTCAATACAACCACGCAGAGCTGGGAGTCATGCCCGCGAGACGGCGTGTTTCGCTCACCGCGTACGCGCCGCGTGACGAGCGGATGACGGCCAGGAGTGTCGTCGGGGCGGCGTCCGTGGTCCTCGATACGATGGGGGATTGTGACAGCCGAGTACTCCGCCCACCACCTCCAGGTCCTCGAGGGTCTCGAGGCCGTCCGCAAGCGGCCCGGAATGTACATCGGCTCGAACGGTTCCCCGGGCCTGATGCACTGCCTCTGGGAGATCATCGACAACGCCGTCGACGAGGCGGTCGCGGGCAACGGCTCGAAGATCGACATCATCCTGCATCCCGACGGCAGTGTCGAGGTGCACGATCGAGGCCGCGGCATCCCCGTCGACGTCGAGCCGCGCACCGGGCTCACCGGCGTCGAGGTGGTCTTCACCAATCTGCACGCGGGCGGCAAGTTCGGCGGGGGCTCCTACGCCGCCTCCGGCGGTCTGCACGGCGTGGGCGCATCCGTCGTGAACGCCCTGTCCGAGCGGCTCGACGTCGAGGTCGACCGCGGCGGCAAGGTCTACGCGATGTCGTTCCGACGCGGCGAACCGGGGATCTTCACGGATGCGGGCGAGAAGCAGCCGGACGCTCCGTTCACCCCGTTCCAGGACAACAGCGAGCTGCGGGTGATCGGCAAGGCGCCCCGTGGCGTGACCGGCACCCGGATCCGCTACTGGGCGGATCGGCAGATCTTCACGAAGGATGCGGCGTTCCAGCTCGCCGAGCTCGAGACGCGTGCGCGGCAGACCGCGTTCCTCGTGCCGGGACTGGAGCTCGTCGTGAGGGATGAGCGCGCCTCGCACGCCGCGGCGCCCGAGGACGGTGCCGATGCCGTCGAAGCGGTGAACGAGACCTCGTACCACTACGAGGGCGGCATCGCGGAGTTCGTCGAGTATCTCGCCACGGACGCGCCGGTGACCGACACCTGGCGGGTGCAGGGCGAGGGCACCTTCAAGGAGACCGTGCCGGTGCTGCAGCCCGACGGCCACATGGTCGCGACCGAGGTGGAGCGCGTCTGCGAGGTCGACATCGCCCTCCGCTGGGGGACCGGCTACGAGACGATCACGCGCTCGTTCGTGAACATCATCGCGACCCCCAAGGGCGGGACGCATCAGCAGGGCTTCGAGCAGGAGATGCTGAAGGTTCTGCGCGCCCAGGTCGAGCAGAACGCGCGCCGCCTGAAGGCCGGCAACGACAAGCTCGAGAAGGACGACGTGCTCGCGGGCCTCACGGCCGTGCTGACGGTCAACGTCCCCGAGCCGCAGTTCGAGGGGCAGACCAAGGAGGTGCTCGGCACGCCGGCCGTGCGGACGATCGTCGCGCAGGTGGTCCGCAAGGCGCTCGGCGAGCGCTTCTCCTCGACGAAGCGCGATGACAAGAACCAGGCCTCGATGCTCCTGGACAAGATCGTCGCCGAGATGAAGGCGCGCGTCTCCGCACGAGCCCACAAGGAGACCCAGCGTCGCAAGAACGCGCTGGAGTCGTCCTCGCTGCCCGCGAAGCTCGTCGACTGCCGCTCCACCGATGTGGCCCAGACCGAGCTGTTCATCGTCGAGGGCGACTCCGCGCTCGGCACGGCCAAGCACGCCCGCACGAGCGAGTACCAGGCGCTGCTGCCCATCCGCGGCAAGATCCTGAACGTGCAGAAGGCCTCGGTCAGCGACATGCTGTCGAATGTGGAGTGCGCGTCGATCATCCAGGTGATCGGCGCCGGATCCGGCCGCTCCTTCGACCTCTCGACCGCGCGCTACGGGAAGATCATCCTGATGAGCGACGCCGATGTCGACGGCGCGCACATCCGCACTCTGCTGCTGACGCTGTTCTACCGGTACATGCGCCCGCTCATCGAGGACGGCCGCGTGTTCGCCGCCGTGCCCCCGCTGCACCGGGTGATCGTGATGAACCCCGGATCCAAGCCGAACGAGACCATCTACACCTACAGCGAGGGCGAACTGCACTCCCTCCTCGCCAAGCTGCGCAAGCAGAACAAGCGCTGGCACGAGCCGATCCAGCGGTACAAGGGTCTCGGCGAGATGGACGCCGAACAGCTCGCGTCGACCACGATGGACCGGTCCGGTCGCCTGCTGCGGCGCGTCCGCATGGAGGATGCCGAAGCCGCCGGTCGCGTGTTCGAGCTCCTGATGGGCAACGAGGTCGCTCCGCGGCGCGAGTTCATCATCGATTCCTCCGACCGCCTGGCGCGCGAGGCCATCGACGCCTGATGAGCGCGCCGCTGCCCGACCTCGCGCTGCGTGTGGCGGTCCCGGAGGACGTGGATCTGGTGGCCGCGCTGAAGGAGCGCGTCCTGCGCCGGGATCTGGAGCCGCTCGTCGGATGGGATCCGGATCGGTCGCGCGCCAGGGTCGTCGAGCACTTCTCCCCGGCGCACACGCGCATGATCCTTGTCGGCGGGGACGTCGCGGGCACGGTCACGCTGCGGCCCGACGGCGACGAGTCCTGGCTGGAGATGTTCTACCTCGACAAGCAGCACCAGGGGCGCGGAATCGGATCCGCCGTGCTGCGAACGTTGCTCGCCGAGGTCCCCGCCGAGCGTCCGCTGCGCCTGCAGGTGCTCGTCGGATCGGCCGCGCGACGGCTCTACGAACGGCACGGCTTCGTGGCCGAGCACGACGACGGGATCGACATCTGGATGCGCCGCGCTCGTGGCGGGTCTGCCGGCGTCACGGCGGCGTCTTGAGAGACTGAGCCGATGGTCGCCGTCGTCTCCGCCCCCACGAACCTGGGGCTCCGGCCGCCCGTGCGCGGTGGCGTACCGGGCACGGCCAAAGCGCCGGAAGCGCTCCGCGAGGCGGGATTGCACCGGCTCCTGCACGCGCAGGGCGCGATCGACGCAGGGGTTGTTCTGCCGGGCCGCTACGTCGACGACGATGGACGCCGATCCGCGGGCACGATCCGCAACCAGGCCGCGATCGTCGACCACGCGCGCCGGCTCGCGCACCGGCTGTTCGAGATCCGTGAGGCCGGTGAGGCTCCGCTCGTCCTCGGCGGCGACTGCAGCCTCGCGATCGCCGCGGGGCTCGCGACCCGGGTCAGCGGGGGCGGCGGGCTCGTGCACATCGACGGGCACACGGACTTCCGGCACCCGGGCAACAGCGACGGCGTCGCGAGCCTCGCCGGGGAGGACCTGGCCGCCGCGATCGGGAAGCACCTGCCGGAGCTCAGCGACATCGACGGACTCGGGCCGTACTTCGCGCCCGAGAGCACAGCGCACATCGGCTGCCGTTATGAGGATCCGCATGCGGAGGAGCTGCGCGGGACCATAGGGCTCGTGGTGCCGGCCGACGACGTCATCCTGCACGGCGGTGCCAGGGCCGCATCTCGGGTGCGTGCGCTCGACGGCCTGGACCGCGGCTACTGGATCCAGGTCGACGTCGATGTGCTGGATCCGCAGCACATGCCCGCCGTGGACAGCCCCGATCCGGGCGGTCTCTCGCCGGATGAACTGATCGGGCTGCTCGTCGCGCTCGCTCCGCACGCCTGGGGAGCCGCCGTCACGGTCTTCGATCCGGATCTGGATCCGGATGGCGTGTACGCACGCACGGTGGCCAGGGTGGTCGCGGAGGGGTTCGCGGACCTGGGGTCCGCGCTCGTCCAGGAGTAGGTGCCCGCCGGCATCGAAGCTCTGCGCTGCGTCCGCCGCGAGGGCGGTTTCAGCCCGCGGATCCGTTGCCGTTCGAGCACGTCTGCTGCGCGGCCGACTGCCCGGAGATGTTCTGCGGCAGCGCGACGGGGCCTGCGGTCGCACCAGGTGTCGGCGTCGTGCCCGCATCGGTCCCGGTGGCGGGCTCGGTGGGAGGGACGGCGGGAGCCTCGGTCGCGGAGACGACCGCGTCGCGCTGTCCCGTGACCTGGATCGGCTGGTTCGCCGCGAGCGCCGCCCACAGCTGGTCGGCGCTCTCGTAGTCCGGCACGACTTTGACACCGGAATTGTCCGGGTCGTCCATGACCGGGTAGTTCACGAAGTTGATCTGGTCGAGCGGCACGTCCTTCATCGCCAGGGCGATCTGCACGAGCAGGGTCGGGTTGGTCAGCTTGGCGCTCGGTGTGACGTTGGTCATCACGGTGTTCGCGAGCCTGAGGAGCGTGCCGGGGTTGCCGAGCACCTCGCTCGACGTCATCTTGCGCGCGAGCGAGGACATGTACACCTGCTGGTTGCTGCCGCGACTGAGATCCCCGTTGTCGCCCACGCCGTGGCGCACCCGGAGGAACTGCAGCGCCCAGTAGCCCTGCAGGGTGTGGGTCCCCGGGGCCAGTTCGAGTCCGGTGTTCTCGGGGTCGCTGATGCCGTTCGCGACGCAGACATCGACGCCGCCGATCGCGTCGGTGATCTTCATAACGCCGCCCCAGGTGACCCTGGCCGCGAACTGGATCTCCAGGCCGGAGACCTTGGTGATCGTGCGGGCGACGCACGCCAGGCCGTTCTTCCGTCCGCCGATTCCGATGGCTTCGTTGAGTGCTTCCTTCGAGCGCTCCTCGCTGGCGTTCCCGTCGGAATCCGTGCAGGACGGGATCGTGATCATGAGATCGCGCGGGAACGTGATGACGGTGACCCGGCGCGGGCTGTCGGAGATATGGAGCAGGAGGTTCGTGTCATTGCGCTCGCCTCCGCTCTCGGGGTCGGAACAGCGGTTGCCGAAACCATCCTTGAAGTCGTCTTCGCAGACGTCGCTGCCGACCAGCAGCATGTTCACGCCGCCCTTGATCGCGCCGATGTCCGGAGGCACTGAATCGTCGCCGTCGAGCGCGACGACCTCGTCGCTGAAGGTCTGCCCGAGGTCGTACACGACGTACCCGACCACGGAGACACCGGAGACGAGCACCACGATCGCCACCACGCCGAGCATCTTCAGCAGCTGGCTCCAGGCGGCCGGGCGGGGCAGCTGGCCGTGGCCCGCGACGGGACGTCGGTTTCGGGGCGTCATGCTCACATGGTGCCGGTCACGGCGCAGAGGGGCAGATCGCTCGGCGCCGCCGGATGGGGCGACCGGTCGTCGTCAGATCAGCGCGTCATCCCAGCGTGCGCGGATCCCGTCGAGCGTCTCGTCGAGGTCGAGACCAGTCGTGTCCAGCCGTAGGCCGGGAGCGTCGAAGTCGTCCTGAGCCTCCCTGAGATGAGACCACTGCTCGGCGACGTGCTTGTCTCGTCCGGCGTCGCGGCCGGCGATCGTGTTGGCCGTCGCGGTGAGGAGCACGAACCGCAGCGGCAGGTCGGTCGCCGCGCGGTACTGCTCCAGGAGCTCGGGCCACAGCACGACATCGGAGATCGCCACGTCGAACCCCGCTTCGGCGAAGTTGCGGGCGAGATCTGCGATGTTCCGTCGGCGCAGGGTCAGCTGCCGATCGGCCTCCTCCGCCGGCTCCTGTCCCGGTGCGACGAGCCCCGAGAGGATGAGCGTCTCGCCGATCTGGTCGGTGTCGAGATGCGCACCTCGCGTCGCTCGCGTCGCGAGCTCGCGGGCGACCGTGGTCTTGCCGACGCCGGGAAGCCCGGAGACGATCACGATCGAGCCGGTCATGCGCCCAGAGCCGCACCGATCGAGCCGATGACGCCATCGATCGGCTGCCCCGATCCGTCGCGCTTCGCGCCGCTCTCGGGCAGGTCGCGCGCGGATCCGTCCGGTCCGACAGCGAGCGCGGGTTCTGCGCCGACCCAGGCCAGGGTCAGGCGGTCCTCGCCCTTCAGGAAGGCGTGCGCCCTGACGCCGCCGGTGGCGCGACCCTTGCCGGGGAACTCCGCGAACCGGGACGACTTGGCGCGCCCGGCATCCGTGCCGGGGATCATGCCCGTGGCGCCGGACACGGTCACGACGAGGGCGTCCTCGCCCTGCGCGAGCACGGAGAAGGCGATCACCTCGGCCTTCGCGCCGAGTTTGATGCCCGCCATGCCGCCGGCCGGAGCGCCCTGCGGACGCACGCCGGAGGCCGGGAAGTGGAGCAGCTGCGCGTCGCTCGTCACGAAGACGAGCTCGGCGTCGTCGGGAGCGGCGCCGGCTCCCACCACCGCGTCGCCCGGCTTCATGCCGATGATCTCGAGCTCGGGCTTGACGGCGAGCGAGGACGGCACCACGCGCTTGACGACACCCGTGCGGGTGCCCAGCGCGATCGGCGTGTCGTCGTCGAAGCGCACGAGCGCGAGGATCCGCTCGCTCTTGTCGAGCAGACCGATGTAGTCGCGCAGCGGCACGCCCGCGGCGAGATGCACCGACGCGGACGGCACGGAGGGAAGGTCCATGGCCGTGAAGCGCAGCACGCGTCCCGCCGTCGTGACCGCGCCGATCTCGGTGCGGGTCGTCGTGGCGAGCGTCGCGAGGATCGCGTCGTGCTTGCTGCGGCGCGTGGCGGGGGAGAGGCTCTGACCGGGCTCGAGATCCACCCGCACGGCGCGACCGGTCGTGGACAGCACCACGACCGTCGGCGCGTCGGCGATCTGGGTGTCGACGGGGCCCTTGGTCGCGCGCGCCTTGGGCGGTGCGGCGTTCAGCAGCAGGGTGCGGCGCGGGGTGCCGTACGCTTCGGCCGCCGCGTCGAGCTCGGTCGCGACCTGGCCGCGCAGCAGGACCTCGCTGTCGAGCAGTTCCCGCAGCGCCGCGATCTCCGCGAGGAGCGCGTCGCGCTCGGTCTCGAGCTCGATGCGGGAGAACTTGGTCAGGCGGCGCAGGCGCAGTTCGAGGATGTACTCGGCCTGCCGTTCGCTGAGGTCGAAGACGCTCTGCAGGCGGGTGCGCGCCTGTTCCGAGTCATCCGAGGAACGGATGACCTGGATGACCTCGTCGATGTCGAGGATCGCGATCAGGAGGCCCTCGACGAGGTGCAGGCGTTCCTCCCGGCGGGCGAGGCGGTACTGGCTGCGTCGCGTGACGACCTCGAGGCGGTGCCGCACGTAGACGCTCAGCAGCTCCTTGAGCCCGAGCGTGCGCGGCTGCCCGTCGACGAGGGCGACGTTGTTGATGCTGAACGAGTCCTCGATGGGCGTGAGCCGGTACAGCTGCTCGAGCACGGCGTTCGGGTCGAAGCCGGTCTTGATGCCGATCTGGATCCGCATGCCGTGATTGCGGTCGGTGAGGTCGTTGACGTCGCTGATGCCTTGGAGCTTCTTCGACTGGACGGCGTCGCGGATCTTCTCGATCACGCGCTCAGGGCCGACCATGTACGGCAGCTCGGTGACGACGATGCCGGTGCGGCGCGGCCCGAGCGGCTCGATCGAGACCTTGCCGCGCACCTTGAACGCTCCGCGGCCGTTGGCATAGGCGTCGCGGACGCCGTCGAGGCCCATCACGATGCCGCCCGACGGGAAGTCGGGGCCCGGGACGAACTCCATGAGCTCCTCGGTCGTCGCCTCGGGGTGCTCGAGCAGGTGGATGGCCGCCGCGACGACCTCGATGAGGTTGTGCGGCGCCATGTTGGTCGCCATGCCGACGGCGATCCCGCTCGCGCCGTTGACCAGCAGGTTCGGGAACGCGGCCGGCAGCACCGAGGGCTGCTGGAACTGGCCGTCGTAGTTGGGGACGAAGTCGACCACGTCCTCGTCCAGGCTCTCGGTGAGCGCGAGCGAGGACGGCGCGAGACGCGCCTCGGTGTAACGGGAGGCGGCGGGACCGTCGTCGAGCGACCCGAAGTTGCCGTGCCCGTCGACGAGGGGCAGGCGCAGGGCGAACGGCTGCGCCAGGCGCACCAGGGCGTCGTAGATCGCGGAGTCGCCGTGCGGGTGCAGCTTGCCCATGACGTCGCCGACGACGCGCGCGCTCTTGACGTGGCCGCGATCCGGGCGCAGGCCCATCTCCGCCATCTGGAACAGGATCCGTCGCTGCACGGGCTTGAGACCGTCGCGCGCATCCGGCAGGGCGCGGGAGTAGATGACCGAGTAGGCGTACTCCAGGAAGGAGCCCTGCATCTCGCTCGACAGATCGATGTCCTGGATGCGCTCTTCGATCGGCTCGGGCGGCGTGGTCGTGCGGGGCATGGGCTTCCTGCGGGTCTCGGGCGGCGGCGGAGCGGTTCTCGACGCCGGAGCCGTGCCGGGCTCTGTGGGAGACTGGCTCGGATGACCCTCATGCTACCGGCGATCCCGCCGTCGCCCCGGAGCATCACCGGGGTGGCGCACGACCTGTTCGGCGCCCTGGACGGCCGCGACGGCGTGCTGCCGGCCGTCCGGTCGGTCGTGCTCGTGGTCATGGACGGCCTGGGGGCGATCCCGTTGCGAGGCCACGCGGGTCATGCCCGGCGGCTGATCGGCGCGATGACGAAGAAGGACGTGCTCTCCAGCGTGTTCCCGTCGACCACCGCGGCCGCTCTCACCAGCCTGCTCACCGGGGTGGATCCGGGGCGGCACGGGCTGGTCGGCTACGAGGTCAGGGATCCCCGCACCGGAGTCCTCGTGAACCAGCTCTCCGGCTGGGAGAAGGCCCGCGTGGACCCGGCCGACTGGCAGCGCACGCCCACCGTCTTCGAGACCGCGTCCGAGGCGGGGCGCCCCGCATTTGCCGTGGGGCTTCCCGAGTACTCGGGCAGCGGCTTCTCCGCGGCGACCCTGCGCGGCGCCGCGTTCCACTCCGCACGCACGGCAGCTGAGCGCGTCGCCCTGGCTCTGAGCCTGGCCGAGGAGCACGACGGCTCACTCGTGTACTGCTACCTCCCCGAGGCCGACAAGGCCGGGCACAAGCACGGAATGGCGTCGGCGGAGTGGGTCGGAGCGCTCGAGGAGCTGGACGCCGCGATCCCGGTGCGAATGCCGGACGACGTGGGCGTGCTGATCACCGCTGACCACGGCATGGTCGACGTCCCTCGCACCCGTCACCTCATCCTCGACGAGCGCAGTCGTCTGCACGATGGCGTCGCGGCGATCGCGGGGGAGCCTCGCATGCTGCACGTCTACGTCGAGGATCCCGCTCGCACCGACGAGATCGCGGCCGTGTGGGCCTCAGGGGTCGAGGGCGCCGCGGACGTGCTGACGAGGGCTCAGGCCATCGAGGGCGGACTGTTCGGATCGGAGCCGACTCCGGAAGCACGGGAGCGGATCGGCGATCTCGTGGTGCCGGCGCGCGGGCTGTGGGCGCTGTACGACGGGACCGCCGAGGACCAGCGGTCGCAGGGCATGATCGGCCAGCACGGTTCGCTCACGCCTGAGGAGCTGCGCGTGCCGCTGCTCCGCTTCGGAGCGTTCGCGCGCTGATCCCCCGTGCACCGAGCGTTCCGCGCCGGTTCGCGGCGATCTGCCCCGGCGGAGTGTCAGTCGTCGCTGCGCGCGCCGAAGACGATCTCGTCCCAGGACGGCATCTCGCGCCGACGCCGGCGCGGTCCCGAGTCGGCGTCGATCGACACGGGCGCGGGCGACTCCTCCGGTTCGGCATCGGGCTCGTAGCCGGGCTCCAGGGCCTCGAACAGGGCGAGCGGGCGGGTCTCCTCCGGCTCCTCCTCGACCGAGGGTCGCGCTTCGCGCTGACCGCGGCGGCGGCGCAGGGCCTCCAGCAGATCGGCGGTGTCGGACGGCGTCGACGGAGCGAAGGATGCGCTGCGCGTCGCCGCCTCCTGCGCGTTCGACGAGGTCTGCGGGTGGCGTGCGGACCTCGGCTCCGGGGCCTCGGCCACACCGTCGTCCTCTGCGGCGGCGGGAGCGGCGGGCGCCGGGACGAGACGCGGGCCGAACGCCCCGGAATCGAAGCGCGTGTCGTCCTTGTACGGCGACGAGCGCTCCTTGTCGAGCGCGCGGAGCCGGGGGATCAGGCCTTCGGGCAGGGCGCCCTGGCGGGACAGCTGCGTGGCGTCGGCGTTGAGCGGCGCGAGCGCGCTGCGGCGTGGGTCGAAGCTCCACCGCGCGTCGTGCTCGACGTCGTTCGCGCGGAACTCGAGTTTGATGACCCAGCCGGTGTCGTCCTTCCAGCTGGCCCAGCGCTCGTCGGAGGCCGCGAGCTCGGCGAGCTTGGCGCGGATCGCCACGCCGAAGGTCGGCTGCGCGTCCGGCTCGACCTCGCTGCCGATCAGCACCGGCACGGCGAGCGCCTGACCGACGATGTGCTCGCGCTCGGCGAGCACGGGGCTCTCGAACCGCTGCACCGCTTCGAGGGCGACGCCGAGCAACTCGGCGACCTCGGCCGCGGACATCCCGGCGCGGATGTGCGCCTGGATCTCGCGAGGGCTCGCCGCCAGCGGCGGCGCCTTCTCCTCGCGGCCCGCCTTGGCCCGGCGCAGTTCCGCGCGCAGCACCTCGTCGATCGGGAGTGCGAATCGCTCTCCCGACTCGGTGGCGAGGACGAGGACGTCGTCTTCCGCGCCGACGATCGTGACGTGTTCCATGGCTTCAGCCCCTCAGAATGAGTGTCGGTTCATGGTGCCATGCACTGCACCCACGGCCGGGAATATCGCGGGCGTGCCGCCAGTTCTGATGCGCAGAGAGAGTGGCATTTGCGATTTGGACGCATGTCATGCAAACTATGGGCCGCCGAACACCCCCGGCACCCGCCACTCGCAGGATGAAAGTGGAGATCCACCCCATGGCAACCGATTACGACGCCCCGCGCAAGAGCGAAGACGAGAGCGAGTCGATCGAGGCTCTCAAGGAGCGCGTCCCCGACAAGCTGTCGGGTTCGATCGACGTCGAGGACTCGGACAACCCTGGCGGATTCGATCTTCCGGGAGCCGATCTCTCCGACGTCGAGCTCGACGTCGTGGTGCTGCCCCCGCAGGAGGACGAGTTCACCTGTGTCAGCTGCTTCCTCGTGAAGCATCGTTCGCAGCTCGACCACGAGGACAAGACAGGCCCGATCTGCAAGGAATGCGCGGCCTGATTCCTCTTCGCTGCTCGCGCCCGGACCGTTTCGGTTCCGGGCGCGTTCTGCGTTCTGCGACGGAGTGTCGGCCGAGACCGGCTCAGGCCGGCGGGTTCGCCGAAGCGCGGGCCGCGTCGATCGCCGCGGCGAGGCGATCCGGCGTGCGGGAGGAGATCGTCCAGCTCGGCGCGGGGTCCGCGGGATCCGTGTTCGGAACGACGACCACGCCGTCGATGCCGCCGCGGATGAGATGCCAGCCACGGGCCGGAAGTCCGGGGCCGCGCGCCTGGCGTGCGTCCTCGCCCGTGAGGATCTCGGGCTCGCCCAGCCAGGACGCGTCGATCCAGGCGCGTCCCGCGCGCAGAACGTTCTGCTCGACCGCGACGCTCGGGGATCCGGCGATCATCAGCGCGATGATCGCGAGCGTCGCGGCGACGCCGATGGCGAGTGCGATGCCGGAACCGGCCGGTACGAAGACGAGGGCCAGCATGGGACCGCCGAGAGCGGCGGCGAGGAACAGCCACAGACTCGGCGCGAGACGTTCGCGGTAGCGGACGGCCGCGGAGGCGGCTCCGGCTTCGCGTGCTGCGTTCTGCATTAGCCTCTTTCCGTGACCGAATCCGTGGACGTTCCCATTATCGCGCCCCAGCTTCCCGTCTACGCCCACCCCGGCGATGCGGGCGCCGACCTCGTCTCGACCCAGGCGCTGCGGCTCGAGCCGGGGCAGCGCGCGCTCGTGGGCACGGGCGTGAGCATCGCCCTTCCCGAGGGATTCGCGGCCTTCGTGGTACCGCGCAGCGGGCTCGCGGCGAAGCACGGCATCACCGTGGTCAACTCCCCGGGCACGGTCGATGCGGGCTATCGCGGCGAGATCAAGGTGAGCCTGCTGAACACGGACAGCAATGCGGCGTACGATGTCGCGGTCGGTGATCGGATCGCCCAGCTGATCGTCATGCCCGTCACCCGAGCCCGGTTCATCCCGGTCGACGCGCTGGACGAGTCGGCGCGCGGAGCAGGCGGATTCGGATCCACCGGCTATCAGACCCAGAGCCAGGAGAACGCATGAGTGACGACACCACGTCCGGGATCGAGCCCGCGGACGACGCCCCCGAGGCGCCCGTCCGCGACCGCGCGGTCGACGGTCCGTTCGACGAGAGCGAGGCCAACCCGGTCCGTCCCTACATCGACCTGGGCGCCATCAAGATCCTTCCGCGCGAGGGGCTGAACCTGCGTCTCGAGGTCGAGGAGCAGACCCAGCGCATCGTGGCCGTGGGCCTCGACTACGCGGATTCCACCCTCCAGGTGCAGCCCTTCGCGGCTCCGCGGACGAGCGGTCTCTGGGACGAGACCCGTGCGCAGATCCAGGAGCAGATCGCCCAGCAGGGCGGCACCGTGACCGAGCGCGAAGGCGCCCTCGGCTCCGAGCTCCTGGCCGAGATCCCCGCGGTCGCCGGCGACACCGCCGTCACGCGCCTCGCCCGCTTCGTGGGGGTCGACGGCCCGCGCTGGTTCCTCCGCGGCGTGATCGGCGGAGCCGCGGCGTCCGACGAGTCCGCGGCCGCCGCCGTCGAGGATCTGTTCCGCTCGATCGTCGTGGTCCGCGGCGGGGCTCCCATGCCTCCTCGCGACCTCATCCCGCTGCGCATGCCCGCAGCCCCCGGCACGGCGTGAGCGCGTCGCGGCCCGAGGAGCCGGAGCGCGCGCCCGACGCCGCACTGGCGGAGCAGTATGCGCCGCCGCCGGCCCCCGACGCCGTGCAGAGCCTCGGTGCGGCGCTCGGCGGGGCCGCGCAGCGCCTGGGCATCGACCCGAACTCGGGCGCGAGCACCGGGCACGTCGTGTGGAGCGCGATGGGCGGGTGGCGCGGGGTCTTCGAGTCGGTCCTGCCCAGCGCGGCGTTCCTCGTCATCTACACCCTGCGACCGGATCCGCTCTGGCTCTCGCTCGTGGTCTCGGTCGGGCTCGCCGCGGTCTTCTCCGTGATCCGCCTGCTGCAGCGCTCGCCCGCGGCGTCGGCGCTCGGCGGGCTCGTCGCGGTCGCGGTCGCCGCGGGACTCGCACTGTGGACGGGCCGCGGTCAGGACAACTTCGTCCCCGGCTTCTTCACCAATGCCGCCTATGGCACCGTGCTGCTCGTGTCGGCGCTCGTCGGCTGGGCGCTCATCGGCCTCGCCGCGGGCTTCCTCATGGGGGACGTGCGCGGCTGGCGCGCCGACAAGCGCAAGCGCCGCGCCTTCTTCTGGATCACGATCGCCTGGGCCGCGCTGTTCTATGCGCGGCTGGGCGTCCAGCTGCCGCTGTACTTCTCCGGGAACGTGCAGGCGCTCGGCACGCTGAAGCTCATCATGGGGCTGCCGCTCTTCGCGCCGATGGTCGCCGTGACCTGGTTGCTGGTGCGCGCGCTGTACCCGCCCAAGCAGGACGCCGACACGCGCCAGGAGTGACTCCGCGCGCTGTCCGCCGTGCTAGATTTATCTTGACGTCAAGATAAATCGACACCTTTCGTTCGCCTGTCCACGAGAGCAGACTGGTAAGGCCCGCCTTGCTAGCCGCGCGGGGGAGCGGGCGAGCAAGATGGAGTCGCCTGTCGCTTCCATCCGAACAGAAGGAGACGGATCCGTGTCCACGGTGAACAGCTTCGGTGCCAAGAGCACCCTGACGGTCGGCAGCACCGACTCCGAGATCTTCCGGATCGACACGGTCGAAGGTTTCGAGAAGCTCCCGTTCAGCCTCAAGGTCCTCCTGGAGAACCTGCTTCGCACCGAGGACGGCGCGAACGTGACGAAGGCTCAGATCGAGGCTCTCGGCTCCTGGGATCCGTCGGCGCAGCCCGACACGGAGATCCAGTTCACGCCGGCGCGCGTCGTCATGCAGGACTTCACCGGGGTGCCCTGCATCGTCGACCTCGCCACGATGCGCGAGGCCGTCACCGCGCTCGGCGGCGACCCGAGCAAGATCAACCCGCTGTCCCCGGCCGAGATGGTCATCGACCACTCCGTGATCGCCGACCTGTTCGGCCGTCCCGACGCGATCGAGCGCAACGTCGAGATCGAGTACGAGCGCAACGGCGAGCGCTACCAGTTCCTGCGCTGGGGTCAGACCGCCTTCGATGACTTCAAGGTCGTCCCCCCGGGTACCGGCATCGTGCACCAGGTCAACATCGAGCACCTGGCGAAGGTCATCTACGACCGCACCGTCGACGGCGTTCTGCGCGCCTACCCCGACACCTGCGTCGGCACCGACTCGCACACCACCATGGTCAACGGCCTCGGTGTGCTGGGCTGGGGCGTCGGCGGCATCGAAGCCGAGGCCGCGATGCTCGGACAGCCCGTGTCGATGCTCATCCCGCGCGTCGTCGGCTTCAAGCTGACCGGCGAGATCCCCGCCGGCGTCACCGCGACCGACGTCGTGCTGACGATCACCGACATGCTGCGCAAGCACGGCGTGGTCGGCAAGTTCGTCGAGTTCTACGGCGCCGGCGTGGCCTCCGTGCCGCTCGCCAACCGCGCCACGATCGGCAACATGTCGCCGGAGTTCGGCTCGACCGCCGCGATCTTCCCCATCGACGACGTCACGCTCGACTACCTGCGCCTGACCGGGCGCGACGAGCAGGCCGTGGCCCTCGTCGAGGCGTACGCCAAGGAGCAGAAGCTCTGGCACGACGCCGCGAACGAGCCCAGCTTCAGCGAGTACCTCGAGCTCGACCTGTCGACGGTCGTGCCCTCGATCGCCGGTCCGAAGCGCCCGCAGGACCGGATCCTGCTGTCCGAGTCGAAGGCGCAGTTCGAGAAGGACATCCTGAACTACGCGACCGGCCCGATCGACATCGCGGACTCCGGATCCTTCCCGGCGTCGGATCCCGGCTCCGTCCCCGGCGAGGAGATCGAGACCAACGAGATCCCGACGCTCTCCTCGGGCTCTCCGAAGGCCGCGTCGAAGCCGGTCAAGGTGAAGACCCCGGACGGGCAGAAGTACATCCTCGACAACGGCGCCGTGACGCTCGCGGCGATCACGTCGTGCACCAACACGTCCAACCCGTCGGTCATGATCGCCGCCGGTCTTCTGGCCCGCAACGCCCTCGCCAAGGGACTGAAGCAGAAGCCGTGGGTCAAGACCACGCTCGGCCCCGGTTCCAAGGTGGTCACCGACTACTACGAGAAGTCCGGCCTCGACAAGGACCTCGAGGGCCTCGGCTTCTACACGGTCGGCTACGGCTGCACGATCTGCATCGGAAACTCCGGTCCGCTGATCGACGAGGTGTCCGCCGCGATCAACGAGCACGACCTCGCCGTCACCGCCGTCCTCTCCGGCAACCGCAACTTCGAGGGCCGGATCAGCCCGGACGTGAAGATGAACTACCTCGCGAGCCCGCCGCTGGTCGTGGCCTACGCGCTGGCCGGGTCGATGAACTTCGACTTCGACACCCAGGCGCTCGGCACCGACGGCGACGGCAACGAGGTGTTCCTCAAGGACGTCTGGCCCGACCCGACCGAGGTGCAGCAGATCATCGACTCCTCGATCTCGCGCGACCAGTTCATCAAGCAGTACGCCACCGTCTTCGACGGCGACGAGCGCTGGACGAGCCTGCCCACCCCGACCGGCCCGATCTTCGAGTGGGACGCCGACTCGACCTACGTGCGCAAGGCGCCGTACTTCGACGGCATGGAGGCGACGCCCGCCCCCGTCACCGACATCACCGGCGCACGCGTGCTGGCGACGCTCGGCGACTCGGTCACCACCGACCACATCTCGCCGGCCGGCAACATCAAGGCGGGCACGCCTGCCGCCCAGTACCTCACGGAGCACGGCGTCGCGCAGAAGGACTTCAACTCCTTCGGCTCGCGCCGCGGCAACCACGAGGTGATGATCCGCGGCACGTTCGCGAACATCCGCCTGAAGAACGCGCTCGTCAAGGCCGTCAACGACGGTCAGCAGATCGAGGGCGGCTTCACCCGCGACTTCACCCAGGCCGGTGGCCCGCAGGCGTACATCTTCGACGCCTCGACGAACTACCAGGAGCAGGGCACCCCGCTGGTGATCTTCGGCGGCAAGGAGTACGGATCCGGATCCTCCCGCGACTGGGCGGCGAAGGGCACCAACCTCCTCGGCGTCAAGGCGGTCATCACCGAGAGCTTCGAGCGCATCCACCGCTCGAACCTGATCGGCATGGGCGTCGTCCCGCTGCAGTTCCCCGCAGGCGAGTCCTGGGAGTCGCTGGGCCTCGACGGCACCGAGATCGTTTCGATCGAGGGCCTGGAGGAGCTGAACAACGGCACCACCCCGAAGACGGTCAAGGTCACCGCGACCCCGAGCGAGTTCTCGCCCGAGGGCAAGCAGCCCATCGAGTTCGACGCGGTCGTCCGCATCGACACCCCCGGTGAGGCCGACTACTACCGCAACGGTGGCATCCTGCAGTACGTGCTGCGTTCGCTGGTCTGATCCACGCGTACGAGTCGGGGCCGGTTCCTTCGGGAGCCGGCCCCGTTCGCGTATCCGGCTCGCGTCACGCGCGCGGCATCCGCTCCGGCCCGTGACACTTGCACGATCTTGTCACGTTTGCAGGCGCTGTTCGCCGAATCGATCGTGCATTCGTGGCACGATCGTGCATCTGTCGCGGGATCCCGTCATTTCTTCGCCGGCAGCGTCGGCGGCGGGTCGTCCGGTGCGAGCTCCGTGGCGATCTCCCGGAACAGCCGGTCGCTCGCGTTGTCGTAGACGCCGTTCGCGTCGAACGCGCCCGGCAGGAAGGTCGTGGCCACGGCGACCGCGATCTTCTTCGAAGGCAGATACGCCTCGGTCGCGCTGTATCCGCTGAGCAGCGGGTTCTGCAGCTGCCAGGATCCGGATCGCACCACCCCGAGTCCGTAGTTATAGCCTTCGACCTGGGTGAAGCAGGATCCGGCGCAGACGGGCAGCGGCGTCCCGAAGCCGATGAGCTTCGAATCGGTCATCTCGTGGAAGCTCTTCGAAGACAGCAGCTTGCCGGTGCCGACCGCGACGGCCGTCGTCGCCATGTCGGTGATCGTGGTCGTCTCCGCCGCGCCGATCGGCGTGCCCCAGGCGGGATTCCAGAAGGTCGACTCCTCTGTGAAGGGCATCGACGGGGGGATGCCGAGGGCCACGCGGCGCTCTGAGCTGTAGGCGTGGAGCACCGGCTCCGGCACCGTCGCCGTGCTGTAGGCCGCGGTCTGCGTCAGGCCCATCGGGCCGAGGACCTTCGTCTGCAGCAGCTGGTCGAGCGGAGCGCCGCCGATCATCGACAGGATGTGGCCGAGGATCATGAAGTTCGTGTGCGCGTAGCTCCAGTTGGTGCCGGGCTCGAACTGCAGCGGGCGATTGAACGCGTCCTTCAGCCGCTCGTCGAATGTGAACTCGTGAAAGGGGTCGGCGTTGTACGCGGCGGTCCATTCCGGGTCCGTCTCGAAGTCGGGATACCCGGTGGTCTGGTTCGTCAGCATCCGGAGCGTGACCTTGTGCGACTCCGGCAGGCTGGGCATCCACCTGTCGACGGTGTCGTCGAGCGTGATCCTGCCCTCGTCGACGTACTCGAGGAGCAGCGTGGAGACGTACTCGAACGCCACGGCGCCGTTGCGGAAGTGCATGTCGGTCGTGGCGGGGACTCCGGTCATCGAGTCCCCAAAGGCCTGCATCGCGACGACCTTGCCGCCGACCGTGACCCGGACGATCACCGCTTTGAGGCTCTCGGCCTTCATCGCATCGCGGACGATCGCGTCGACGCGCTCGTTCGCAATGCTCTGCGGCGCGGGGAAGGCCGTCGCCGTGGGGGCGGCAGCACCGCCGGGCCGCCAGACGATCCAGCCGATCGCGACGACGAGCGCGACGATCGCTGCGCCGGCGACGATCAGCGCCGTTCGCCGTCCGGGAGCGGGACGGGGTGCCGGTTTCTGCGCGTTCACGTTCGCCCTCTCGGATCCAGAATCGCGGAATGCCCAGGCGCACCGGCGGTCGGGTCGGGTTCGCCTGGCGCCGAGCATAGACCTGCGGCCGTTCCTCGATCAACGAGGTCTGCGGCGGCATGTCGTGACCCGCTCCGGCCATGCCGCCGCGCGTGCGGGGTCCCTCACGCGTCAGGCCGCGCTTTCGCGACCGCCTTCCGCCTGAGCGCCCAGGCGAGGAGGCCGCCGAGCGCGAACACCGCACCGAGCACAGCGGATCCGGTCCATCCTGCCGCGGCGTAGAGAGCGGTCGTGGTCGTCGCGCCGAGAGCGGATCCGAGCGAGTAGAACATCATGTAGCCGCCGATGACGCTGCTGGTCTCATTCGGGTGAGCGGACGTCAGCAGGCTCTGGTTGCTGACGTGGGCGGCCTGGACTGCGAAGTCGAGGACGATGACGCCGAGGATCACAAGAGGCAGCGACCAGGACGCCTGGGCGGCAGCGATCCACGACGCCGCGAGCAGCCCAAGCGAGACACCGGTCACCAGGTCCGCTCGGCCTGCGTCCGCCCAGCGGCCGGCGCGCGTCGCGCCCAGCGCACCGACGAGCCCTGCAATGCCGAAGGCGCCGATCTGGGCCGGGGACAGTCGCCAGGGATCCGCGGACAGCGGCAGCGCGAGTCCGCTCCAGAGGGTGCCGAACGACGCGAAGAGGAAGAAGGCGATCGCCCCTCGTGACACGAAGAGCGGTTCGCGGAAGAGCTGCCCGAGTGAGCTCACGACGCCACGGTAGGTCTTCCGCTGCGGACGGCGATCCGCGGGCAGCAGCCACAGGACGAACAGGGAGAGCGCGATGAGCAACAGAGTCAGCCCGACGTAGATGCTTCGCCAGCCCCACAGGTCGGCGACAGCGCCGGCGAGCACCCGCGCGCCGAGTATTCCGAGGATCACGCCGGAGGTGACCGCCCCGAGCGTGCGCCCGCGCTCCGCGGGGCTCGAGAGGTCGGCGGCGAAGGCCACGGTCGTCTGGACGACGACGGCGAACAGGCCCGTCGTGGCGAGACCGACGAGCAGCATCCACGAGGAGAGGGAGAAGGCCGCCAACAGGGTGCCGGCAGCGGCGAGGAGCAACTGCATCCCGATGAGCCGTCGTCGATCCCACATGTCGCCGAGGGGGACGAGAACGGCCAAGCCGACCATGTAGCCGACCTGTCCTGCGGCCACGATCCATCCGAGGTCGGACTCGGGAACGCCCAATCCGGTCCCGATCTGCGCGAGGGCCGGCTGGGCGACGTAGATCGTCGCGACGGCCACGGCGCAGACCACCGCGAGCAGGAACTTTCGGCCGGACGTGATGAGCACGGACTCTCCAATCAGTAGCGAATTGCAACTAATCGGACACTACGGCAGACTGGTTTCGATCTGCAACTCATTGGAGGCGCGATGAACCCGACCGCACTCGTCGACGGTATGACCTGGACCGACCCCACCTGTCCGGTCGCGCGCACGCTCGACATCGTCGGGGACCGCTGGAGCATGCTCGTCATCCGCGACGCGATCGACGGCGCGCGGTCGTTCACCGACTTCCAGCAGCGAACCGGGGTCGCGCGCAACATCCTCACCGACAGGCTTCGACGTCTCGTCGATCGCGGGATCCTGCGGCGGGAGCCGGCGGCTTCCGGGCGCCGGCAGGTCTACGTGCTCACGGACGAGGGCCGGGACTTCTTCACCGTCATCCTGGCGATACGTCAGTGGGGCGAGCGGCACATGTTCGCGCCCGGCGAGGCGCACTCCGTTCTCGTGGACGAGGCGGGCCGGCCGCTCGCCCCGCTGCATCCGGTCGACGTGAACGGCGACGGCGTCGACATGGACACGACCGCGGTCATCGGACGCGGCTGATCGGCGTCGCCTCGCCACGCCGCCCTCAGGCGGACGGCCCGGTGTAGCGGGACGACGGGCGGAGGATCTTGCCGTCCTGCACCTGCTCGCGGGCGTGAGCGCCCCAGCCGATGAGTCGTGCCGAGGCGAACGTCGGCGTGAACAACTCCCGAGGGATCCCGCACGCCTCCATCACCACCGCGGCGTACAACTCGACATTGGTGCGGAGGGCGCGGCCGGGCTTGAGCTCGTCGAGGACCCGCAGCACGGTCTGCTCCACCGTCACGGCCAGGTCGACGCGATCCGAGGCCAGCCCATCGGCGCGCAGCTGCTGGGCGACGCCGCGCAGCAGGCGGGACCGGGGATCCTCGGTGCGGTAGACGGCATGCCCGAAGCCCATGATCCGCCCGCCGTCCTGGACGCGCGCGCGCACCCACGCCTCGGCGCGATCCGGGGTGCCGATCTCGTCCAGCATGTCCAGCGTGCGCGCGGGTGCGCCGCCGTGCAGCGGCCCCGACAGCGCGCCGAGCGCCCCGCCGACGCACGAGGCGAGGTCGGCACCGGTCGATGCGATCACCCGCGCCGTGAACGTCGAGGCGTTGAAGCCGTGATCGATCGCGGCCGTCAGGTACGTGGCGAGGGCGGTGGCGAGGCGGGCGTCGGGCACGGCGCCCGTGAGCATGCGCAGGTAGTCGGAGACGGGGTCGAGCTCGGCGTCCGGCGCGATCGGATCCTGACCCCGACTCCGCCGGTGCAGTGCCGCGATCAGGGGCGGCGCCACCGCGGCGAGACGGATCGCGTCCGCGACGCGCTCCTCGTCGGTCTCGTCGTAGAGCGCGCGTCGGCCGTCGGCGGCCGAGACCAGAGCGAGCCCGGTGCGCAACTGGGCCATGGGATCCAGCCCCGAACCCGCGATCGCCGCCAGCGCGCTGCGCAGGTGGTCGGGAATCGCCCGCGCAGAGGCCGTGCGGGTGCGGAAGGCGCGGGAATCGGCGTCGCCCTGTGGCAGGGCGCCGAGGGCGACGAGGCTCCACGCGTCCTCGAATCGCGCCGCAGCGGCCAGCTCCACGCCCGACACGCCGCGGTAGTGGAAGAACCCCTCCTCACCGCGCACGTCGCCGATCGCGGTCTCTGCGACCACGACGTTCGTGAGCCCGCGCGGGACGTCGATGAGATGCGTGTCGTTGCGATCGATCGTGATGGCCATGTCGGCTCCTCTCTGGTGAGTCGCGGATGGCGGCTCGGTTCTGCTCGGAGTCGCGATGCGGCTCTTCGCTCACGATGCATAATGGATCCGGCTATCGTCAATGTTGATCGAATCAATGAGAGGCGGTCCGGATGGATGCGCTCACGGCGGCGCAGACCGCGGCGCGTCTCGGAGTGCGGACCGAGACGCTCTACGCCTACGTCTCCCGAGGGCTGATCGCACGAGAGCGCGGCGCGCACGGCTCGCTGTTCGATCCTCTCGAAGTCGAGCGCTTCGCCCGCGCCCGTCGCCGGGTGACCTCGCCGTCGCACGGGGCGGCACGCCCGGCCGGAGCCGACGGAAGCCCGCTCGCGGTGATCGACACCGACATCGCGCTGATCGAGGACGGCGAGCTCTGGATCCGCGGAGTGCCGATCGATGAGCTGGTCGCGGCGGAGGGCGGAGAGCCGAGGTTCGACGCCGTCGTGCGCTGGCTCTTCGAGCGCACTGGTCTGCCGCAGGCGGACGCTCCTCCGCTCGAGAGGCCGGGGAGCGACGCGGCGCGCCATGTGCTCGCGGCGCTGCCGGCCGGCGCCGGGGCGTTCAGCCGACTCCTCGCGGCGGTCGCGGCTCTCGCGGCGGAGGATCCGGAGCGCTACGACCTCCGTGCGGAGACGGTGGCCCGGGTCGCGACACGGCTCCTCGCCGGACTCGTGGATGCCCTCCCGCGGCTCGACGTCGAGAGAAGCGGTACGGCGTCCGTCCTCTCGACAGACAGGCCCGCGACGCCGGTCGCCGCACGGCTCTGGCCGCGTCTCACCGCCCTGCCGGCCGGTCCCGCCCGCCTGCGCGTGCTGGACGCCGCGCTCGTGGTGCTCGTCGACCACGACATGGCCGCGTCGACTCTGGCCGCCAGGGCGGCGGCCTCGGCGCGTGCGCACCCCTACGCCGTCGTGGCAGCCGGGTTCGGCGCGCTCGATTCGGCCCTGCACGGTGCGGTGAGCGCCGCGGTGCACGCTCTTCTCCGGCAGGTGCGGGACGGAGCGGATCCTGCCTCGGCGGTCGCGACCGCGACCCGTCTCGGCGGGGCGGGGATCCCGGGATTCGGCCAGCTGCTGTACCCGGAGGGTGACCCGCGGGCGCGGCTGCTGCTGCGACTGATGCGGGAGACCGCGGATCCGCGGGCGGAGGCGGCGCTGCAGGTGGCCGAGCAGGTCGTGACCGTCGTGCGTGCCAGGACCGGTCTTCATCCGACGGTGGATCTGGCGCTCGCCGTGATGGCCCTGGCCTGGGAGATGCCCGCCGATGCGGGGGAGACGGTGTTCGCCGTCGCGCGTTCCGCAGGCTGGTGCGCGCACGCGCAGGACGAGTATGCGCGCGCACCGCTGCGGTTGCGGCCGATCGGCCACTACGTCGGCCCGGATGCGGCGGATCTCCAGCGGTCCGGGAGCAATGCTCGGTAGGCTGGATCGGTGCTGCGGGCTCCGGCTCGCCGCGCACTATTGGCTTCAGGAGGCAGACACGGTGGCGATCCTTCCCGGTATCTCCGGTCCCCGCGACCTCGATCGGCTCACGCCCGAACAGCTCGTCGAGCTGGCGGCGGAGGTCCGATCGTTCCTGATCGAGAACGTGGCCCGCACCGGCGGGCACCTGGGGCCGAACCTCGGGGTGGTGGAGCTCACGATCGCGCTGCACCGGGTGTTCTCCTCGCCGGACGACCCGATCATCTTCGACACCGGGCACCAGTCGTACGTGCACAAGCTGCTCACCGGACGCCAGGACTTCTCCGCGCTGCGATCGCGCGGGGGACTGGCGGGCTACCCGCAGCGCTCGGAGAGCCCGCACGACGTCGTCGAGTCCTCGCACGCCTCGAGCTCGCTGAGCTGGGCCGACGGGATCTCCCGGGCCTTCACGGCGACGGGCCGCGAGGATCGTCACGTCGTCGCGGTCGTCGGCGACGGGGCGCTCACCGGCGGCATGACCTGGGAGGCGCTCAACAACATCTCGGACGACAACGAGCGCAATCTCGTGATCGTGGTCAACGACAACGGCCGCTCCTACGCGCCCACGATCGGCGGCATGGCGCGGTACATGAACCGTGTGCGCACGGCGGGCGTGTACCGCGACCTGCATCGCAAGTCGGATCGCTTCTTCCGCGCTTTCGGACCCGTGGGTCGTGCGTTCTACCGGGGCGTCCGCGGCGGCACGCACGGCTTCCTCTCTCGCTTCTCGAACAACGAGGAGCTGTACTCCAACCTCGACATCAAGTACCTCGGCCCGGTCGACGGTCACGACATCCCTTCGCTCATGGAGGCGCTGCAGCTGGCGAAGGACTACGGCGCGCCGGTCATCGTGCACGTCATCACGGAGAAGGGGCGCGGTTATCAGCCCGCGCTCGACGACGAGGCCGACCAGTTCCACGCCGTCAACAAGATCGACCCGAAGACGGGGACGCCCCTCGCGGCGAGCGGCACGGGATGGACCGACGTGTTCGCCGACGCGCTCGTCGATCTCGGTGCGCGCAAGCCCGAGGTCATCGCGATGACCGCCGCCATGCTGCGACCCACCGGGCTCGCCCCGTTCGCCGAGCGCTTCCCAGACCGCGTCTACGACGTGGGCATCGCCGAGCAGCACGCGGTCACGGCGGCTGCAGGGCTCGCCTACGGCGGCCTGCACCCGGTCGTCGCGCTGTATGCGACGTTCATGGGCCGCGCGCTGGACCAGGTGCTGATGGACGTCGGACTGCACCGCGCCGGGGTGACGTTCGTGCTGGATCGGGCCGGCGTCACCGGGCCCGACGGTCCGAGCCACCATGGTCTGTGGGACCTCTCCATGCTGCAGATCGTGCCGGGGATCCGCATCGCGGCGCCCCGCGACGCCGAGCGCCTCCGCGAGGAGCTGGAGGAGGCGGTCGCCGTCGACGACGCGCCCACCGTGATCCGCTATCCGAAGGGGGCCGTGGCTCCCGAGATCGCCGCGCTCGAGCGCCTGCACGACGGCGTGGACGTGCTGTCCCGCGGCGAGGGCGAGGATGTCCTGCTCGTGGGGATCGGGCCGTTCGCGTCCCTCGCGCTCGACGTGGCGGAGCGGCTCAAGGCGCAGGGGATCGGCGCGACCGTGATCGACCCCCGCTGGGCGATCCCGGTGCAGCCCTCGGTCGTCGAACTCGCCGCCCGGCACCGCCTGGTGATCACGCTCGAGGATGGGATCCGCGTCGGCGGAGTCGGAACTCGCGTGCGGCAGGTGCTGCGCGAGGCGGGCATCGACACCGCGGTGGACGAGCTGGGCCTGCCCGACGCGTACATCGACCACGCGAGCCGCGAGCAGATCCTCGAGGACGCCGGACTCACCGCCGGCAAGATCGCGCAGGACGTGGTCGCGCAGGTGCTCGGCACCCGGGTACCGATCGCCCGTCCCACGGGCGAGGTTCCCCTGCACACGGGTACCGTCGACATCGTGACGGGCATCCGTGCGGAGCACGGCGCGGAGGAGCGTCGGCGCGGCTGAGGGCGCTCTGAGATCAGGCCGGCTGGACCGCGTCCCGCTCACGACGGTCGTCGCGGAGCGCCTTGCGCATCGTGATCCACCATCCCGCGACGGCCGCCGGTGCGGTGAGCCCAGCTCCCAGGCCCGCGAGGACGAGTGTGTACGGCGATTCCCGCGTCACGAGCGCGCCGATTCCCAGACCGACGGCGCCACCGATCCCCGCACCGAGCAGCAGGTAAGCGGGGGCATGGATCCACGCGGGGCGGGTTCCGGCGAGCCGCCGTCCGATCGCTCCCGCAAGCGGCGCAGCGACGAGCGTCACGAGTCCGGAGATCGTCCCGCCGATGACGAGCACGATGATCAGGTACTGGAGCCCCCCGAGCATCGCGCCGGCGGTCAGGGGCAGCCCGTCGAGGCTCGCCGGCGACCAGAGCGATGTCACGAGCGAGATCAGCGTCGGAACCACGAAGAGCGACGTCAGAAGGATCAGGAAGGACAGCCAGGCCCAGACGGCCCCACGGCTCAGCTCGGCAGCGGTGAACGCCATGGGCCGCTTCGGAGTGCGCGGCGACCCCATCGTACTCATCGGACAGCGCCGGTCGAGCCTGCGTCGACGAGAGCGCGATGGCGTGCATCTCGTCGCAGCGCGATCCGAGCGGTGATACTCCAGCCCACGGGAAGAGCGAGAGTCACGGCGATGGCGACGCCGATGGCGAACGGTCGCATCGGATCCACCCAGAGGAACCGGCAGAGGACCCACCAAGCCAGGCCGATCCCCGCGCCGAGGATGAGGAACATCACGCTATGGACAAAGGCGTTGTCCGTACGGCGAAGTCGATGGCCGACACCAAGCCCGAGCGGCGCCAGGACGCATGCGAGCACGAAGGAGAACGGGACGATGAACAGGAACGAATTCGCGACGCGTGACCAGAAGAGCGCCACACCCGTCAGCCCGTTGAAGGACTCGTAGACCAGCCCGGGGACAGGCGTCGCCGCGTCGACCGCGTACGCGAGCTCGGCACCGAGCACGAAGATGATCCACGCGAACGCCGTGCCACGGATGAACTCCTTGGGCGTGAACGCCATCGGCTCGCTGGACGTGCGCGGTGATACGAAGACAGCGGCGCTCATGGTCGCACGTCCGCGATCTGATCGAGGAGATCGCGGGTGACGCCGCGCACCCCGGGGACGCGCAGGAACGGGAGCGCGACGGCGAACAGTCTGAGACCGGTGTCGAGGAGGCGCGTGGTCTTCGCCTGGTCCGGCGACTTGTCATAGGTCCACCGGAGGATCAGCGCCAGGTACATCGGGAAGATCGCCTCCGGCAGACGCTCGGCGATGTCGTCCGGCACCCGGTGCGACGCCCCTTCGACGACCTCGCGGAGCAGGCCGATCGTCATCTCGCGCGCGGGGGAGGACTCCACGGAGAGCGGGTTGATGGGGGAATCGGGGGAGACCATCGCGCTGAGGAAGCCGGGGGCGACCGCACGATAGGCGCCGACCGTCTCCAGGCCCGTCTCGAAGAACACACGCATCCGGTCCACGAGGCCCGTCGTGCCCTCCAGCCGCGGGCGCGCGGCGGCGGCGTGGTCCCGCTGCTGCTGGTCGTAGAGCTCCTGGACCAGGTGCTCCTTCGAGGGGAAGTAGTAATAGGCGTTCCCCACCGAGACGCCGGCCTCCTTGGCGATGAGGCGGATCGTGGTGTCCGGGTAACCGCGCTCCACGAAGGAGGCCATCGCCGCGGCGCGGATCCGCGCACGCGTTGCCTCGGCCTTCGGGGTGAGGGGCTTCGCAGTGGTGTCCGACTCTGAACTGAACATGTTCAAAGAATAGCGTCACGCGGAGCTCGCGTCCATCGGGACGTCATGGCAGGGGTCGTGCTCGGCTCAGGTGGGACCTGCGAGCGTCTCGGTGACGAGCTGCGCGACTGCGGGCTCGGCGTGCGCGCGGTCGTCGCTCACGAGGCCGATGCGCGTGCGCCGGTCCAGGACGTCGTCGGCGGTCAGCGCGCCCTCCGCCCGCACCGCGAACTCCACCTCGGCACGTGTGACGTCGATGCCCGCCGCGATGGGGTCCCGTGGATCCGCGCAGCGCGCGCGGCCCAGCACCAGCCCGGCTTCGGCGCCGTACCGCCAATCCAGGTCGCTCCCGGGTCGGTGCGGCGAGGCGAGTGCGCCGACCAGGGGCAGCGTGGCGGTACGGCATGGTGTCGCAGACAGGTTCGCGAGCGCGACGGCGCGATCCACCGCATCCTCCGCCATCCGGCGATACGTGGTGAGTTTGCCGCCCAGCACATTGACGAAGCCGCCCTCGGAGACGGCGACGAGGTGACGCCGGGAGATGTCCGCGGTGGACGCGCCGCCGGTGTCGACGAGCGGGCGCAGCCCGGCGTACGCGCCGCGCACCTGGTCGCGGCGGATCGGCGTGCGAAGCGCGCGGTTGAGGACCTCGAGCAGGAACGTGATCTCCGGCTCGGTGGGGGTCGCGACCGAGGGCACGGGGCCCGGCGCGTCCTCGTCGGTGAGGCCCACGATGACGCGTCCGAGCTGCTGCGGCAGTGCGAAGACGAAGCGGCTGATGGAGTCGGGATGTGGGACGGTCAGCGCCGCGGAGGGATCGCCGAGTGCGGCGGCGTCGAGCACGAGGTGCGTGCCGCGACTCGGACGCATGCGGATGGAGTCATCGAGCGCTCCGGCCCAGACGCCCGTGGCGTTCACGACCGTACGAGCCCGGATGTCGAACCGCTGCCCGGTGAGGGTGTCCTCGACCGCCGCGCCGTCGCGGCGCAATCCGAGCGCCCGCACCCGCGTGAGGATCCGCGCGCCATACGCCGCCGCGGTCCGGGCCACCGCGACGACCAGTCTGGCATCGTCGACGAGCTGCCCGTCGGCGGCGAGCACCGCGCCCCGCAGGCGGTCGGTCTGCACGGACGGGGCCAGGCGCCTGGCCGTGCGCGCACTGACGAAGCGCGGTGCGGGCAGGACGGCCTGAGGCGTCCGCACCCGCAGCCGCAGCAGATCGCCGAGCGCGAAGCCGACCGCGCCGGTGGTGCGCTGGGTCAGCGTGACGGCGGGGGAGAAGGGCAGCAGTTGCGGCATCGGCCGGATGAGGTGCGGCGCGATGCGCGTCATCAGCAGGTGGCGCTCGATCGCGCTCTCCCGGGCTGTGGCGACGTCCCCGGTCGCGAGGTAGCGCAGCCCGCCGTGCACGAGCTTCGAGCTGAACCGGCTCGTGCCGAATGCGAGGTCCTCCGCTTCGATGAGTGCGACCGACAGCCCCCGGCTCGCCGCGTCCAGGGCCACGCCGGCCCCGGTGATGCCGCCGCCGACGACGAGTAGATCGACGCGATCCTCCGCCGACCGGACGAGTTCCTGTCCTCGCCGTGCCGCGGTCAGCCGCGAGGGTCCGTTCATGGTCGGAGCAGGCCTTCGACGGCGGCGCGAAGTTCGCGTTCGAAGGAGGGCTCGTCGATCAGCTCGCTCACCGTTCCGTGCGAGAGCAGCGCGGACTGCGCGACGAGCAGGAGCATGACCGCCATCGCCTGAGGGTCGTCCCCGCGCACCGAGCCGTCGTGCTGGGCGGCGCCGATCGCGACGGCGAGCCACGCGAGGATCGCGCGCTGGCTGGATCCGACCCGCTCCAGCGTGTAGCGGGTGAACGCCTCCGGCTCCTCCGTCAGCAGGTGCTGGTAGACGTCGTCGGCACGGAAGAGCGCTGCGAACCGCAGGACGTCGTCGACGATCTCCGCACGGGTCGTCGCGGGAGCGGGGAACCGGTCGAGGATGACGGCCACGCGGCGCAGCAGTGCGGCGCGGACCACATCGTCCGCATCGGACCAGTTCCGGTAGACCGTGGGGCGGCTCACGCCGGCGCGCCGGGCGAGCTCGGCGATCGTCATGCCGCGTACGCCGCGGGTCGCGATGAGCGCATCGGCGGCATCCAGGATCCTGCTCTGCGTCGCGTCCCAGGTGGGGAGCACGACGCCCGCAATTGCTTGACGTTTTGTCATGATCTGTCACACTGTAACGCATGAGTCACGAGAGCGGCAGAGGCGCCGACGATCCGATCTCCGAGGTCGCGCGGATGCGCTGGAACGGCTGGGGGGACCCGGAGCGCGCAGAGGATCTGCCCTTCGCCGTGCGGTCGCTGCTGCCGCTCCTGCTCGGACGGATCCGCCGCCCCCGGCCCCCGATCGCCCTCGGCGAGGTTCGCCTGAGCCTCTCCGCCTTCACGCCGGAGGATGCGGACGCCTTCGCCGCGGTCCTCGGGATCGACCACGTCCTGACGGACGCGGAGTCGCGCATCAGGCACGCCGGCGGACGGTCCACACCCGATCTGCTGCGGCGCCGCGACGCGGTGCAGGCCTCGCCGGACGCGGTGCTCCGGCCCCGCGACCACGACGATGTCGTCGCGTGCCTGCGGCTCGCTGCGGAGCGCGACATCGCCGTGATCCCCTTCGGCGGCGGCACCAGCGTCGTGGGCGCCCTCGACCCCGAGCGCGGAGGCCATCGTGCCGTCGTGAGCCTGGATCTCGGTCGCCTGAGCGGGCTGCTCGGCTACGACGCGGTGAGCGCCGAGGCGGTGCTGGCCGCCGGCACCACGGGGCCCGAGGCCGAACGACTTCTCGCACAGCACGGCATGGAGCTCGGGCACTACCCGCAGAGCTTCCGCTATGCGACGATCGGCGGGTTCGCCGCCGCCCGCTCCTCGGGGCAGAACTCCGCCGGATACGGACGGTTCGACACCATGGTCACCGGGATCCGCGTCGCGACGCCGACCGGCGACATCGAACTCGGCCGGTCGCCGGGCAGTGCGGCCGGGCCCGACCTCGTGCGGCTGTTCCTCGGATCCGAAGGCATCTACGGCGTCATCACCGAGGTCAGGGTGCGTGTTCATCCTGTGCCGGCGGAGCGCGTGATGGAGTCCTGGACGTTCCCCGACTTCGCGACCGGTGCGGCAGCGTTGCGGGCCGTGGCGCAGCACGGCGGCGGTCCCACGGTGATCCGGCTTTCGGATGAGGCCGAGACGAGCGTGAGCCTCGCGCAGGTGGGGAAGATCGGCAAGGCCCTCGCCAAGGGGGCGAGCGCGGTCACCGTGTTCGAGGGGGACGACGTGGCCGCGCGCCGGATGCGCACTGCGGCACTGCTGCAGGCGGCCGGAGGCACGTCCTCGGGTGAGGGTCCGTCCGAGGACTGGCTGCGCACCCGCTTCGACGGGCCATATCTGCGCGACGCCCTGCTCGATGCCGGCGTGTTCTGCGAGACGCTGGAGACCGCGACCACGTGGTCCCGCCTCGAAGGACTGCGCGATGCCGTGACACGTGCTCTCAAGAGCGGGTTCGCCGACGCCGGCCGCAAGGTGTTCGTGATGTGCCATGTCTCGCACGTGTATCCGACCGGCGCCTCGCTCTACTTCACCCTGCTGGCGCCGCTCGCCGCCGACGCGCAGGAGGTGTGGTCCGGCATCAAGCACCGTGTCGGCGACGCGATCATGGCGGCGGGCGGCACGATCAGCCACCACCACGCGGTGGGCCGCGATCATGCGCCCTGGCTCGAGGAGGAGATCGGCGAGACCGGTGTGCGGATACTGGCCGCCGTCAAACGGGAGCTCGACCCCGAGGGAATCATGAACCCCGGAGCGGTGCTCGGTGCGGCGACTCCCGTCCCTGCGCGCGCCCCGGGGGCCTGAACGTGCCGGTGATCGCCCTGATCACGAATCCGCGCTCCGGCAAGGGGCGCGGCGCCGCTGCCGCGGACGCGGCGATCTCGGCACTGCGCGACGCAGGGGCCGAGGTGCGCGTGCGCATCGGGTCTTCGGCGGCCGACACGCGGCGCCTCACCGCGACCGCCCTCGCGGAGCGTCCTGATGCGATCGTGGTGGTCGGCGGCGACGGCACGGTGTCGGAGATCCTGCCCGACCTCACGGACGCAGCGGTACCGCTGGTGCTCGTGCCGGCGGGCACCGGAAACGACTTCGCGCGCGCCCTGGGGCTGCCGCGGCGCGATCCCGCGAGCGCCGCGCTCCTGGCCCTGCACGGAGAGCGTCGTCGTATCGACGTCGGCGAGATCGTCGCCGGCGGGCGGACCACGCCGTTCCTCACGGTCGCCGCACTCGGCTTCGATGCGAAGGTCAGCGACCGCACCAATCTGCTGCGGTGGCCGCGCGGGGCCGCGCGGTACTACCTCGCGATCCTCGTCGAAGTCGTGCGTCTGCGTCCCACCCGGTTCCGGCTGGCCTGCGACGGCGAGAGTCCGCGGGAGGCGCCAGGCACGCTCGTCGCCGTGGGCAACACGGTCAGCTACGGGGGCGGGATGCCCATCTGCCCCGACGCGCGCCCCGACGACGGTCTGCTGGATGTCGTCCATGTCGCCCCGCTGGGACGTGCCAGACTGCTGCGCCTGTTCCCGCTCTTGTTGCGCGGGCGTCATCTGGGGCGATCGGAGGTGGCGCATCGGCGCGTGGCCGAGATCACGGTCTCGGCACCGGACCTCGTGGTCTACGCCGACGGCGAGCGGGTCGCGGAGACGGAATGCCGGATCCGGGTGCGGCCGGCATCGCTGACCGTGATGGTCCCGAACGGAGGAACGGCATGAGCGGCTTCGACGAGGACGTCGTCGTGATCGGATCCGGATTCGGCGGCGCGGTCGCCGCGCTCCGGCTCGCGGAGAAGGGGTACCGGGTCCGCGTGTACGAGGCGGGGCGCCGCTTCGAGGACGAGGACTTCGCCCAGACGAACTGGAACGTGCGCCGGTATCTGTGGGCCCCGGCGCTGGGCTGCTTCGGCGTGCAGCGGATCCACCGGCTGCCGCATGTGATGATCCTCGCGGGGGCGGGTGTCGGAGGCGGCTCCTTGAACTACGCGAACACCCTCTATCAGCCGGGCGCCGCCTTCTTCGACGATCCGCAGTGGGCCGGTATCGCGCCGTGGCAGGAGGAGCTCGCGCCGCACTATGCGACCGCCAAGCGCATGCTCGGCGTCGTGGAGCACTATCCGCACACCGGTCCGGTGGAACGGATCATGGCCGGTGCGGCTGAGGACCTGGGGGTGGCGAAGACGTTCCGCCGCGCGCCGGTCGGGGTGTACTTCGGCGCGCCGGGCGAGACCGTGCCGGATCCGTTCTTCGGCGGCGAAGGGCCCGCGCGCACCGGCTGCACGCTGTGCGGGAACTGCATGGTGGGCTGCCGGGTCGGTGCGAAGAACACCCTCATGAAGAACTACCTCGCTCTCGCGGAACGCCGTGGCGTGGTGATCGAGGCCCTGCGCACGGTCGTCGAGGTGCGCGAACGGGCGGGAGGCGGCTTCTCCGTCACCACCCGCCGCAGCGGCGCCTGGGGCCGGGGCCTCCGGCGCACCGTGACCGCGGAGCAGGTCGTGCTCGCCGCGGGCACCTGGGGGAGTCAGCAGCTCCTGCACCGGATGAAGGCCTCCGGGGCGCTGCCGCGGATCCCGGATGCGCTCGGCCGGCTCACCCGCACCAACTCCGAGGCGCTGGACGGCGCGGTCTCGACCGCGGTGCCGGACGGGGCCGGCTTCGCGCAGGGCGTGGCCATCACGACCTCGTTCCACGTCGACGAGCGCACCCACGTGGAGAACGTGCGCTACGGGCCGGGATCCAACCTCATGGGCGCCCTCGCGACGGTGCTCGTGCCCGGGGACGTGCCGCTCGGACGACGGCTGGGCGCGCTGCTCGGCGCCGTCGTGCGCCATCCGATCCGCCAGTTCCGCCTCGGCACGCTGCGGCGCTGGAGCGAGCGGGGCATCATCGCGCTCGTGATGCAGACCGCGGACAACTCGCTGACACTCTCCCTGCGGCGCCGGTTCGGGCGCGACGTGCTGACGAGCGCCCAGGGGCACGGCGCGCCGAACCCGAGCCATCTGCCCGAGGCGCATCGGGCGGCGGAGGCGATCGCGGCCCGCATGACGCAGGAGACGGGCGTCCCGGCATCCGCGCGCGGATCCTGGCCCGAAGTCTTCGGGATCCCGCTCACCGCGCACTTCCTCGGCGGCGCGGTGCTCTCCGACGCGCCGGAGCATGGCGTCGTCGACCCCTTCCACCGCGTGTGGGGCCATCCCGGGCTCTCGGTCGTGGACGGTTCCGCCGTCCCAGCGAATCCCGGTGTCAATCCCTCGCTCACGATCACGGCCCTCGCCGAACGCGCGATGTCGTACTGGCCGCGACAGGGCGAGGCGGATCCGAGGCCCGTTCAGGAGTCCCGCGGTCGCTGAGCGATCACGGCCGGAAGGCGACCGAGACGAGACGCCGCCTCCCGGAGGAGGCGGCGTCCTATCTCGGTCGCGCGCAGACCTGCACTGAGCGAGCGGAGCGAGACGAAGTGTCGTCCTCGCTCAACCACGCTGCGGCGTCAGGCGTTCGCGATCCCGCGGATCGCCGGCGTGTGGAACGTCGCGCCGAACACGCGCTGGGAGGCGCCCTCGCGGTCGAGGTACGGCGAGGCGCCGCCGTCGATGAACGGCCAGCCCGCGCCGAGGATGAGGCACAGGTCGATGTCCTCGACCTCGGGCACCACGCCCTCGTCGAGCATGAGCCTGATCTCCTGCGCGAGGCCGTCCTGCACGCGGCGGAGGATCTCCGCGGCGGGCGTCGGGGCGGAACCCGCGGCCTGCTTCACGATCTTGTCCGCGGCCTTGGTGAAGCCGGTGACCCGACCGCCCTTGTCCTTCTCGACGACCTCGGGCAGATCCGCCAGCGCGTGGAAGTTCTCGTTCGCGTAGAAGCGATCCGGGAACGCGTGCACCATGGTGTCCTGCACGTGCGCGGCGACTTTCCAACCGACCAGGTCGATGAGCTGGAACGGACCCATCGGCAGGCCGAGCGGAGCGAACGCCTTCTCCACCTCGGCGACCGGCGTGCCCTCGTAGACGGCGCGGGCCGCCTCGCCCATGACCTTGGCGAGGAGGCGGTTCACGACGAACCCGGGGGCGTCCGCCGTGAGCACGGCGTTCTTGCCGAGGCCCTTCGCGACCACGAACGCGGTCGACAGGGCCGCCTCGGTGGTCGTCGCCGTCTTCACGATCTCGATGAGCGGCATGACCGCGACCGGGTTGAAGAAGTGGAAGCCGACCAGGCGCTCGGGGTGCGCGAGCTTCGAGCCGATCTCCTCGACGGAGAGGGAGGAGGTGTTGGTCGCGAGGATCGCGTCCTCGGCGACGATCTGCTCGATCTCGCCGAACACGGCCTGCTTGACGCCGACCTCCTCGAAGACGGCCTCGATCACGAAGTCGCAGTCCGCATACAGGGACTTGTCGGTCGTGCCGGTGACCAGACCGCGCAGCTTGTTTGCGCTGTCCGCGTCGAGCCGGCCCTTCGCCTCGAGCTTGCCGATCTCCTCGTGGATGTAGGCGACGCCCTTGTCGACGCGCGCCTGGTCGAGGTCGGTGATGAGCACGGGCACCTGCAGCTTCCGCACGAAGAGCAGCGCGAACTGGCTCGCCATGAGGCCGGCCCCGATGATGCCGACCTTGGTGACCTTCTTGGCGAGGGCCTTGTCCGGGGCGCCGACCGGGCGCTTGGCGCGCTTCTGCACGAGGTCGAAGGCGTACATCGACGCGGCGAACTGGTCGCCGGTGACGAGGTCGGCGAGCGCCTCGTCCTCGCGGGCGAAGCCCTCTTCACGGGTGCCGCTCTTCGCCTTGTCGAGCAGGTCGAGGGCGACGTACGGCGAGCGCGGGACGGTGCCGATCTTCGACTCGAGCATGCCGCGGGCCATCTTGATGGCGATCGGCCACTTGGTGAGGCGCTCGATCTTGCCCGGCTCGTTCTTGCGCTCGACCTTCTTGCCGCCGAGCACCGCGTCGGCCCAGCGCAGCGAGTCCTCCAGGAAGTTCGCGGCCGGGAAGATCGCGTCCATCATGCCGAGCTCGAACGCCTGCTGCGGCTTGAGCATGCGGTTCTGCTTGAGCGGGTTCGAGATGACGACCTCGAGCGCGTTCTCGATGCCGATGAGGTTCGGCAGCAGGTAGGCGCCACCCCAGCCGGGGATGATCCCGAGGAACACCTCGGGCAGCGCAAGGGCCGCCGCCGAGGCGTCGACCGTGCGGTAGGTCGAGTTCAGCGCGATCTCGACGCCGCCGCCGAGGGCGAGTCCGTTGACGAACGCGAACGACGGCACGCCCAGGGCGCTGAGGGATCCCAGCACCTTGTGACCGAGCTGTGCGATGAGACGCGCGTTGTCGCGGGATCCGACGCGGCTGATGTCGGACAGATCGGCGCCGGCCGCGAGGATGTACTGCTTGCCCGTGATGCCCACCGCGTGGATCTCACCGGCTGCGGCGCGCGCCTTGAGGCCGGCGAGCGTCTCGCCGAGCTCCGTGAGCGTCGCGGGGCCGAGCGTGTTGGGGCGGGTGTGGTCCCGGCCGTTGTCGAGCGTGACGAGGGCCAGCACCTTGCCGGAGGGCAGGCGCACGTCGCGCACGGGGGAGTGCGTGACGACCTCGCCCTCGGTGAGGGCCATGATGGGCGAGAAGTCGATGGCGTCGTAGTTCGTCATTGCTGCACTCACTTCCGCTTCTTGCCGTCGAAATAGGGGTTCTCCCAGATGACCGAGCCGCCCTGGCCGAGGCCCACGCACATCGCGGTGAGCCCGTAGCGGACATCGGGACGCTCGGCGAACTGCGCCGCGAGCTGGATCATCAGGCGCACGCCGCTCGCCGCCAGCGGGTGGCCGACGGCGATCGCGCCGCCCCACGCGTTGACGCGGGGGTCGTCGTCCGCGATACCGAAGTGGTCGAGCAGGGAGATGACCTGGATCGCGAACGCCTCGTTGAGCTCGAAGAGGCCGATGTCGGAGATGTCGAGACCGGCCTTCTTGAGCGCCTTCTCCGTGGACGGGATCGGGCCGATGCCCATGATCTCCGGCTGCACACCGGCGAACGCGAACGACACCATGCGCATCTTGGGGGCGAGACCCAGCTCCTTGACCGCGCCGCCGCCGGCGAGCAGCGACATCGTCGCACCGTCGGTGAGCGGCGAGGACGTGCCGGCCGTGACGCGGCCGTGCGGGCGGAACGGGGTCTTCAGCGCCGCCAGATCCTCCATCGTGGTCTGCGGGCGACGGCCCTCGTCCTCGGTGGCGAGGCCCCAGGCGCCGTCGGCGCCCTTGATCGCGACGGGGACGAGGTCGGGCTGGATCTTGCCCGCGTCGTAGGCGGCCTGCACCTTGTGCTGGCTCAGCATGCCGAAGCGGTCGGAGCGCTCCTTGGTGAGGTGCGGGAAGCGGTCGAAGATGCGCTCCGCGGTGACGCCCATGTTCAGGGCGCCGGGGTCGACCATCTTCTCCGCGACGAAGCGCGGGTTGGGGTCGGCGTTGCCGCCGATGGGGTGGTGGCCCATGTGCTCGACGCCGCCGGCGAGGGCGAGGTCGTACATGCCGACGCCGATCGACGCGCCCATCGTGGTGACGCTCGTCATGGCGCCCGCGCACATGCGCTCGACCGCCAGGCCGGGCACGGTCTGCGGGAGACCGGCGAGGATCGCGACCGAGCGGCCGAGGGTGAGACCCTGGTCGCCCGTCTGCGACGTCGCCGCGATGGCGACGTCGTCGATCCGGTCCAGCGGGACGTTCGCGTTCCGCTCCATCAGGCCGATCGTGGCCTTCACGGCCAGGTCGTCCGCGCGGGTGTTCCAGTACATGCCCTTCTCGCCGGCGCGCCCGAAGGGGGTGCGCACTCCATCGACGAAGAAGACGTCCGAGATCTCGGCCACTCTGCCTCCAATGTCCGGTCCGCAGCGCGGACAGGGCCTCCAAAATCCGGACCGCTGCGCGGAACGGATGGTCGCCGGCCCGCAACTGCGCGCCGGACTTACAGTTTCGCACGTTCCGAGGAACGCAGTCCCCGAATTCGTGAGACCGAGTGTCAGCTCGGTCGGTACGCCTCGGGGTGTTCCCTCAGCCTAGGAGCGGTGGGGGATCCGTGGAGGAATCGGTTGGGCTGAACCTACGAAGCGGTTCCGGGCGCCTCGTCCGCCGTTTGCGCGGCTTCCACAAAAGCATCCGCGATCCGCTGTGCGGTTTCCTCAATCTGCCAGCTCCGCGCATCGCGCGCGGCGAGCGCGGATCCGATCGTCGCGGCGTTGATCTCGGCCGGCGGCTCCCAGGCGATCCGGCGCAAGGTGTCGGGGGTGAGCAGGTTCTCGGTGGGCATCCCGAGCTCTTCGGCATGCGCTTCGACGACCGCCTTGGCGGCCTTGAGGCGCGCGTCCGCCTCGGGGTTGCGATCGGCCCAGGCACGAGGCGGCGGGGGCGCGTCGCTTGGCACGCGCTCGCGCGGCGGGTCGGTGCGCTCGCGGCCCCGCTCGATCGCGGCCCACCAGCGGTCCAGCTGGCTGCGGCTCGCGCGCCCGGTGAAGGCCGAGACGGCGGCGAGCGCGCCCTTGTTCTGCGGATTGGCCTGCACGGCGGCGATGAGGGCGCGATCCGGCACGAGACGGCCGGGAGAGACATCCGACTCGCGGGCGAACTCCTCGCGGGCCTCCCACAGCTCTCGGGCGACCGCGAGGTTCTTCGCACCTCGCACCTGGTGCAGACCGCTCAGGCGACGCCACGGCTCCTCGCGCGGAGGCTTGGGCAGGCGGACGCGTGTCGCTTCGAACTCCTCAGCGGCGAACGCCGTCTTGTGGGCGGTCTCGAGCTCGGCGGCGATGAAGTCGCGCACATCGACCAGATGCAGGACGTCGAGCTCGGCGTACTCGAGCCAGGCGTTCGGAAGCGGACGGGTCGACCAGTCCGCGGCGGAGTGCTCCTTGGCCAGGACGATGCCGAGGGCGCGCTCGACGACCGCGGCGAGGCCCACGCGCTCGTAGCCGAGCAGACGCGCCGCGAGCTCGGTGTCGAAGACGTGCGCGGGGTCGAGGCCCAGCTCGTGCAGCGACGGCAGGTCCTGGCTCGCGGCGTGGAACACCCACTCCTCGGCGCCGATCGCCTCCTGCAACGGGAGGAAGGAGCTGATCGAGATCGGATCGAACAGGAACGCGCCGGCATCGCGACGGAAGGCCTGGACGAGATAGGCGCGCTGCGAGTAGCGGAAGCCGGAGGCGCGCTCCACGTCGACGGCGACGGGGCCGTGCCCGACGGCGAGCGTCTCGGCCGCTGCGGCGAAGTCCTTGTCGTTGTCGATGACGACGTAGTCAGTCACGGATCGTTCTCCTGGCGCCGAACACGGCGATGTCCTCTGAGCCCGGCGGCAGTCCCGCCAGCATTCCGACCAGTTCCGCCCATGCCTCGGCATGCGGGGCGAGGGGGCCGGTCGGCGACCACGACGCGCGGAGTTCGATCTGCGCGCCGTCCCCTTCCGCCGCGAGGCCCCCGAATCCCTTGGACAGGGTCTTGGTCGAGGTGCCGGATGCGGAGTGATGCGTCGCGCCGCGCGAGCCGAGCGCGTCGATCAGCCAAGACCACGCTACATCCGCCAGCAGCGGATCGGTGCCGATCTCGGGTTCGAGCGGCGCCTGCGCGAAGGCGACGATCCGCCAGGGCCCGCCCCAGGCGTCCGGCTCGGCGGGATCGTGCAGGAGAACGAATCGTCCCGTGCCGTACAGCGAGTCGCCGTTCTCGTCGGGGCGCACGTCGGCCGCGAGGGCCAGAGCATCGGGGGCGAGGCCGGTCGGCGCGGGAATCTCGCGCACGACGATGTCGTCACGGAATCGCAGCGCCCGCAGCTGCTCGGCGGCGTGCGCGAAGACGCCGTCGGGTCCGGGATGAGCGCTCACGCGGACAGACTAGAGTCAGGAGGCGATGAAGAGTCTCAGGCACGCCGCGACGATCGGCGCGATCGCGCTGGCAGGCGCCGCGGCTCTCGGCGCGGCGATCGGCGGAGCCCTCGTCCTGCGCATCGCGCGCGAGGTCGTCACTCCGGCGCCCCGCAAGAACGACACCGACGTGCTGGCCGTCGACACGGGGGCGCAGACGATCGAGCTCTCGCGCACCGCGGACACCGAACTCCCCGGGCGCTACGGTCTGTACGTCGACGGCACCCCCGGGTACGTGAAGCTCGGCGCGGTGCTGCATGCGGATGCGCAGCGCGTGCGTCGCAAGCTCCTCACCCAGATCGAACCCGGTGCGGAGATCGCCCGCAGAGCGGCCTTCAGCGGCTACTACTACCTGGCGCCGGGGGAGCTGCACCTGCCCTATGAGTCGGTGCTGATCGGGACGCCGGCCGGCCCTTGCCCGGCATGGCTGTTCCCGGCGGAGTCGACCACCTGGGTGATCCAGGTGCACGGCCGAGGCGCGACCCGTTCCGAGTGCCTGCGTGCGGTGCCCGTGCTGCACGCTGCGGGGTTGCCCGTACTCGTCGCCTCGTATCGCAACGACGGGGAGGGGCCGCGCACGCGCCCGGGATCCTATGGACTGGGCGCGACGGAATGGCGCGACATCGACACCGCGATCGCCTACGCGCTGCGTCACGGCGCGGAGCGGATCCTGCTCATGGGCTGGTCGATGGGCGGCGCGATCGCGCTGCAGACGCTGGTGACCTCGGACCACGGCGGTGCGGTCGTCGGCATGATCCTGGACTCGCCGGTCGTGGACTGGCGCACGGTGCTCCGCTTCCAGGCGAAGGCGATGAAGCTGCCGGATCCGCTCCCGCAGCTCGCGATGGACGCCCTGGAGCAGCCCTGGTCGGCACGCCTCAGCGGCGCGGACCAGGCGATCCCGTTCGACGCGCTGGACATGGTCGCCCGCTCGGCGGAGCTGGATGTGCCGATCCTGCTGCTGCACAGCGACGACGACGGCTTCGTGCCCTCCGACGCCTCCCATGCGCTGGCCGCGGCGCGTCCGGATCTGGTGACCATGCCGCCGTTCACCGGCGCACGCCACACGAAGCTCTGGAACTACGACCAGAACCGCTGGACGGACGCGATCACCGACTGGCTCGGAGAGAACGGGTTCGCGGACTGACAGCGAGACTCCACCTCCGCGACGAGACTTCGCTCCGGCGGTGCTGTCTCGTCGCGGAGATGGAGTCTCGCGGTCAGGCGCCCGGGTCAGCCTGCGGCGAGGCGGGCGCGCACCTGGCGCTTGGCGCGCATGAGCATGCCGGTCATGCCGGAGATGCGCAGCGGGGAGACGACCCTGGTCAGTCCGATCGACTGGGGGAAGTCGTCGGGGATCGCCAGCACGGCCTCCGGGCTGAGACCCGCGATGCCCTGCGCCAGGATGCTCGCGAAGCCGCGAGTGGTGGGCGCCTCGGCGGGCGCGGTGGCGTGCATCGTCACCGCACCGTCGGTCAACTCGAGGTAGATGTAGACGGGCGACTGGCACTCGGCCACGCGCTCGGTCATCTCGGGGTGCGCGGCGACCTCGTCCGAGACCGCGGGGAGCTCGTTCGAGAACTCGAGGAGGAGCTGCAGGCGGTCGGTCTCGGGGAGTTCGAGGAACTCGTCCCTGATCTCGGCGAGGGAGTCGGGGAGGACGAAGGCGGGGGTGTCGGACATCCCCGCCATTCTCCCACGTCAGAGCGTCCCGGGCTCCTCGCCCGTGACGATCGGGACGCGCACGGCGCTGCCCCATTCGGTCCAGGATCCGTCGTAGTTGCGCACGTTCTCGAAGCCGAGCAGGTGCTTCAGCACGAACCAGGTGTGGGCGGAGCGCTCGCCGATGCGGCAGTACGCCACGACGTCGTCGCCGGCCCTGAGGCCCGCGCCGTCGAGGTAGATCGTCTCCAGCTCGGTGCGGGGCCTGAACCCGCCGTCCTCGGCGACCGCCTTGGCCCAGGGCACGTTCTGGGCCGTGGGGATGTGGCCGGCGCGCAGCGCGCCCTCCTCGGGGTAGGCGGGCGCCGAGGTGCGCGAGCCGTTGTACTCCTCGGGCGAGCGCACGTCGATGAGCGGGTTGCCGAGATGCGCGAGCACGTCGTCCTTGTACGCGCGGAGCACCGAGTCGTCCCGCTCGACGACCGGGTACGCGGTGGCGGCGCGCCCGGGAAGCGCCGTCGTGATCTCGCGGCCCTCGGAGATCCAGCGGTCGCGCCCGCCGTCGAGCAGGCGCACGTCCTCGTGTCCGAAGAGCGAGAACACCCAGAGCGCGTAGGCGGCCCACCAGTTGTTCTTGTCGCCGTAGATGACGACCGTGTCGTCGCGGGAGATGCCCTTGCGGCCGAGGAGCGCGGAGAAGCCCGCGCCGTCCACGTAGTCGCGCACGACCGGGTCGTTGAGCTCGGTGTGCCAGTCGACCTTCACGGCGCCGGGGATGTGCCCCGTCTCGTAAAGCAGCACGTCCTCGTCGGACTCCACCACCACCAGGCCGGGTTCGCCCAGGTGCGCGGCGAGCCAGTCGGTGCTGACGAGCCGTCCGGGCTCGGCGTACTCGGCGAACGATGCGGACGTGGTGTCGAACTCGACGGTCACAGGGGGCTCCCTCGGAAGTGGTGATGCAGGGCGACGATGTCCGTGAACGGCCCTTCGCGCGCGATGACGCGCGGTGAAACCGGTGACGGCGACGGCGTAGGGTTGATCCGTCTCTTCGACACTAGAACCCCGTGCGCCCCTGCGCACCCGCAGGGTAAGACTTCGACACAGGATCCGCATGACCGATCAGGCCGCCACCTCCGGCGTCGTCCACCTCATCGACCGCCAGCCGCAGATGACCGGCACCGAACTGCTGACGGGGCTCGTGCCGCCGCCGCAGTTCGACGGGGCGACGTTCGACAGCTACCGCTCCGACGCGGCCTACCCCTCCCAGGAGGAGGCCAAGCAGCACCTCATGGCATTCGCCACCGGTGCCCAGGAGGTCAAGCGCGGCGGTCTGTTCCGGCGGGCGCCGAAGGTTCCGCAGGCGAAGCCCGGCGTCTACCTCGACGGCGGCTTCGGTGTCGGCAAGACCCACCTCCTGGCGTCGATCTATCACGCGATGCCCGCCCGGCGTAAGTACTTCGGATCCTTCATCGAGTACACCGCGCTCGTCGGCGCGCTCGGCTACCGCAACACCGTCGACCTGCTCCGCGGATCCGATCTGCTCTGCATCGACGAGTTCGAGCTCGACGATCCGGGCGACACCATGGTCATGACGCGGCTGCTCGGCGAGCTCGTCGGCGGCGGCACGAAGCTCGCGGCGACGTCCAACACCCCGCCGAACGCCCTCGGCGAGGGCCGGTTCGCCGCGCAGGACTTCCTCCGGGAGATCCACGCGATGTCCGACAGCTTCGAGACGATCCGCATCGACGGCGTGGACTTCCGTCAGCGGGCGCTCGACGGGCACGCCCTCGCGCTGTCCGGCGACGACTACGCCGCCCAGGTCGCTGCGCTGAGCGCGCGGCATCGCGTCTCGGACGACGCCTTCGACGACATCGTGAAGCACCTCGCGCAGGTGCACCCCTCGCGCTACATCCGCCTCATCGCGGGCGTGGAGGCGCTGGGGATCCGCGATGTGCGCCAGCTCACCGATCAGTCGGAGGCGCTGCGGTTCGTCGCCTTCGTCGACCGCGCGTACGACGCGCAGATCCCGGTGCTCGCGACGGGCCGTCCCCTCGACGAGGTCTTCAGCGAGGAGATGCTCGGCGGCGGCTACCGCAAGAAGTACTTGCGCGCGATCTCCCGTCTGAACGCCCTCTCGCACGCGGAGCGCCCGGCGGCGGCCTGACCGCCGCCTGCGAAACACGCTGTTCACACAGCGGCGGATCCTGTAACACCGCCGCAACATCCGCCTCGTTCCCGCGAAACACGGCGCCGCCACACTGAAACGCACGACGCGATCAGGTGGAGGCGCACAGCATGGAAGCAACAGGGAACATCTCCTGGGGAGTGACGGCGACGGCGCTGGTGCTGCTCATGACGCCGGGGGTGGCGTTCTTCTACGGCGGTCTCGTGAAGGCCAAGAGCGTCGTCAGCATGATGATGATGAGCTTCGGCGCCATCGGGCTCGTGGCCGTGCTGTGGATCCTCTTCGGCTCGTCGATGGCGAGCGTGTCCTCGCCCACCCAGTTCGCGGGCGACCCGTTCGCCGACTTCGGTCTCGCATCGCTCGCGAGCGGCAAGGGATCCAACGTGGCGCTGCTCACGGTCGGCTACGGGGCGACGTTCGCGATCATCACGGTCGCCCTCATCTCCGGCGCCATCGCGGACCGGGCGAAGTTCGGTCCGTGGCTGATCTTCGTGGGGGTCTTCGCGACCGTCGGCTACTTCCCGATCGCGGCCTGGGTCTGGGGCGGCGGGTGGATCATGCACCTGGGCGCCATGCTGTTCGGCGCGGACAGCGGTATCGAGTTCATCGACTACGCGGGTGGCACGGCCGTCCACATCAACGCGGGTGCCGCCGCCTTCGCCCTGGCGCTCGTGCTCGGCAAGCGGATCGGATTCCAGAAGGGGATCCAGAAGCCGCACAACGTGCCGCTCACGCTCCTGGGCGCCGCGCTGCTGTGGTTCGGCTGGTTCGGCTTCAACGCCGGCGCGCAGTGGACGACGAAGGGGATGGACGGCGTCGGCCTCATCACGATCAACACCTTCGGCGCGGCGGCCGCGGGCATCCTCGGCTGGATCCTCGTGGAGCGGATCCGCGGAGGCAAGGCCACCTCGATCGGCGCGGCCAGCGGCGCGGTCGCCGGCCTCGTGGCGATCACCCCGGCGTGCGCCAACCTGACGCCCGGCTGGGCGCTGCTGCTGGGCGCCCTGACCGGCGCGGTGTGCGCCCTGGCGGTCGAGCTGAAGTTCCGTCTCGGCTTCGACGACTCTCTCGACGTGGTCGGCCTGCACCTGGTGGGCGGCTTCATCGGCACCATCTACCTCGGGTTCTTCGCCACCGGGCAGGGCCTGTTCACAGGCGGCGACATCCGGCTGCTCGTGGTGCAGGTGCTGGCGTCGGGCGGCGTGCTGATCTACTCCTTCGTCGTGGCGCTGGTGATCGGCCTGGCCATCGAGAAGACCATCGGATTCCGTGTCACCAGCGAGGACGAGATCGCCGGCGTCGACCTCGTGGTGCACGGCGAGGAGGGCTACGCGCTCACCTCCTGAGACCCGCGGGGATGCGGGACAGGCGCGGATAGGGTGTCGTTGTGACCACCAATGGCAACGGCATCCTGTCCGCGCTCCTCTCCGCCGTCACGGCGATCGCGAAGGCCTTCACGAGCTCGTCCTCCCGTGCCGGGGCGCCGCAGGGGAGCACAGGCGGCGCGGGAGCGCGGCCGTCTGCCGGGACGGCGACGCTCGATCCGACGCCCGGCCACGGCGGAGCCACCGAGACGATCGAGCTGGATCCCCGCTCGGTCCGCGCGCTGCGGGTCTCGTACGCGCCGCACCGAGATGGCGCACCCGATGCGGGCGAGATCGTCTGGACCTGGGTGCCCTACGCGGAGAGGGACGGACGGGGCAAGGACCGGCCCGTGCTCGTGATCGGGACGCAGTCGGCGGACCGGGTGTACGCGGTCAAGCTCACCAGCAAGTCGCACGACGGCGACCGCGACTTCCTCTCGCTCGGATCCGGCCCCTGGGACGGCCAGGGCCGGGAGAGCTGGGTCGACGTCGACCAGCTCTACAGCGTGCACGTCTCGGGCGTGCGGCGCGAGGCGGCCGCCCTGGACCGCGACCGCTTCGAGCGCGTGGCGAGCGTGCTGGAGCGCCGGTTCGG
>JAITLM010000151.1 GCA_031277885.1 Microbacterium sp.
GCATCGCTCCCCCCGACGACTGACCCCTCGCGGCACGGTCGCCCTCGCGGCACGGGCGCCCTCCCGGCACGGTCGCCCCACGGCGCCCGTCCGCGAGACTGCATCTCGGCGACGAGACAGCGGGTGCGAAGCGCATTCTCGTCGCGGAGTTGCAGCCTCGCGGTCAATGGCCCCGCGGGCACCCCTTCCCACAACAGAGTCGTCCCCGTGAGCGCACGCTATGGCGTGCGCTCACGGGGACGACTCGGAAGATGGAGAAGAGGAGAGAGAGGAGAGGGGGTCAGGCGGTGGGGGGAAGACCCAGGTCCTCCTCGCGGACCGTGCCCTTGGCCGACCACGGGAAGTCGATCCAGCGATCGGTGTCCTTCCAGGCGTAGTCGGGCTGGATGATCGTGGTCGGCTTGGTGTAGATCGTCACCGAGCGCACGTCGGCGCCCTTCTCGCGCAGCAGCTCCACGGCGAGCGCGAGGGTGCGACCAGAGTCGGCCACGTCGTCGACGAGCAGCACGCGGCGGCCGTTCAGGTAGTCCATGTCGAGCGCGGGCGGGATCACCTCGGGGGCGTCCAGCACCGTGCCGATGCCCGTGTAGAACTCGACGTTGATCGCGCCGCAGTTCTTCGCGCCGAGGCCGTACGCGATGGCGCCGGCCGGCAGCAGCCCGCCGCGGGCGATCGCGACGACCACCTCGGTCTCGAAGCCCGATTCGAGGATGTCGCGGGCCAGATCCCGCATCGCCTCGCCGAAACCATCCCAGGTGAGCACTTCGCGCTCGATCACCGCATCCGTCATGGATCCATTCTGCCGTGCGGATCCCCTTCCCCGGTACGCGGATCTCCCCGGTACGCGGATCCCCACCGGATCCCGAGGATCCCCTGGACTCCCGCCGCAGAGGCCCCGGCAGGTGTGCCGCGCCGTCCAACCACGTCGCGCGGACGAGCAACCGGGGGCGGATCGGCGTTCCTAGGCTGGGGGCGAGTCGACGCCGAGAGGATCCGCGCATGGACATCACCACCGGACACAACGCCCGGCAGCGCGGCTTCGATCCGCTGCTCGCCGAAGCGCCGCCGCTCGACGCCGCCGACCCCGGCTATCGCGAGGAGAGGGACGCGAGCGGTGCGGCCGCCGCCGTCGCCCGGTTCTCGGCGCACGCGGAGTCGGATCCGGATGCGGTGTGGGGCGCGCTGCGCCGGCACGAGCTCGACGTGCGCGTCGCGGGCGAGGATCCCGGCCCGGCCTTCGGTCGGATCCTCGACGACTGGCTGCGCACGATCGCGGCCGATGAGCGCCCCGGCGACGCCGAAAGCTCGGCGAGGGTGAACGTGCCCTCGCGCGACATCGCCCTCGTGAACGCGCTGTCCGCCCGCGGTTTCTCCCCCACCGGCATCCGCGCGGTGCGACCGCTGCCGCGGGGCGCGCTCGCGCCTGCCCCCGCGCTTCCCGCCGAGCTCGACGGCGCGGTGGTGCGGACGGCGACACTCGACGACGTTCCGGCCCTCGGCGCGCTCGATGCCCGCTTGCTCGCGCTCGACGCGCACTTCGCCGGCGTCACCGAGCGTCCCGGCGCCGCCGCCATGTTCGCCGAGGCCTACCGCGCACGGCTGCGGACCGCCCCCGACACCACCTGGGTGCTCGAGCGGCCTACGGGGATCACCGGTTGCATCCACGTCATGCCGGATGCGGATTCCCCCGAACCGGACACGCTCGCCCTCGCGGCGTCCGGCGGGCAGTACCTCGTGGTCATGTACCTCGACGAGTCCGAGCGCGGCGCGGGGACCGGCGCGGCGTTCTGCGACATGGCGCACCGCCTGCTGGATGCGGACGGCAGCCCCTACACCGTGCTCAGCTACGCGGTCGCGAACCCGAGGTCGGGTCCGTTCTGGTCGCGCATGGGCTACCGGCCCGTGGTGACGGAGTGGCAGCGCCGCCCGGCGGTGCTCGCGGTCTGACATCCGCGGCGGCATGTCGCCGGGAGAGCGCGCGTCCGCGCGTCAGTTCCGGCCGAAGTCCTCGAAGATCAGGGTGGTGCGGGTCGAGCGGACCGCGGAGATGGCCTGGATGTCCTCGAGCACGATCCGGCGGAGGTCGCGCGCATCGCTGGCTCTGACGAGCAGGATCACGTCGAAGTCGCCGCCCACGAGCGCCATGTGCTCGACCTCGGGGATGCGCTGCAGCTGCTCCTGCACCTCCTGCCAGGCGGGCTGCTCGAGCGCGAGCATGACGTAGGCGGAGGCGTGGTGGCCGAGCAGCACCGGATCCGTGCGCACCGTGTATCCGGTGATGACCCCGGCGTCTGTCAGCCTCTTGATGCGGGCGTGCGCCCCCGCGCGCGAGATGTGCACGGCCTCGGCGATCGCCGTCATGGACGAGCGCGCGTCGCGGCGCAGCTCGTCGAGGATCGCCAGGTCGATGTCGTCCAGCTCCGCCATGCGTGCGCCTTCCCGTTCGTGATTCAGTGACACTCTGCATCATTCTGGCGTTCCAGGGCTGCAATCGTCCACATCTCGCTGGACTCTGTTGGACGAGTGCGTATCCCGCCGCACACTGGAGACATCACGTTCGGCAAGGAAGGCGGACCCGATGCAGCACACGATGCCTGCCACGAACCACACGCACCCCGCGGACCCCCGCGACCTGCTCCCCCGCGACGAGCCGGTACGGCTCATCGACGAGACCGGAACCGCGCACCTCGACGACGGCTATCCGATGCCCGCGGACGAGCTCCTCGGACGCGCCTACCGCGGCCTCGTCGAAGGGCGCCGGATCAACGACCAGGCGAACGCCCTGGTCCGGCAGGGACGCCTCGCGGTCTACCCCTCCTCGCACGGTCAGGAGGCCTGCCAGATCGCGGCCTCGCTCGTGCTCGGCGCGCAGGACTGGCTGTTCCCGACCTACCGCGACTCGGTCTCCGTGATCGCCCGGGGCGTCTCCCCCGCCGACGCCATGGTGCTGCTGAAGGGCGACTGGCACTCCGGCTACGACCCTCACGAGCACCACGTGGCCCCGCAGACCACGCCGCTCGCGACGCAGCTGCTGCATGCGGCCGGCTTCGCGCAGGCCGCGAAGCACCGCGGCGAGGACACGGTGGTGCTCGCGATGTGCGGCGACGGATCCACGAGCGAGGGCGACTTCCACGAGGCGCTGAACTTCGCCGCCGTGTTCCATCTGCCGGTCGTCTTCTTCGTGCAGAACAACGAGTTCGCGATCTCGGTGCCGCTCTCGCGGCAGACCGCCGCCCCCTCCCTCGCGCACAAGGCGATCGGCTACGGCATGCCCGGCCGGCGCGTGGACGGGAACGACGTCGCCGCCCTTCTCGCCGTGCTCGGCGAGGCCGTGGACCGGGCACGCGCCGGAGGAGGCCCGACCCTCGTCGAGGCCCACACCTACCGGATGCAGGCGCACACGAACGCCGACGACGACACCCGCTACCGCGAGCGCGCCGAGGTGCAGGCCTGGGCGGCGAAAGATCCGCTGACCCGCCTGCGCACGCATCTCACCGCACGCGGTCTGCTCGACGAGGCCCGCGAGCAGGAGCTCGCGCAGGGCGCCGAGACGATCGCCGCCGCGCTCCGCGACGCCCTGAACGCCGACACCGACCTCGATCCCGAAGACCTGTTCCGGTTCGTGCGCAGCACGCGGTCGCCGCAGCTGCAGGAGCAGTGGCACCAGCTCCGCGACGAGCTGGAGCGCTCCGGATCCGGCCCCGCCGCATCCGCCGCCGAAGGAGGCACCCGATGACCATCGCGCACGAGGACGTCCGCGTGGACGCCGCACACCCCGACGGCCGGCCCGCATCGACCGTGCAGACCATGACGATGGCGGCGGCGCTCAACCGCGCCCTCGCCGACGCGATCGAGGCCGACCCCGAGGTCATCGTCTTCGGCGAGGACGTGGGTGCCCTCGGCGGGGTGTTCCGCATCACCGACGGACTCACCGAGCGCTACGGCGAGGACCGCTGCTTCGACACCCCGCTCGCCGAATCCGGCATCGTCGGCACCGCGGTCGGCATGGCCATGAACGGTATGCGCCCCGTGATCGAGATGCAGTTCGACGCCTTCGCGCTGCCCGCGTTCGAGCAGGTCGTCAGCCACGTCGCCAAGCTCGGCAACCGCACCCGCGGCGCTCTGCCGATGCCGATGGTGATCCGCATCCCCACGGGCGGCGGCATCGGCGGCGTCGAGCACCACTGCGACTCCTCCGAGGCCTATTACGCGCACACGCCAGGCCTGACGGTAGTCTGCCCGTCGACGCCGCAGGACGCCTACTCGCTGCTCCGCGCGGCGATCGCGTCCCCGGATCCGGTGATCTTCCTCGAGCCGAAGAAGCTGTACTGGACGAAGGGCGAGGTCGACACCTCCGTCGTCGGCGAGATCGGATCCGCCCGCATCGCCCGAGACGGCAGCGACGTCACGCTCATCTCCTACGGCTCCTCGGTCGCGACCTGCCTCGAGGCCGCCGAGATCGCGGCCGCCGAAGGACGCAGCGTCCAGGTCATCGACGTGCGCACGCTCACCCCGATCGACGATGCCACGATCACCGCCGCCGTCCGCTCGACCGGCCGCGCCGTGGTCGTCGCCGAGGCGCCCGGCTATGCGAGCGTCGCGAGCGAGATCCAGTCCAGGGTGTTCGAGCGCTGCTTCGAGTTCCTCGAGGCGCCCGTGCGGAAGGTCACCGGGTTCGACACCCCGTTCGCGCCGCCGAAGTTCGAGCACTGGTACCTGCCCGACGCCGACCGCGTGCTCGACGCGATCGACACGCTGCACTGGCTGGACGAGCACGGAGAAGAAGCATGACCCTTCGAGAGGCCTCAGGGACCCCCACCGCGACGACGAAAGTCTTCCGCCTGCCCGACCTCGGCGAGGGCCTCACCGAGGCCGGACTGGTGCAGTGGCTCGTGCAGGTCGGCGACACCATCCGCACGGACCAGCCCATCGCCGAGGTCGAGACCGCGCAGAGCGTGGTCGAGCTTCCGTCGCCCTATGCCGGCGTGGTCCTCGCGCTGCACGGCGAGCCCGGCTAGACGATCGATGTGGGCGCCCCGGTACTCGAGGTCGCCGATCCGAGCTCGGACCGGTTCCTGAGCGAGCGCAGCGAGACGAAAGACGCCGGCGGCGATGTCGAGAAGGACGCCTATCGCGCCGAAGAGCGCGCCGGATCCGGATCCGGCAACGTGCTCATCGGCTACGGCACGACCGAACGCGCGGGATCGGGCCGCCGCCGCGCCCGCCGCACGGCCGGTCGTTCCCTGGGGTCGTCGAGCGAGGACGCGGCGCCGCGGCGACCGAGACGAGACGCCGCGCCCGAGGAGCCCCCCGCACCGCCGTCCCCGTCCCCGGACCGGTTCCTGAGCGAGCGCAGCGAGACGAAGGACGGCCCGGTCGCGGTGCGCTCCCCCCTCGTCCGCCGGCTCGCGCGGGACCTCGGAGTCGATGTGCTGCGGATCAGCCCGACCGGATCCGACGGCGCCGTCACCAGGGCCGATGTGCTGCGCGCCGCCGTGGACCAGGCGGTGGACGGGATGTCGCTGCACACGCTCTCCTCCCCGTCCGGCATTCCCGCCGCGACCCCGGAGGCGCCAGGAGACACCGTCGACGGCCTCGCCGTCGCCTCTCGGGAGCGCATGTCGCCGTTGCGCAAGGCGGTGAGCGCCAAGCTCACCCGCAGTCGGTCGGAGATCCCGGAGGCCACGGTGTGGGTGGACGTCGACGTCACCGAGCTGTGGGCGCTGCGCGCCGCGATGGCCCCCGAGGGCGGCCGCGCGCCGTCGCTCACCGCGCTCGTCGCGCGCTTCGTGCTCATCGCGCGCGCCGAGCACCCGCTGCTCGCCTCG
>JAITLM010000152.1 GCA_031277885.1 Microbacterium sp.
CGTGCTCGACCGCGAGATCTTCCGGCTCTGCGCGACCGAGGGCTGGGACTACCGGGCCGCGGCCGCCGAACTCGGCGTCGGGCACGGCGTCGTCCGCAACCGTCTCTCCCGCGTGCGCATCCGCCTGCGCGGCGCTGTGACCGAAACGGAGCCCGCATCATGACCACGACCCCCACGGGCCTGCCCCCGCTGAGCGATGAGGCTGTCGACCGCATCGAGGAGGCCGTCTTCGCGCAGATCGCCGAGGAGCGCGACTCCGAGCGCGTCCACACCGCACTCACCCGCCGTCGCGCGCGCCGACGCGGCTGGCTGACCGCGGGCGGCGTCGCCGCCGCGTTCGTCGTCGGGGTGCTGGTGACGCCGGCGATCCTCAACGCCACCGGGGTCTCGTCCTCGGGATCCTCGGTCGCGGCCGCGCCCGAGGGCACGACCGCGACACCGCACGCGCTCTCCGGGATCGCGAAGGACATGTCGCAGAGCGCCGGCGGCGCCGCGTCCTCCGCGGGCGGATCCTCGTCATCGGCGAGCACGGCGCGGGACGTGATCCGCACCGGATCCGCCACCGTCCAGGTCGACGACGTGCGCAAGGCCGCCGACGCGCTGGCCGCGCTCGCGAAGAAGTACGGCGGTTTCGTGGAGAGTCAGCAGATCGGCTCCGCGCAGGGTCCCGTGGCGACCGACGGCGGGATGATCCCGCCGCCCTCCGGTGACGGCTGGGTGACGCTGCGCGTCCCGGTCTCCGACCTCGACGCCGTGATGGATGCGCTGCGCGCTCAGGGCACGGTGCTGGCGACCTCGCTCGGCACGAACGACGTGACCACGGCGACGACCGATCTGCGTGCGCAGATCGACTCGCTGACGGCGTCGGTCACGCGCCTCACCCAGCTCATGTCGCAGGCGACCTCGGTGGCCGATCTGCTGACGGCCGAGACCGCGCTCACCGACCGTCAGTCGCAGCTGCAGTCGGCGCAGCAGCAGCTGAAGGACCTCGAATCCCAGGTGGCGATGTCCTCCGTGCAGGTGACGCTCGTGCGGGAGGCGCCGGCGGCGGCGGATCCGGCGGGCTTCGGCGACGGTCTCGCCGCGGGCTGGAAGGGGCTCATCGTCTCCCTCAACGCCGTCGTGATCGCGCTCGGCTTCCTCCTGCCGTGGCTGGCGCTCGCGCTCGTCGTGGTGCTCATCGTCTGGGCGATCGTCCGGGCGCGCCGATCCCGGCGCACGCGCGCGGCGACCGCCGAGCGCCGGCAGGACGCCGGCTCCGACTCCAGTTCCGACTCCGGCTCCGACTCCGAGACTCAGAAGCCGTAGCTCATGCCCATCGCGGCGCGGACCTCGTCGAGCGTCTCCGCGGCGATCCCGCGGGCGCGGGCGTTGCCCGCGCGGATCACCGCGGCGGCGTCCTCGGGCGTGATCCGCGCACGGCGCTCCCTGTGGTCGCGCAGGAAGTCGTTGACGGCGGTCGCGGTCACGCGCTTGAGCTCGGCCGCCCCTCCCGAGCCGACCCGCTCCGCCACCTCCTCCGGAGCGACGCCGAGGCAGGTGGCGGCCGTCGTGAGCAGGCCCGCGACGCCGGGCCGGTGCACGGGGTCGTACGCGATGAGCCGCTCCGAGTCCGTCCGTGCGCGACGGATCGCGAGCGCCGTCTCCTCCTCGCTCAGGCCGAGCGCGATCCCGTTCCCGTGGCTCTTCGACATCTTCCGGCCGTCGAGCCCCGGCAGTTCGGGCGAGTCCGTCACGAGCCCCTCCGGCACCGGGAAGACGGCGCCGTACCGCTCGTTGAAGCGCCGTGCCACCGTGCGGGTCATCTCGACATGCGGGAGATTGTCCTTGCCGACCGGCACGAGCGTCCCCTTGCAGAACAGGATGTCGGCCGCCTGATGCACCGGATAGGTCAGCAGCAGGCCGCCGAGCGCTCGCCCGGAGTCCTGCGCCTCCGCCTTGACCGTGGGGTTGCGGTGCAGTTCGGCTTCGCTCACGAGGCTGAGGAACGGCAGCAGCAGCTGGTTCAGTTCGGGGATCGACGAGTGCGTGAAGAACACCGTGCGCTCCGGATCGAGACCCGCCGCGAGGTTGTCGCGGACCGCCTCGAGGATGTTCCCCCTGACCTCCCCCGGGCTGTCCCGGTCCGTGATCACCTGATAGTCGGCGAGCACGACGAAGGTCTCGACGCCCGCGGTCTGCAGGCGCACGCGCTCGAGGATCGTGCCGAACAGGTGGCCGAGGTGCAGTCGTCCGGTGGGCCGCTCGCCCGTCAGGATCCGATGCTCCTCGGGGTGTGCGGCGATCTCGGATCGCAGCCGCGTCATGCGGGCGGTCGTCGCGGTGAAGGTGTCCATGTCTGCTCCAGGGGTCGGGAGCCGCACGGATGCACTGCGCGTACGGAGAACGCGGGCCGCCATGCAGCCCGCGTGAATGAGAGGTCTTTCGTGCGCGTGCGGCTGCTAGAGCAGCCACCACCAGGAGTTCGTCACGCGCATAGGTCCATCGTACGCCCGTCCCCGACCACGACTCTCCGGCCTCGTTCGATGCCACGTGCGGCACGCGGGCACCGCTAGGGTCATCGCCATGAGCAACGCCGCCGTCTCCGCCGCCAGCGACGTCCGCGAAGGGCGGGATCTGACCCTGGATCTGACGCGCGTCGCGTGCGTCGTCCTGGTCGTGTTCGTGCACATCCTGTTCACGGGCGTCGGCCGGCGCCCCGACGGCTCGCTGCTCATCGAGCGCACGGTCGAGGGTCAGAGCTGGTTCGACGCGGTGAGCTGGATCCTGAACATCATGCCGTTGTTCTTCGTCGTCGGCGGCTATGCGGCCCGCGCGGGCTGGCGGTCCGCACAGCGCCGCGGCGACGACGGCATCGACTTCGTCCGCCTGCGCCTGGCGCGGCTGGCCCGCCCGGCGATCCCCGTGTTCCTCTTCTTCGCCGTCGCCCTGGCCGCGGCACGCCTGCTCGGGATCGATCCCGCGCTCGTCGACACGATCGCGATCGGCGTCGGCTCACCGCTGTGGTTCCTCGCCGCGTATCTGCTGGTGCAGGCCCTGGCCCCGTGGATGATCGGCTTGCATGCCCGTTTCGGCATGTACGTGCCGCTCGTACTGCTGGCGGGCGCCGCAGCGACCGATGCGCTCCGTTTCCTCGTCGCCGGCGGGCTGCTCGGTCTCGGCCATGTCCCCTCGACCGGCTACGGCATCGGCGCGGAGCTCTTCGGAATCCCGAATGTGGCGTTCGTATGGCTGTTCGCCCAGCAGATCGGCTTCCTCCTCTTCGACGGCTGGTTCTCGCGTCGCAGATTCTGGCAGCTGCTCGCCCTCATCGCCGCCGGGTACCTCGCGATCTGGGGCCTGGTGTCCCTCGGCGGATACTCCTGGAACATGCTCAGCAATCAGTGGCCGCCGACGACGCCTCTCTCGATCCTCGCCGTCGTCCAAGCCGCAGCGCTCACCGCGCTGCACCGCCCGCTCACCGCCCTCATGCGCACCCGCGCGGCGCAGGGAGCGGTGCTGCTGATCGGTTCGCGCCTCATGACGGTGTACCTCTGGCACCTTCCCCTGATCATGGTGCTCATCGGCCTGGAGCTGCTGCTCCCCGTGCCCATGCCCGCGCCCGGCAGCGCGCTCTGGTGGTGGACGCGGGTGCCGTTCCTGATCGTCGTGCTCGCGGCCGTGTGGCTGCTGTCGCTCTGGCTCGTGCGCTTCGAGAAGGCGCCGAGGATGAGCGGGAAGCCTTCCCGCGGTGCGACGGTCACGGCCGTCGTCGTCTTCATCCTGCCGATCCTCGCGATCACCGCCTATGGCGTGGATCTGACGCTCGCCGTCTGCGCCCTGTTCGCATCGGTGCTCGCGCTGTGGTTCGTCGGCGCGTACCGTTCCCCGCTCAGGACTGCGGGAGCCGCGGCACCGCGTCGATGAGCGAGCGCGTGTAGGCGCTCCGCGGATCCGCGAGCACCTCGGAGGTCCGCCCGGCGTCGACCACGCGGCCCCCCTGCAGCACAACGACGTCCGCGCACAGCTCGGCGACGATCGAGAGGTCGTGCGAGACCATGACGAGCGTCATGCCGTGCTCGGCCTGGAGGCGCGCGAGCAGCCGCACGATGTCGAGTCGGGTCGAGAGGTCCAGCGCGCTCACCGGCTCGTCCGCGAGCAGCGCCCGAGGGCGCGTGATCAGGGCGCGCGCGATCGCGATGCGCTGCCGCTGGCCTCCGGAGAACTCGTGCGGATAGCGCAGCAGGGCGTCCTCGTCGAGCTCGACGTCCCGCAGCGCCTCGACCAGCCGGTCCCGGCGCTCGAGTGCTCCCGACCGGTCGCCCCGCGCGTCCGGATCGCCGAGCCACCGCAGCGGCTCGGCGAGGACGGAGTCGACGCGCTGGCGCGGATCCAGCGAGGCGAAGGGGTCCTGGTAGACGGGCTGCACCGCACGCCGGAACGCCTGCACCGCACCACGGGTGCCGGACGCCGGCGCCGCGCCTTCGAACAGCACCGTTCCCGCGCTCGGGCGCCGGAGGCCCAGCAGGAGCGAGAGCGCGGTGGTCTTGCCGGATCCGGACTCGCCGACCAGCCCCAGGCTGCGGCCCTGCTCGACCGAGAACGTCACATCCTGCAGGGCTGCGGGGGCGGATCGACGGTAGTGGTGGGAGACCCCGTCGAGCGTGAACAGTGCGCTCATGCGCGGCCTCCCTCTCCGCCGCCGCTCAGCCGGTCGAGCGCCGACTCCAGCTCGCGGGCCGCCGCCACCAGGCGACGGGTGTACTCGTGCTCGGGGGCGGTCACGATGCGCTGCGCCGTGCCCTCCTCGACGGCCTCGCCGCGGCGCAGCACGATCGCGCGCTCGGCGATCCCGGCGACCACGGCCAGGTCGTGCGAGACGAACACGAGCGAGGTCCCGTGCCGGCGCACTGCGTCGTCGAGCAGCTCCAGGACGGTGGCCTGGACGGTCACGTCGAGGGCGGTGGTCGGCTCATCCGCGAGGAGCACGTCGGGACGGCACGCCAGGGCCATCGCGATCGCGACGCGCTGGCGCTGTCCTCCCGACAGCTCGAAGGGATACCGCTGCAGCAGCCGCTCGGGATCCGGCAGGCGCACCTCTTCCGCGGCCGCGCGCACGGCGGAGCGCAGCGCCGCGCCCTGCAGACCCCGGTGCCGCCGCAGGGGCCGGGCGAGCTGATCGCCCACCCGCATGAGGGGGTCGAGCGCCGACGACGGATCCTGGAACACGGCGGCGATCCGCGATCCGCGCACCCGCTGCAGCACCCGCTCGCCGGCGCCGAGCAGCTCCGTGCCGTCGAGCCGGATCGAACCGGTGGCCGTGAGCCCGGGCGGCAGCAGGCCGAGGAGCGCGAGCCCGGTGAGGGTCTTGCCCGATCCGGATTCGCCGACGAGCCCCAGCCGCTCGCCCGGGGCGAGATCGAGGTCGAGGTCGCGGACGAGCTCCGCTCCCTCGTTCGTGAGGATGCGGAGTCCCCGCACCTGCAGTGCCGCGCCCATCAGCTCCTCCCCCGTCTGGTCGGATCGAACCGCTCGCGCAGCCCGTCCGCGACCGCGTTCGCGCCGAGCACGAGCAGGGCGATCACGGCCCCGGGGATGACCGCGCCCCAGGGCGAGGTCAGCACGGTGCCCTGTGCCTCCTGCAACAGGCGCCCGAGGGAGGAGTTGGGCGGCGGCACGCCGAGTCCGAGATAGGACAGGGACGCCTCCGCCATGATCGCGGCACCGAAGAGGACCGCGAGGTTCACCACCAGGGCCGGCCAGATGTTCGGCAGCACGTGCCGGGCCAGCACGCCCCAGATGGGCGTGCCGGAGGTTCGCGCCGCCGTCACGAAGCTCCGCGACAGCACGTTCTTGACGAGGATCCTGGTGAAGCGCGAGACGATCGCGGATCCGGCGATCCCGATCGCGACGATCGCGGTGTCGAGGCCGGGACCCCGCGCCGCCACGATCAGCATCGCGAGCAGAAGGGTCGGGAAGGCGATCAGCACGTCCAGGAGCGAGGAGACCGCGTCGTCCACCCATCCCGGCAGCAGCGCCGCGGCTGTGCCGATCACGAAGCCGATGACAGCGGCGAGGGCGACGGCGCCGAGGCCGACCAGCAACGCGATCCGGGTGCCGGCGAGCACCTGGCTGAACAGATCCCGCCCGAGCTTGTCCGTGCCGAACAGGTGGGCGCCTCCGGGCGGCGCGAGCCGCCCGCCGGAGGTGTCGTCGAGCGGGAACGGCGTCCAGAACACCGAGACCACCGCCGCGAGGGCGAGCACCGCGAGGATCACGATCCCGATCGTGAGCGTGACGTCCCGGCGCGGGAGCGTGCGGGTCATGCCCGGCCCCCTCTCGCGGAGATGCTGCCCCGCAGGCGCGGGTCGACGAGGCGCTGGGCGACGTCGGCGAGGAAGCCGATGAGCAGCACCAGGGCGGTCGTGACCACGAGCACGCCCTGGATGCTCGGATAGTCGTGCTCGCCGACGGCCTTGACCAGCAGCGCGCCGAGGCCCGGGAGGGTGAAGACCGACTCGACGACCACCGCGCCGAGCAGGGTCGATGCGAGTTCGATGCCGAGGATCGAGATCACCGGGACGGCCGCGTTGCGCACGCCATGCGCGAAGAACGCTCCGGCTCTGCTCTCCCCCAGTGCACGGGCCGTGCGCAGGTAGTCGGAGTCGAGGACGTCCAGCGTCGCCGAGCGCACGTAGCGCGCGAGCGAGGCGCTCATCACGATCACGATCGTGAGGACCGGCAGTGCGAGAGCGCTGAGCGCCGCACCGGGATCCGCCCAGTCGTCGCGCGGGAAGCCGCCGGAGGGCAGCAGCCGCAGGGTCAGCGCGAACAGCCAGACCACCAGGAGTCCGACCCAGAACACCGGCACCGCGATGCCCAGCTGCGTGATCGCGCCCAGCAGCGCGCCGTACCAGGTCCTGGCCCGCGCCGCCGCGACCACTCCGATCACGGACCCGAGCACGGTCGCGATCACGAACGAGATGAGCGCGAGCGGCAGCGTCACCGCGAGCCGGGAGGCGATGTCATCCGCGACGGGAGCCCCCGAGGTGAACGACGTGCCCAGATCGCCTCGGAGCAGGCCGGAGAGCCACGATCCCAGCTGCACGAGCACCGGCTGGTCGGATCCGACCTGCGCCCTCGCGGCCGCGATCTGCTCGGGCGTCGCGTTCACCGAGATGAGCGCGTTCGCCGGGTCACCAGGGAGCACCCGCAGCAGCAGGAAGACGACGAGCATCCCCACCAGGAAAGAGAGCACCAGGAAGAGCAGGCGGCGGACGAGGTATCGGGTCACCGCACCCCTGACCGTCGCATCGGCCGGACGGCCGTGATCACGACGTCTTCTCGATGTCCGCCACGAAGAACTGCGAGTTCAGGCCGTGCACCGGGTAGCCCTTGACCGAGCTCGACGCGACCACGATCTGCGGGGCCAGGAACAGCCAGTCGCTCGCCGCGTCCTCCGCGATCTGCGTGTTGACCTTCTTGAGGATCGCGGTCTGCTCGTCGGTGCTGCTCGCCTGCTCGGCGTCGGCCACCCACTGCACGACCTGCGGGTTGTCGTAGCCCCAGTAGAAGTTCGGGTTGCCGTACCAGACCAGGTCGCGGTCGTTGACGTGCTCCTGCAGCGTCGCGGCGAAGTCCTTCTTCTGGAAGACGTTCGTGTACCACTGGTCCTCGGAGATCGTGTTGATCTTGACCGTGACGCCGACCTTGGCCAGCTCGGACTTGATGAACTCCGCGACCGCCGGGTGCGGGTCGTAGGACGGGGTGTCGAGCGTGAAGGAGAGGTTCGACTGCCCGGCCTCGGCGAGCAGCGACTTCGCCGCCGCGGGGTCGTACGGGTTCACCGAGGTGAGATCCTCGTACCAGGGGTCGGTGGGCGGGACCATGGATCCGATGAGCGTGCCGCGGCCGTCCCAGATCGAGTCCAGCAGTTTCTTGTTGTCGATCGCCTGCGTGATCGCCTTGCGCACGCGCTTGTCGTCGAACGGCGCGAACTTGTCGTTGAAGGCCAGCAGCTCCTTCGTCGTGGACGTGTTCTCCGAGACCGTGAAGTCCTTGTTGCCCGTGAACTGCTTGAGCGCGTCGGGGCTCTGCACCTGGGTGACGATGTCGACCGCGTTGGTCAGCAGCGCGTTGGAGAGCGCGGAGGCGTCGGTGAAGTAGGTGAAGTCCACCTCCTTGCTCTTCGCCGCGGTCCCCCAGTAGCCCGGGAAGCGCTTGAGCGTGAGCGAGGAGCCGCGCTTGAACTGGTCGACCGTGTACGGGCCCGTGCCGTCCTCCGCGGTCTTCAGATCCTTCGCGTCCGTGTTCACGATCCACACGTAGGTGAGGTTGTACGGGAAGGAGATCGACCGCGACTTCAGGTGGAAGACGACGGTCTGCGGGTCGGGCGTCTCGACGCTGTCGACGACGGCGAGCTGCGACTTGCGGGCGGACTGCGAGCTGTCGGCGAGCACGCGCTCGAGAGAGGACTTCACATCGGCGCTGGTCAGCGCCTTGCCGGAGTGGAAGGTCACTCCGCTGCGCAGCTTCACGGTGTACGCGAGCCCGTCGGGGCTGACCGAGTAGTCGGTGGCGAGGCGGTTGACGACCTTGCCGTCGTCCGTGAGCTGGAACAGGCCCTCGTACACGTTGCCGTTCAGCGCCTCGGTGACGCCCTGACCGCCGGCATCGACGTTGGAGAGGTTCAGCGGTGCCGAGAGCGAGCCGATCCGGATGGTCGCGTTCGCGTCGGGCGTGCCGCCGGCCGATCCGGCGCCGCCGGAGCACGCCGTGGCGAGCACGGCGACCACGGTCAGGGAGGCGGCGAGCGCCGCGATGCGGGAGAACTTCATGGATGGTCCTTCAGGGCTGTTCGGGAGGCTTCGGTGCTGTGGGGCTGGCTTCAGTGCGGGTCGGGAAGAGGGAGACGCTCGCCCGCGCGCACCGGCGTCGTGAGCCGGTTGGAGAGCGGCGGCAGCGGGCAGTTGTACTGGTCGGAGAAGCCGCAGGGCGGCACGAAGGCGCGGTTGAAGTCGAGCACCACGTCGCGCGTCCCCTCGAGACCCGAATCGTCCTGGACGAACAGGAACCGTCCGGGCCCGTAGGTGCGTGTCTCGGGATCCTCGGTGCGGTTCGTCGGATCCGCGAACACGAGCAACAGCGTGCCGCCGTCGTCGAAGGCGTCGAGCGAGTAGTCGGTGCCGTCGATCGTGACGGCCAGGTCGCCGGGTACGGGCAGCTCGCGGCTGAGGCCGTTGTCGCGCAGGTGCTCATAGGGCACGGCACGCCCGCCGTCGACCGGGGTGAACGTCCCGGTCAGGCGCCAGGAGGGGTCGTAGTCGAAGGTCGCGATGCCTTCGAACTCCCGATTGCGCGCGGACGCCGCGTCCCAGAACCGGAACCCCCGCTCCGGCTCCCCCGTGGTGAGGTGGCGGCGGGTCAGCTCGGTCACGACGACCGTATCGGGCAGGCCCGCGGACGCCTCTTCGAGCGTCGTGGCGTCCTCGGGGTCCAGCCAACGGGTCTCGATGAGGGCGAGGTTGCCCTGCGGTGCGGTCACCGCGGCGAGCCGGCCGGCCTTCCACGCGTCATGGGCGGCGTGCGCCGCCGTGGGATCGGCGTCGGGTGTGGCGTTCACGGGCATCTCTCCAGCCTAGGTCGGGGGTTTCCCCCGCTCCTCAACGCGCGTCATCCTTCGTCGTATTCCCCGATCGCGCGTGTCGTCCCGGCACGACGCACGCCGATTTCCGGCCGCGTCGTCCCGGGACGACGAAAGCCCCCGGCGAACCGAGGGCTTTCGTGTGTTGTCTGTGACCCCAGCGGGATTCGAACCCGCGTTACCGCCGTGAGAGGGCGGCGTACTAGGCCGCTATACGATGGGGCCGTCTTGGCGATCCGTTTCCGTCTCGCGACAACCGTTCAAGTATGACATGACCCCCAGCGGCCGCCAAATCGAGCCCGGCTCGACGCGAACCCCGGGTGTGTCGCGCCCGTCAGGATTACCCTCGAGGAATGCGCATCACCAAGCATGAGCACGCGGCGCTCCGCGTCGAGGACCACGGCCAGACCCTGCTCATCGATCCGGGGAGCTTCACGCTTCCGCTCGATGATCTGCACCGCCTCGTGGGCGTCGTGATCACCCACGAGCACGCGGATCACTGGACGCCGGAGCACCTGGACCGCATCCTGCGCGCGGCCGCCGGCACCCCGATCTTCGCCCCGGCCGGAGTCGTCCGCGCCGCCGCGGGGTACGAGATCACCGAGGTCGCCCCCGGCGACACCGTCACGGCGGGCGACTTCACGCTGCGCTTCTTCGGGGGCGTGCACGCGGAGATCCACTCCTCGATCCCGCTCATCGACAACGTCGGCGTGCTCGTCGACGACGAGCTCTACTACCCCGGCGACTCCTATGCCGTGCCGGAGGGCGTCGAGGTGGGGACTCTCGCCGCGCCTCTCGGCGCCCCGTGGCTGAAGATCGGCGAGGCGATCGACTTCGTGCTCGCGGTGAAGCCTCGCCGCGCGTTCGGCACGCACGACATGACTCTCTCCGTGATCGGCTCGAACATGCACCGCGGACGCCTGAAGTGGGCCGCCGAGCAGAACGGCGGGGAGTTCTTCGAGCTGGATCCCGGCGACGACCTCGAGGTCTGAAGTGGCGGACTCCCCCGTCGCGCGGCTCCTGCCCGCGCCGACACCCCGCCTGCGCATCCGTGGATCGTCCGCACGGTCATGGGGATGCAGGTGAGCCCTCTGCGCTAGCGGGCGGTGGCGACGATGCGGCACTGCGCCGGGACACGACGGCGACGGCGGCCGAGGACGCGACCACGGCGACGAGCGCTCCGAGCAGGATCGCAGCCCCCTCCCCCGGCATGAGCGCCTTGGTCTCGACCCCCAGCGCCACCGCCGCGACGGGCACGCCGAGCTGCCCCGCCGACGCCACCGCCTGCGACCACGGCAGGCCGGTGATGCGGCCCGCGAGGTGCGCGACCACCGCCGCCGCGCCCAGCACGAGCCCGAGCAGGATCATCTCGGGATGCGTTCCCAGATCGCGCAGGTTGATCGAGGCGCCCAGCCAGACGAAGAACAGGGGCCCGAAGAAGCCCTCGGTCATCCCGAACAGCTGATGCGCGAGGCGTCGCGGCTGACCGATCGCGGAGAGCACCAGCCCGAGCGTGAAGCCCGCCATCATGACCGAGACGTGCGTGAACTGGGCGATCCCCGCCAACCCGAACAATGCCAGCAGGCTGAACCGCAGTTCGAGCGCGAACTGCCGTGACTCCGACACCTCGTGCAGAACACGCAGCCGATGGGCGCCCACACGGCGCAGCACCAGCACGAGCACCACGCCCACCGCGGCGATGCCGATCCCGCCGAGCGCGACGAGCGGCACGCGCTCGGGCTGCAGCACGAGCGGGAGCGCGACGATGCACGCCACATCGGCGATCGCGATCTGAGCGATGAGCTGGGCGGCGGAATCGGCCGAGACGTCCAGGGACCGCAGCATGGGCAGCACGAGCGCGGCCGAGGAGGACGCGATGAGCACCGAGTAGACCGCCCCGTGCGAGGTTCCGAACAGCAGAGCCGTGCCGACGCCGAGTGCGACGGAGACCGCGGCCACGATCCCGGCGCCCGCCGCCCCGCGCCCCACGGCGGCGCGGACGGCGGTGTCCCGGATCGGGATGTGCGAGCCGATCACGAGCATGATGAGCCCGAACCCGAGCTGTGCGAGCAGCGTGAACGTCGGCTCCGCCGCGTCCACCCAGCCGAACCCGGTCGATCCGATCGCGAGGCCCGCTCCGAGCTCTCCGGCGATCACGGGGATCCTCCAGGCGCGCCGGGCGGAGAGCGCGGGGCCGGCCAGTCCCACCAGCACCAGCAGCGCCAGGGTCGCGAACGTCATGCGCACACTCTAGATCCGCCGGTCCGCGCAGGCCCGGAACCCGGGACCCACGGATCCGTGCCGGACCTGCGCCTCAGGCTCGGCGGGCGAGGCCCTCCTGCGCCCCGCGCACCCGGATCGCGCGCTGCTGGTGGTCGCGCTGCTCGATCACGAGCCGGCGGAGCGCGGCGGGGGCGTCCGGATGTGCATCGAGCCAGGCATCGACGAGATCCGTCGTCTCCGTGTCCGGATACAGCCCGATCACCAGGCGCCGGGCGATCTCGATCGACCGGTCCGCCCACGCCGCCTCGATGCGCGAGAAGTACTCGGCGTCGAAACCGGCGATGAGATCGCGTCGCCCGCCCGCCCCGAAGCCGCGGATCGTGGCGTCGAGGTGGTCGTTCGTGAGCGTCAGATCGCCCCATGCGGCGCGCCAGTCGGCGGCCCGCACCGCGGCGCTCGGCGTCGAGGCCGCAGCCGCGAGCGCGGCGGTCCGACCGCTCGCGGTGTGGTCGCGCAGCTGCTCCTCGGTGATCTCCTCCGCGCCGGCATGACCGGTGGCGACGAGAGCGGTGAGCAGCTCCCAGCGCAGGTCGGCGTCCATCGGGAGGCCTTCGGGCCCTGATTCGATCAGCAGCGTCGAGACGTCGAGACGCCGGCGGTCGTCGAAGGCGGCGGCGGCGGCGAACGCCCGCGCCCAGATGAGCTGCGCATCGCTGCCGTGGACAGCGCCGCCGAGTGCCGCCCACGTCGCGTCCAGCCACGCGGCCCGCGCCTCGGCGACGGCGGCCTCCGGCAGGTAGTGCCCGATCGCGAACGGCGCGTTCAGCACGACGCCGCCGAGCAGCGCGCTGTCCGTCTCGGCGGGTGCGTGCGCCGCGACGATCCGGAGGTAGCGCTCGACGGCGAGCTCGCCGTCCCGCGTCGCGTTCCACAGCGCCGACCAGAGCAGCGCTCGGGCGAGCGGATCGGAGAGCGAGGACAGCCCCCGCTCGACGGCCGCCAGCGAGCGCGGGTCGAGCCGCGCCTTGGCGTAGGTGAGGTCGCCGTCGTTGAGCAGGACGAGATCGGCATCGGGCAGCGCCACGGGAGTGCGTTCCTCGGCGAGGTCGACGGGGATCCGCTCGCGGAGCACCAGCGCGTCGTCCTGCAGGTCGTACAGGCCGATCTGCAGCCGGTGCGGACGCGGGTCCGTCTGGAGCAGGACGGCGGTGTCGCCCTCTCCCCGCTCGAGGCTCAGCGTGCTCATGCCGGTGGTCTGCAGCCACGCCTGCGCCCAGGCGCGCATGTCGCGTCCGGAGGCCTGCTCGAGCTCGACCAGCAGGTCCTCGAGCGTGGTGTTGCCGTAGGCGTGCCGCGCGAAGTAGCGGCGGGCGCCCTCGAAGAACGCGTCCTCCCCCGCGAACGCCACGAGCTGCTTGAGCACGGCCGCGCCCTTGGCGTAGGTGATGCCGTCGAAGTTCAGCTTCGCCGCCTCGAGGTCGGCGATGTCCGCGACGATCGGATGGGTGCTGGGCAGCTGGTCCTGGGTGTACGCCCAGGCCTTGCGCCGGTTCGCGAACGCGACCCAGGCCTCGGCGAACTCGGTCGCGACGGCGGAGGCGTGCGAACCCATGTAGTCGGCGAACGACTCCTTGAGCCAGAGGTCGTCCCACCAGGTCATCGTGACCAGGTCGCCGAACCACATGTGCGCCATCTCGTGCAGGATCGTGTTCGCGCGCGCCTGCCGCTGGGCGCGCGTCGCGGCCCCCCGATACAGATACGACTCGGTGAAGGTCACCAGGCCCGGGTTCTCCATGGCGCCGATGTTGTACTCGGGCACGAAGATCTGGTCGTACTTCCCCCACGGGTACGGGAAGGCGAAGGCCTCCGCGAAGAAATCGAGACCCTGGCGGGTGACCTCGAGGATCTCGTCGGCCGCGAGGTGCTCCGCCATCGAGGCACGGCTCAGCACCGAGAGGGGCACCACGAGATCGCCACGCCGCCACTCCGCGGACACACGCGCATAGGGACCCGCCGCGATGCAGGTCAGATAGCTCGACAGCGGCAGCGTCGGTGCGAACTCGACGGTCTGCGCGCCGCCTCGGGTGCGCGTCGTCGCGGGCGACTGGTTCGACAGCACCTCCCAGCCCTCGGGAGCCGTCACCACGACCGTGATCGCCGCCTTCATGTCCGGCTGCTCGAAGCACGCCATGAAGCGGCGGGCGTCGGCCGGCTCGTCATGGGTGTAGAGGTACACGCCCCCGTCCACGGGATCGGCGAAGCGGTGCAGGCCCTCGCCGGAGCGGCTGTAGGCGCCGGTGGCGCGGATGACCACGGTGTTGTGCGCGGCGAGACCGACGAGCCGGATCCGAGCGCCGTCCCACTCGACCTCCTGCTGCTGCCCGTTCACCTCGACCTCGTGCACGGCCTCGCCGAGGAAGTCGGCCCAGGTCTCCGTCGTGCGCGCATCGAACTCCAGCGTCGAGGCCACGGGGAAGCCCGTGTTCGCCGGGTCGGCGGCGCCGGTGACATCGAGCTCGAGCCGGATGCGGTGCAGGTCGACGCTCTCCGCTCGCGCGGCGGTCTCGGTGCGGGTGAGGTTGGCGGAGGTCATGGATCCATCGTTCCATGCTCTGCACGTGCGCCGGACGGATGGACGCCCGGCGGCCGGAGCCCGGTGGCAGGAGCGCTGCGCCTGGAGCGCTGTGCCAGCATGGTCGCATGACAGAGCAGACCGCCTCCCTCCCCGAGCGCAGCAGGATCGTGCAGGAGCACGTGCGCGCCGCGGGTCTCTCCTCGCTGGTGCGGGAGCTGCCCGATTCCGCGCGCACCGCCGTCGAGGCCGCCGCGGCGCTGGACTGCGAAGTGGGCGCGATCGGATCCAGCCTGCTCTTCCTCGCGGACGGCGAGCCGCTGCTCGTGATGACGAGCGGCCGGCACAGGGTCGACGTCGACCTGCTCACCGCGGCGGTGGGTGCCGAGACCGTCTCGATGGCACCCGCGGCGACCGTCCGCGAGGTGACGGGACAGGCGATCGGCGGCGTGGCCCCGGTCGGCCATCCCGCCCCGGTGCGGACCGTGGTCGATGCGGCGCTCCGCGACTACGCCGTGGTCTGGACCGCCGGCGGAACCCCGCACACCGTCATGCCGATGACCTTCGACGAGCTCGTCGCGCTCACCGGCGGCGAGATCATCGTGGTCGCCGCGGACTGACGTCGTCCTTCGCGGATCCCGGGGCGCAGTCCAGGAGGCGTCCAGACTCGGTCCCTACCGTGGAACGGGATGTCACAGAACGGTAACGGCAGGATCGGTTCCCTCGACGGACTCCGCGGGCTCGCGGCGGGGATCGTGCTCATCCATCACGCGTCCCTGATCGCGGAGCCGTGGATGGACCCGGCCGGCTGGGCGCTCCTCACGCAGTCGCCGCTCAAGCTGCTGCTGGCGGGATCCGAAGCGGTCATGGTCTTCTTCGTGCTGTCCGGCATGGTGGTCGCGCTGCCCGCGCTGCGGCCGGGCTTCTCGTGGGCGCGGTACTACCCGGCCCGCCTGATCCGACTGTACGTGCCGGTGATCGCCGCGCTGGGAGCCGCGTCTCTCCTCGTCCAGCTGATCCCGCGCGACGCGTCCACCATGCCCGAGAACTCCTGGATGCAGGACGCGCAGGCCACGAGCGTTTCCGCCGGGGACGTGCTGTCCCAGATGACGCTCCTGCGGCCGAACTATCCGATCGACAACGTGCTGTGGTCGTTGCGCTGGGAGCTGTTCTTCTCCCTGCTGCTGCCGCTCTATCTCTGGGCCGCACTGCGGATCCGCCGCTTCGCGATCCCTGCCGCCGTGCTCGCGGTGATCCTCATGTTCGCGGGACGCACGACCGGGGAGTCCGCACTCGCCTATCTGCCGGTGTTCCTGCTCGGCACCCTGCTCGCGGTGAGGTTCGCGGACCTGCAGGCCTGGGCGGAGCGTCCGCGCGTGCGCCGCGCGCTCCCCTGGCTCGCGGGCGTCGCCGGGACCCTGCTCATCGCGAGCTGGCTCGCGCGGCCGATCACGGCGGGCACGATCGCGGCCGATGTGCTCTGGGCTCTCGCGGGCGCCGGCGCGGCGCTGCTCGTCGTCCTCGCGCTCGTGTGGCCGGGGGCGCATCGCGTGCTCGATGCCCGTCCGATGCAGTGGCTGGGACGCGTGTCGTTCAGCCTCTACCTCGTGCACGCACCGATCCTCGCCTCGCTCTGCTACCTGCTCGGCGCCGAGCAGTGGTGGCTCGCATGCCTGATCGGGATCCCGCTGAGCCTCGTGGTCGCCCGGGTGTTCCATGCGCTCGTCGAGCGGCAGGCGCAGGATCTCGCCCGCCAGACCGGCACGATCGGCGCCGCCCTCGCGGAGCGCGTCCAGGTGCGCCGCGTCCGCGCCGCTCGCCGCGTCGCCCTCGCCCGAGCCCAGTAGCCCCTCCCCCTACCTTCGCCTCGTCCCCACCAGCGGCGCCTATGGCGTCCGCTGGCGGGGACGAGGCGAAAGTGGGGGGCCGGCTCAGGGGCGCGGGAGGAGGGTGCGGCGCTGGCGCCGGCGCGAGACTGCGGCGTAGATCGCACGCAGGACAGCGCGGGCGCCGAAGCGCACCGCGATCCCGGCCGCGCCGAACGCGCACGCGATCAGCACCGCGCGCGGATCGTGCAGGTCGACTTCGAACGCCTTGGATCCGAACGGGGTGAGGATCACGACGAGCATGCCGCCGATCATCGCTCCCACGAGGCCGACCTTCCACGGCCGGAAGGGCCTGGCCACCGTGATCAGCACGAAGAACGCCACGATCACGAGTGCGAGGAATCCGGTCGACGCGTTCAGCACGCGATGGGCGTGATCTGCGCCGAACACCGCGCGTGCGGTCAGGTACGCGCCGTAGGAGGCCAGCGCCGCACCGATGCCCCCGGGTACGGCCGCATCGAGCACCCGGCGCACGAAGCCGTCCTGGGCGCGGGCCGTGTTCGGGGCGAGGGCGAGGAAGAACGCCGGGATCCCGATCGTGAACCACGCGATGAGCGTGACGTGGCGCGGCAGGAACGGGAACGGCACGGCGGTGACCGCGACCAGCAGCGCGAGCAGGATCGAGTACAGGGTCTTGGTGAGGAACAGGGTCGCGACCCGCTCGATGTTGCCGATCACCCGGCGCCCCTCCGCGACCACGTGCGGCAGCGTGGCGAAGGAGTTGTCCAGCAGCACGATGCGCGACACGGCGCGGGCCGCCGGAGAGCCGGATCCCATCGCCACGCCGACATCGGCGTCCTTCAGCGCGAGCACGTCGTTGACGCCGTCGCCCGTCATCGCGACGACGCGCCCGTCCTCCTGCAGCGCGTGCACCATCGCGCGCTTCTGGGTCGGGGTCACCCGCCCGAACGCGGTGCGGTCCCGCACCTCGCCGCCGAAGCGCTCCGAGTCCGGATCCAGGCTGCGCGCATCGACGGCGTTGCGCCCGTGGGGGACGCCGGCCTCGGCCGCGATCGCGCCGACCGCGGCCGCGTTGTCGCCGGAGATGACCTTGATGTCGACGTCCTGCTCGGCGAAGTACGCGATCGCGCCGGGCGCCTCGGCACGAAGGCGCTGGTCCAGGATCACGAGCGCCGTCGCGACGAGCCCTGCAGGGAGCCCGTCGCCGGGCGCCTCGGGATCCGGCAGCGCTCCGTCGCCGCGGGCGAGAGCGAGCACGCGCAGCCCCTCGGAGGCGAGCGCATCGGAGCGGGTGCGGGCGGCATCGCCGACCGCGAGCAGCACGTCAGGGGCGCCGAGCACCCAGCTCTCCACGGCGCCGGTCGCAGAGTCCGCCGTCTGCATCGCGGCCCACTTGCGCGACGAGGAGAACGCGATCGACGTCTGCGTCGCCAGGGCGGGCTCGTCGCCGACATGCTCGAGGATCGCCGCCATGCTGGCGTTGGGCTTGCCCTCGGCGCGGCCGATCGCGGCGAGCGCCGCCTCGATGCGGTCGTCGTCCACGCCGAGACGCTCCACGGCGCCGACCCGCATGCCGTCCTCGGTCAGCGTCCCTGTCTTGTCCGTGCACACCACGTCGACACGGGCGAGCTGCTCGATGGCCGGCAGGTCCTGCACGAGGCAGTTCCGGCGGCCGAGGCGGATCACGCCGACGGCCATCGCGACGCTCGTCATGAGCACCAGGCCCTCCGGCACCATCGGCACGAGCGCCGCGACGAGGCCCTGCACCGCCTTGCGCCAGTCCTCCGCGCGTCCCCAGATCTGGTTGACGATCGTGAGCACGCCGACCGGGATCAGCGCCCACGTGACGTACTTGAGGATCTGATCGATGCCCGCGCGCAGCTGCGAGGACGGCTTGCGGAACTCGGAGGCCTCCTTGGCGAGACGGGCCGCGTACGCGTGCTCGCCGACGGCCGTGGCGCGGAAGCTCGCGGATCCCGCGGCGACGAAGCTGCCGGACTTGAGCTCGTATCCGGGCCCGGCGAGGACCGGCTCGGACTCCCCGGTCAGCAGCGACTCGTCCACCTCGAGGCCCGTCGCCTCGAGAACCTCGCCGTCGACCGGGATCTGATCGCCGGCGGCGATGAGGACGACGTCGTCGAGCACGAGCTGCTCCACGTCGACCTCGGCGACGCCCTCGGCGCGCTCGACGCGGGCGGGGGCCTTGCTGAGCAGAGCGAGCCGGTCCAGGGTGCGCTTGGCACGCACCTCCTGCACCATGCCGACGACGCTGTTCACGATGATGAGCAGCCCGAACAGCCCGTCGATGAAGTACCCCGTGCTCAGGATGAGCAGGAACATCACGAGGTAGATCGCGTTCACGCGGGTGAAGGCGTTCGCTCGGAAGATCTCCCCGAAGCTGCGGCTCGTGCGCGACTCGATGGTGTTGCTCTCGCCGCGTGAGATCCGCTCGGCCACCTGCGCGGCGGTCAACGGGGCACGGGTCGCCTGGGCGGGGCTTCCAGGTGTCATGCGATCACCGTAACAGCGCGAGGTCGGCCCGGGCCGTGACCGCCCCGCGCCGACCCGTCATGCGATGTGCAGCGCCGTCTTCCGGCGACGCTCCTGGCGCAGCGCCGGCAGATAGCAGGCCGCACCCAGGATGCTGAACGCCCCGGCGACGATCGTCGCGGTCGCCGCCGAGGTCGCCCCGGCGAACGCGGTGAGCACGAGCAGCCCGATGCTGTACGCGCCTCCGGAGACCATCGAATTGAGCGAGAGCACGGTCGCCCTCGTGGACCGATCCGCCTCGCGATGAAGCAACGCGGAGTGCATGGGTCCGGCGGCGCCGTGCGCGAGATAGGTCAGCCCGTACCCGATGAGCAGGCCGACGACCCCCGAGGACAGCCCCATGACGACCACGAAGGCGCCGTTCAGGATCCGGCTCAGGATCGCCGTCCAGGTCACGCCGATCACACCGCTCAGCCTGCTCGCGAGCAGGGATCCGACCGCGAACAGCCCCCACGCGGCGGCCGATGCGGGGCCGAACACCGCGGCGGCCGCGGCCTCGCCGCCGAGCATCCCCTCGAGCTGCACCGGGGTCAGCGTCTCGAAGCCGATCATCGCGACCGACCAGAACACCTCGACGAGCACGAGGCCCGCGAGCACCCGGGAACTCGCCGCCCGGCGCAGGCCGTCGACGATCGTCCGCGGGGTCTGCCGCGCAGCGTGCAGCATGGTCGGGAGCGCACGGGCGGGTGCCGTTCCCTCCTGAGGGCTGTCCCGCACCAGCACGACGACGAGCACCGTGTAGCCGACGTAGAGGCCGATCGCCACGATCAGCGGCAGCAGGAGTGCGGACAGCGCGGAGAAGGGATGCCACGCGACCAGCAGGCCGCCGAGGAGCGCTCCGCCCGCGATCGCCACGCCGAGCGCCGTGCCGGCCCTCGCGAGGGGGCGCGCGACCTCGGCCTGCGGGTCGTGCTCGTGCACGGCGTCGACGAACCACGCCTCGAGCGAGCCGGAGTCCAGCACGCGGAAGACGCCCTGCAGGAGCAGCGACACAGCGAAGAGCGCATAGGAGTCGGCGAGCAGGAACAGCACGCTCGCGGCGACCGCGAGCACTCCCGAAGCGGCGAGCACCGGGCGGCGGCCGAGCGTGTCGGAGAGGGCTCCCGTGGGCAGCTCCAGGGCGAGTGCCACGAAGCCCTGGATCGCGAGGATCGAGCCGACCTCGGCGATGGAGAGCCCGCGTTCGAGCGGAAGCAGCACCGTCACCCCGAGGGTCACGCCGACCGGCAGCCAGCGCATCGCCGTGAGCAGGAGCAGGCGGCGCTGCGCCGCCGAGATCGCGAGCGCCGCCTCGGTGCTCGCCGTCTCAGCGCTCATGACTCCGCCGGCGGTTCGAGATCGACCGGGGTGACCTGCACGGCCACGTGGACGCGTCGCGCGGCAGGATCCCCCTCGCCCAGACGCCGGTACTTCTCCGCCAGCGCGTCGACCTCCTCGTGGAAGGCGGCGAGCTGATCCGGCGTCACGGTGAGCAGCACATCGTCGAGACCGAGCCGATCGACCCAGGCGGCGGGCCACGAGGCCTCCGCGTCGAGCCAGCGCTCGGCCCGCGCGGCGAACTGCCGCACGTAGTCGCGACGAAGCCAGCCCAGCGCGGTCTGCGCGTCCTCATCATCCGCGAAGGCGGAATTGGTCCAGGAGTGATAGTCGGTGCTCGCACGCCAGATCCGCCTCTTGCCCGCGCCCTCGCCCGTGTCGGCGACCAGGTCGACCTCCTCCAGGGCACGCAGGTGATAGCTCGTCGCCCCCGTGTTCGTGCTCAGCGCGGCGGCCAGCTGCGTCGCGGTCGCGGGGCCGTGCACCCGCAGCTGGCTGAGGAGGCGCGAGCGCAGCGGGTGGGCGAGCACGCGCACCGCGCGCTCGTCGAGGCTCATGCCGACGGGGGGCTCCGGGGTGTCCATACCCCCACTCTGACATGCATAGATTCTGTGCACAAGTGTTATGCACAGAATCTATGCATGCAATCGTCCACGACGAGAGCTCAGCGATGCCCCGTCTTCGCCGCGAGCGCACGGGGGCCGAGCTCGTGCAGCACACCGTCGTGCAGGTCGAGCACTCGATCGGCGCGCGTGAGCATGGCCGCATCGTGCGTCGCCACGACCGCGGCGGTGCCCCGCTCGTGCACGAGACCCGCGATGAGGTCCATGATCTGCGCCCCGGTCTCGCTGTCCAGCTGCGCAGTGGGCTCATCCGCGATCAGCACCGCCGGATCCATGACCAGCGCGCGGGCGATGCCGACGCGCTGCTGCTGTCCGCCGGAGAGCTCGGTCGGGCGCTGCCGCGCGTGATCGGCGAGTCCGACCGCCTCCAGCGCACGAGCCACCCGTTGCTCCCGCTCCGCCACCGCGGTGCGCCGTATGCGCAGCGGGACCTCCACGTTCTCGGCGGCGGAGAGCACCGGCAGCAGTCCCGCGGTCTGGAAGATCGACGCGATCCGCTCCCCCAGCAGGTGGCTGGCATCTCCTGTGCTGATGTCGTGCTCGTCCAGCAGCACCCGCCCGCGGGTCGGCCGGTCCAGGCCGCCGAGCATCGTCAGCAGCGTGGTCTTGCCGGAACCCGACCGGCCGGTGATGACGACGAGCTCCCCCGCCGACACCGTCAGATCGACGTCGCGGACCGCGGTCACGTCGCCGCCGGGCGCCGGGAACACACGGGTCAGGGCCTCTGCACGCAGAACCTCGGTCATGACTGCTCCTCCCCCGCCGTCGACGCATCGGCGGGCGGCGACTCCGTCGCTGCGGCCGCGGTCGCCGCCCCCGGCGCGACCCGCACATGATCGGCCTCGAGCGACAGTCGCACCCGGTCGCGCAGGTCGAGCGCGCTCACGAACTCCCCGGGCAGCTGCATGCGGCCGGCCCTGTCGAGCACCGCGAACTCCTGCGCGATGCGCACCTCCCGCCCCTCGTCGTCGGTGTGCGTGCTGCGCAGCGTCTCGGTCGAGGTGCGGCCGTCGCGGATCCGCACCGTGCGGTCGACGTGCTCGGACACCGCCGCATCGTGCGTGACGATGAGGGTCGTGACGCCGTGCTCGGTGTTCACGGCCTGCATCGCCGCGAGCACATCGGCGCTCGTGCGCTCATCCAGCTCGCCGGTCGGCTCGTCGGCGAGCAGCACGCGCGGCTCGTTCGCGAGCGCGACCGCGATCGCGACGCGCTGCTTCTCGCCGCCGCTCAGCTGCGCCGGTCGCTGCTCGGCGACGTCGGCGACATCGAGCAGGTCGAGCAGCGCCTGAGCGCGGCTCGCGCGCTCCGCCCTCGGCACCACACGGGCGACTCCGTGCGCCAGCGCGATGTTCTCCCGTGCGGTGAGGTAGGGAAGCAGATTCCGACCGGACTGCTGCCAGACGAAGCCGACGCTGCGCCGACGGTAGCGCAGGCGTTCGGCGCCGCGCATCGTCACGAGATCGTGCCCGGCGACGCGGGCGCTCCCAGCGGTCGGCCCATCGAGTCCGGCGAGGATCCCGAGCAGCGTCGACTTCCCGGATCCCGAGGCGCCGACGAGCGCGACCATCTCGCCCGCCTGCACGCGCAGGTCGAGGCCCTGCAGCGCCTGCACCTCGATGCCCTTGGCGGTGAAGATCCGCACCAGCCCCTCGCATGCGATGTCGACATCGGTCATCGTCCGATCCCTCCTGCTGCGGTCATGATCCCTCGTCCCTCGTGGCCGTGGCCATCCTTCTCGTCGACCGTCATCCGTCGCCCTCGTCATCCGCGACCCGGATCGCCTCAGCGCTGCGCACCCGCATCGCCGCAGCGGTCGCCAGCAGGACCGCCACCGCGGTGACCGCGGCGAAGCCCAGCACGGTCGCGACGAGCCATCCCGGAGGCAGGCTCAGCGCGGGCGCCGCCTCTCCGCCGGTGAATCCCCGCAGGTCCAGCGCGCCGATCACGAGCCACGACGTCGCGAGGCCCGATGCGACGCCCACGGGCAGCGCCACGACGAGCGCCGGCCCCACCTCCCACCCCACGAGCGGGAGCTCCCTGCGCCGCGGATAGCCGATCGCGCGCAGCAGCGCGAGCAGGCGGGCGCGCGCGACGGATCCGAGCAGGAGCGTCTGCAGGACGGCGACCGCGAGCAGGACGGCGACGATCGCGGCCGCCGCCATCAGGGCGACGCGCAGGGCGGACGACGCGGGATCCGAGGCCGTCTGCGCGATGAGCCGATCTGCGGTCGTCACGGTCGCCTCGTCGCCGAGACGGGCCGTCAGCGCCTTCCCCACGGTGCTCGGATCGTGCCCCGGCGACACCGTGGCGAAGAGCTTCGTGATCAGCGGCGAGGCGACACCGATCCGGTCGATGTTCGCACGGTCGACGATCACCCACTTCTCCGGATTGCCGAACGGCGTGCGCTGCGCGGTGTGCGCGACGACCCGCACGGGGTGGCCGTTCACCGAGAGACCGTCGCCGAACTGCGCGAGCAGCTGCTCCGAGGCGACGACGGGGATGCTCGAGCCCGTGGTGGCCGAGAGCGACGCGGGCAGCGGCAGGGCGCCGTCGAATCCGCGCTGCACGCGTGCGAAGGCGTCCCGGTCGACCGCATAGATGCGGACGCGGTCCTTCACTCCCGCCGACGCGCCCTGGCCGATCTCGTCCGCATCCAGCGTCGCGACCGCCTCCACGCCGGGGATCTTCCTCGCCGCCGCGATCTGCGCGTCCTCGAAGTAGGGCATCGAGACGGCGATGTCGGCTCCGGTGGCGTCCCGCGCGGTGCGGCCGATCCCGTCCGAGACGGTGGCGGCGAACGAGACCGCGAACACGGCCACCGCGAGGCCGATCACCGCGGCGAGGGCCGGCGCGGTGCGCAGGGCCGCATCGCGCAGCGCGCGGGCGGGTCCCAGCAGCGCGATCAGTCCGGTGCGGGCGCGCGCCGCCCGCAGGAGCGCCTCCAACAGGAGCGGCAGCAGCCTCAGGACCACCACGGTGCCGACCGCCCCGATGAGCACCGGCATCGCGAGCAGCACCGGATCCACCCGGAGCGCCTCGCCGCGGCTCTGCGGGATCACCGCCACGGCGATCGCCAGCACCACCACGACGGCCTCGCCCAGCAGGCGCATCCATGGTCGCCGCCGCTGCGCTGCCCCGTCTCGACGCTCCGCCCGGCGCAGGTCCGCCACGACGGTGAACGGGACGGTGCAGGCCGGTACGAGCACGAGCACGGCCGCCACGAGCATCGTCATCGCGTCCGGCCCGCCCCGGGAGAGCGCCGCGCCCGCGGCGAGGCCGATCGCGGCGCCGAGGAGCCCGAGCAGCAGCCCCTCGCCTCCGAGCACGACACACAGCTGCACCAGCGACGCCCCCCTGGCGCGGGCGAGCAACGCGGCCCTCCCCCGGCGCAGAGCCAATTGCCGTCCCGCCAGCGCCAGCACGACCGCGGCCACGGCGAGCGGGCCCACGGCGGCGACGGAGACGACCGCGACGAGCGCGCTGCCTCGCGTGACACCGCGGTCCAGGAGGTCGGCGATCGGGGACGAGAACTGCAGTCCGTTGTCGAAGAAGTCGCCGCTCGAGCCCACGTGCACCGGGTTCGCCGTGAACAGCCGCAACTGGGTGCTCACCGTCGCCGCGTCGCCCGCGGAGATCCGGCTCACGTCGAGGGGGATCCACGCGTAGGTCGTCGACTGCGTGAGCAGGTCGCCCAGGACGCCCGCCTCGTCCGGGGCCATGAAGCCCACCGTCTGCAGGATGGTGTCGCCCATCGGCGTGTACTGCACCGTCGGTGCGAGGGAGCCCACCAGCATCTGCCAGTCGAGGTCGTCGGCGCCGCGCGGTGCGATCAGGCCGGTGAGCGTGACAGGGAGCCCCTGCCGGTCGCGCACCTCTCCGATCTTCCAGTCCAGCGCGGCGGCCGCCTTCTCGCTGAGCACGATCTCGATGCCCTCGGCGGGGTCCGTGACCCGGGGGTACGCGCCGGCCACGAGGCGGCTGCGCTGCTCGAGGCCCGGATCCATGGTCAGCCGCACGACATTGCGCGGTGTCTTCCGATCGCCCTGCAGGTCGATCCCGCCGAAGTCCCCGAGAACGCGCGGCACGCCCAGCGCGCCCCGCAGAGGTTCGGGCTGGCGATCCCGCTCCGCCCGCAGCACCGCGAGAGGCTCCGACCAGACGTCCTTCTTCCCGGGACCTCCGCGCTGCATTCCCGCGATCCACGGCTGCGCGGCGGTGAGCGGCCGCCCGATGTCGGGGATGTCGCGGATCTGATGCTGCACGGTGGCGGTGCGCGCCGCGTCGATGAGCGGCGGGACGAGCCCGCCCGCGAGAGTCAGGGCCGCGATCGCGAGCACGAGGAACGCGGACAGCAGCGGTGCCGTGAGCGCGGTGCGCAGCAGCACGGCGGGCACCCCGGGATGGCGCGTCATGATCCGCTCCCCCACATCACGGGCAGGACGACGGCCACCACGGCGAATCCCGCGGCCGCACCGCCGAGGAGGCCGAAGAGCGCGACCCCCGTCACCTCGCCCAGCCTGGCGGAGCGCTGGCGGCGGGCGCCGAGCCCGAGAGCCCGCAGCGCGGTGCGCTCCTCGCTCCGGCGGGAGCGGTCCGCCGCGATGGCGGCGAGGAAGCCGAGCAGACCCAGAAGCGCCGCGGCCGCGGAGCCGACGGACAGCAGGGTCGTGGCCGTCCCGGTGATCGGGGCGGAGCTGACCGCGGCGGGAGTGAGGATCCGCGTCGGAGTGTTCGCCCTGGTACGGAGCTCCGCCGCGACGGCCGAAGGGTCCGTGGTCGCGAGCCACAGCTCATTCGCGGGCAGCCCCTCCGTCCCGGCCGCGACGGCCGTGCGATCGGCGAGGATCCCCGGTCCGGATCCGATTCCGGCGATCGTCGGGACGATCGCGACGACCTTCGCCTGCAGACGCGTGCTCTCGGGGCGCAGAGTGATCGCGAAAGGCGTGCCGACCGCGGCGCCGATCCGCTGCGCGAGTGCCGTGGTGATCGCCACGGGGAGAGTCGCCCCGGACCTCCCGGCGATCGCCGACCTGTCCGGGGCGGGGATCGCCGCGGCGGAGGGATCGGCCGCGAGGAACGCCACGGTGTCCGAGCCGACCTCGGCGTCTCGGCTCAGGACCTCCGCGGCACCCGTGACCGTCGGCAGCTCCAGGGCCTCCCTCGCAGCGAGCGGCACGGCGCCGTGAGCCGCGACCGACAGCCGCACGTCGAGCCCGAGCGCGGCGCGCACCTGGGCGCGGTCGACGGCGGCGGAGAGCGGGACCGCGCCCAGCGCCATGGTCGCGGACCCCGCGGCCAGCGCCAGACACAGGATCGCCACGGCTGTGCTTCCGGCGCGGCGTGCGATCTGACGCAGCGGCAGCACCGGCATGATCCCCCGCGTGCGGCGCGCCGCACGCTCGGCGACCGCCGCCACCAGCACGGCGATCACCGGCACGAGGAGCCCGAGGGCGAGAAGCGCCGCGGCGCCGGCGGCGGAGGCCACGGGGTCCGCCGCGCCGCCCGCCGAGATCACGCCGCCCTGCACGAAAAGCTGCCAGAGTGCGAACGCCGCCAGGGCGGCGACGATCAGCGCCGGCGCCAGCAGCGCCGTGACGATGCCCCGGCCGGCATCCGAGCGGGCGGCCGTCGTCGGGGCGGACGCGCGTGCCGCCGTGAGGGCGGCAGCACCGGCCGCGATGAGCACGGTGAGCCCCGCGGCCGCGATCGTCGCCAGGCCCGGGACGGCGAGAGGGAGCATCATGGCCAGGGCGAAGACGGCGCCCGCGCCGGTTGCCACCGCGGCCTCTCCCGCGGCGCCGGCGGCGATGTCGGTCACCGCGGCGCCTCTCGCGCGGGTCAGGCGCAGCTCCTCCCGGCGCGCCCCTGCCACGGAGGTGAGGATCACGGCGATCGCGATCGCTCCCAGGGCGACGATGATCGCCGTGGGCACCGCCATCATGCCGCTCGCTACGCCGACGGCGCGCGTCTGCCGCTCCAGCAGCTCGCCGAGCGCACCGCCGACCGCGGTGCTGGAGCTGCTGTCGGGATCGACCAGGCCGGGGAGCTGCGGCAGTCGCGCCACCCCGGCGCGATACGCGTCGAGGCTGTCGGCCGTCAGCGCGGCCGGCGCGATGGTCCAGGTCACCGTCGGCGTGGTCCACAGCCTCGCCATGTCCCCGCCGGTGATCAGCACGGGCCCTGCGGCGCCGTCGGAGTCGCCGGATGCCACCGCAGAATCGCCCGCCCAGGCCGGTGCGGCGGGATCCTTCGCCCGCCAGGTCCCGACCACCGAGACCTCGACGTCCCCACCCGACGCATCCGCGCCGAGCCTGATGCGATCGCCGATCCGCCAGCCGCGCTTCTCCGCCGCGGCCGTCAGCACGGCGGCCTCGCCCTGCCTTGCCGGCCAGGCGCCGTCCACGAGATCACCGCGTTCGGGGATGCCGTCTCCGCCGATCGCCTGCACCGCGTCGGGGTTGCCCAGGGAGATCTGGCTCACGGCCATGCGGCTCACCGAGACCGGGGCTCCCGCGAAGGCCTTGTCGATCGCCGCGCGGACGGCACGGTCCTGCACGTCGGGATCCGCCGTGCTCAGCGCGGTCACGGTCGCGGCGCGCGTCGCGGACTCGGCACGCTCCGCCAGCTGCCGCACGCCGTCGTCCACGAGTCGCCCGGACAGGGCGTCGATCCCGCCGACGCCGAGCACGACGAGTCCTGCGGCGAGCAGGACGAGCAGGAGTCGCGCGGCCTGCTGCCGCGCCCGCCTCACCGCAAACGTCATCGTCCTCGCCTGTGTCGCCGACCGCTCCGCACGTCAGCGATGGAATCGTTACCGATCCGTACGAAACGCACTTCCCCCATCCTGGGGGCACCGGCGCAGCCGCGCAACGTTTTCTTTGCAGCGTCTGTGGATGCGCTTTGAGAGGTCTGCTCAGCTGCCGGCGGCCTCGGCAGCGACCGGGGTCGCCACTCCGTTGGCCGCCGCCGGCAGCCTCCGTTCGAGCGCGATCGCGAGCACGCAGATCAGCACGGAGCCCGCCACCATGGCGACGATGAACCACACCTGGCGCCCCTCGCCGAGCAGCAGTCCGGCCGCGATCGGTCCGGCGATCGCCCCGCCCTGGAACGCGGCCGCGTTGATCGCGTTGTACCGCCCGCGACTGCGGTCGGAGGCCAGATCGTTGCAGATCGCGGGGACCGTGGGCTGCAGCATGGTCTCCCCGAAGGCGAAGACCCCCATGAACAGCAGGACGCCGATCGCTGCCGCGATCGATTCCGGCAGCAGGCCGGTGAGCCCGAGGAGCACCCAGGAGAGTCCCCAGATGAGCGTCATCACCTGCATCACCCTGGTGCGGCGGCGCCCGGCGATGAGCTTCAGGACGGCGAACTGGAGCAGCACGATGACGGCAGTGTTCACCGCGAAGGCGAACCCGATCACCTGAGTCGAGACCCCCGACACCTGCCGGGCGAACGCCGGGAAGCCTCCCTCCATCTGCCCGTAGCCGATGAACACCGCGAGGAACGTGAGCAGGGTCAGCCACAGGACGGCCGGTCTGCGCAGGATCTGCCGGTATCCCTCCGCCTCGGTCTCGTGCTCCGCGGAGGGATCCGCGTGAGTGCGCACATGCCGCAGGGGGCCGAGCAGCAGCGCCATCGGGATGAGCGAGCTCGCCGCGTCGATGAGGAAGATCGCAGTGAAGGTCTCCGGCCGGTGCACGTCGATGAAGAAACCGCCGATGATCCCGCCCACGCCGATGCCGAGGTTCACCAGGGCGAAGTTCACGCCGAAGTACTGCTGGCGCACCTCCCCCGCGACGATCGTGGCGATCAGCGCGTTGAAGCCCGGCCAGGAGACCCCGAAGTTCACGCCGATCAGCACGAGGGCGATGGCGGCGACCGCGGGCGAGGTGGCGAAGGCGAGGAGCGTGCAGCCCGCGATCATCGCCGAGAGGCCGGCCAGCAGCACGCGCCGCGCGCCATAGCGGTCGATCAGCGTGCCGCCGGGCCCCGTCACGACGAGGCCGGTGATGGCGATGACGCTCATCAGCGCACCGGAGACGCCCAGGTCGAAGCCGCGGACCTCGTGGAGGTAGATGATCGTGAAGGGCAGGGTCAGGCCGCGTCCGAGCGTCTGGATGGCGACGGTGGACAGCAGCCAGCGCCCCGTCGTGGGGAGCGCGGCCCAGAAGGTTCTCATTCCGGTCACCGCACAAGTCTGCCGGTGACCACGGACATTCCCGTTCCCGCGCGCCCCCCGCGCGTCTCTCTCAGCGCACGGCGACGCCGATCCGCGCGAGAGCCTGCGCGAGGTCGCCGATCAGGTCCTCCGGATCCTCCAGACCGATCGAGAGCCGCACGATGTCGGCGCCGGGTCGGGCCTCCGCCGCGACCGGCCGGTGGGTGAGGGCCGCGGGATGCTGCACGAGGGAGTCGACGCCGCCGAGCGACACCGCGTGCGTGAACAGCCGCACGGATCCGGTCAGGGCCTCGGCGGCCGCGTAGCCGTCCCGCAAGCGCAGGGCGATCATCGCCCCGCCGCCGCGCATCTGCCGCGGGATGAGGCCGCGCTCGTCACCGATCCCCGGGTAGAACACCTCGGCCACGGCCGGATGCTCCGCGAGCCACGCGACGACGCGCTCCGCCGAGCGCTGCTGCCGTTCCATGCGCACCGGGAGCGTCGCGAGGCCGCGGTGCAGCAGGTAGGCGCCGAGCGGGTGCAGCAGCGCGCCCGTGATCGCGCGCACGCGCCGCAGCGCCTGCGCGGTCTCCTCGGAGCACGCGATGACGCCGGCGATCACGTCGCCGTGTCCGCCGATGTACTTGGTCGCGCTGTGCAGCGACATCCGCGCGCCCAGGTCCAGCGGATTCTGCAGCAGTGGCGTGGCGAACGTGTTGTCCACGAGCACCGGCACCTCCCCCGCCTGCGCGACGACCGCAGCGATGTCGACCATGTCCAGCGTGGGGTTGCCCGGAGTCTCGACGACCACGAGGCCGGTGTCGGGGCGCAGGTGCGCGCGCACCTCGTCCTCCGCGCAGAAGGTCGCCTCGGCGCCCAGCAGCCCCGAGTCGAGCAGGTGATCCGTGCCTCCGTAGAGCGGACGCACCGCCAGGATGTGGCGCTTGCCCATCGCCGTCGTGTGCGACAGGATCGCCGCCGTCATCGCCGCCATGCCGCTCGAGAACGCGACCGCGGCCTCGGCGTGCTCGAGCTCGGCGAGGCCCTCCTCGAACCGGGCGACCGTCGGGTTCCACAGCCGGGCGTACACGTTGCCGCCGTCGGGCAGGGGGTGCCCGCCGGTCGCCATCGACTCGTAGGAGTCGCCGCCGTGCACGATGTCGGGCAGCGGGTTGGTCGAGGAGAGGTCGATCGGCGCGGCGTGCACGCCGAGGGCGGCGAGGTCGGCCCGGCCGGCGTGCACCGCCACGGTCTCGGGTCGCAAGGGCGCGTCACGCAGGGAATCGTCGTCGATCATGCTTTCAGGATCCGTCTGTGCACAGCCGACCGCCAGATCCATTGCTGCAGGGATCCGGATCCGATGCAAGACTTGTTCCACGCGCAACATCCGGACGTCGTGAGGAGCGCATCTTGATCGCAGAACAGCCAGGGGTCGACGCCCTCGACCTGCGCATCCTGACCGCGCTCTCCGCGCAGCCCGATGTTCCGATCAAGCAGCTGGCCGCCGCGCTCGGGATCCCCGCCTCCACGTGCGCCTTCCGGCTCCGCTCGCTGCGCTCGCGCGGGGTGATCCAGGGACTGCGGCTGCAGCTCGATCCCGCCGCGCTCGGCCGCCCGGTGCAGGCCGTGATCCGGGTGCGGCTCGGCAACCACAGCAAGACCGGCGTGGAGGCGCTGTTCGACGCGCTCGAGGCGACGGAGGGCGTGCTGCAGGTGTTCCACATCGCGGGCGCCGACGACTTCCTCGTGCATGTCGCGGTCGCCGACGCTGCGGCTCTCCGCGACATCGTGCTCGAGCGCATCACCGTGCACGACGTGGTCCGCGCCACGGAGACGCAGCTCGTGTTCGAGCGCCGGGACGGTGCGGGCGTCGCCGCGCCGCGCTGACCCGGCCCGCGGCTCACTGATCGTGCCGCGTGTACTTGCCGTGCCGATCGTGCGCGGAATGCGGCGAGGGCTCCGCACCGCCGCCGTGCTCGGCGTCGGCGTAGGCGCCTTCGTCCTCGGGGTCGGGAGCGCCGCGCTCGGTGCGCGTGTACTGCCCGTGCACGGTGCGCTCGGGCTGGGGCTCCCCGTCGATCTCGGTGTACGTGCCTTCGAGGCCGTCGCGCGGATCGCCGACGTCCTGCGGGCGCTCTTCCTGGCCCATGCTGATCCTCCCATCGGGAGATGGCGCATCTCTCCCTTCCAGGGTACGTCCGCGGGCTCAGGAAGGCACGGATCCGCACAGGACGGAGAGCCCCCCGTCGGGCATGGCGTCTGTACAACGCCGCTGACGTTCGCCACTCTGAAGGAGTGGTGCCGCACCACCGCACGGATCCGGAGCGAACCGTGCGCTCATCGCAGAGAGAGCAGCGCATGACCGCCTCCGACAACGCCCCTGCCGGCATCGTCCCCCCGGCGCCGACGCCGCGTGACACGCCGCGCTGGATCCGCGCGGTCGGGACCTATCTGCTCCGCAATCCGTTCAGTGCGATGCTCGCCGTGGTCGTGCTGGCCGCGGGGTTCGTCACCGGCACGTTCCTCGGGCGCTTCCCGCAGGAGTTCGCCGCCTCGGTGAGCACGACGATCGAGGACGGCGACTGGTGGACGCCGCTCACCGCGCTGCTGTTCGGGGACTCGGTGATCGGCGGAGTGCTGGCGATCGCCCTGATCCTCACGGCCGGCGCCTACGCGGAGCGCAAGCTCGGCGGCGTCCGCGCCGCGTGGACCTTCTTCCTGACCGGGATCGTCGCGATGGTGATCGGGCTGAGCGCGCAGGGGCTGATGGTCTCCTGGGGTTCGCAATGGGGCCTGCTCGCGAGCTACGACGCCGTCGCGGATCCCACGATCGGCACGGTCGGCATGCTGATGGCCGCGAGCGCCTTCGCCCCGGCGCTGTGGCAGCGCCGGATCCGCGTCGTCGGCTTCACCCTGCTGGTGATGTTCGCGCTGTACGCCGCGGACAGCGACAGCGTGTTCCGCCTGCTCTCGGGTGTGCTGGGCCTGCTGCTCGGCCTCCTGCTGGCGCGGGGCACGGTGCGGGCGACGTGGCACCGCAGCTCGCACCGCGAGGTGCGCACGCTGGTCGCGGCGATCGTGGCCGCGACCGGGCTCGGCCCGTTCATCGTGCTCATCTCCGGCGCCTGGTACGCACCGCTCGGGCTCGTCGTCTCGGGCTTCTCGCCGATCGAGGCGGCGCCGATGCCCGCGTCCTGCGTGCAGGACTTCACCGCCGACTGCGTGCGCCAGGCCGACGCGATCCTGAACTCCGGTCCCGGACCGTTCCTGGTGAGCCTCGTGCCGCTGCTGCTCACGCTTCTCGCCGCCTGGGGGCTTCGCACCGGCCGCCGTGCGGCCTGGATCATGGCGCTCGTCGTCAACGCCGTGATCGCCCTGCTGACCGGCACGTCGGTCGGCATCAACGATCTTCTCGACGACAGGAGCCGCGGCGCCCTGCTGATCGAGGACGGCATCGCGATGGTCCTGGCCGTGCTCGTGCCGATCGGCGTGATCGCCCTCCTGCTGTTCACCCGGCGCCACTTCCGGGTGGTCGCGCCGCGGGCCGCCGTGCGGCGCTTCACGATCACCGTCGTCGGGGCCTTCGTGGTGTTCGCCGGCGCCTATCTCGTGATCGGGCTGATCGACGGCGACAACTATCTGGACGGCCAGCCGTCGATCGGCGAACTGCTCGGGGACCTGGTGCGCCCGTTCGTCTCGAGCGGGTTGCTGCCCGCCATCGCCGATGCGGGGATCCCGGTCGACGGCGCCGCGCTCTTCGTCTACCAGTGGATCGGCGTGCCCTTCTGGATCGTCTTCATCGTCGCGACCGTGCGGCTGTTCCGGGCCACGCAGGTGGACCGGCACGTGATCGAGGAGGCGCGGTTCCGCGCGCTGCTGCGCGAAGGCGGCGGCGGAACCCTCGGGTTCATGGGCACCTGGGCCGGCAACAGCTACTGGTTCACCGACGACGGCGAGGGAGCCGTCGCCTACCGTGTCATCCGCAAGGTCGCCCTGACGATGTCGGATCCGGTCTGCGCCGAGGGCAGGGAGCGGGAGACCGTCGAGGCGTTCATCGCGTACTGCGAGTCGCAGGGCTGGTCGGCGTGCTTCTACAGCTTCCACGAGCGCTTCCTGCCGGTCTTCCAGTCCTTCGGATGGCAACACATGTCCGTGGGCGAGGAGACCGTGATCGATCTGGCCGGGTTCGAACTCGCGGGCAAGGCGTGGCAGAAGGTGCGCCAGCCCCTGAACCGCGGCGAGCGCGAGGGCATCACCACGCTGTGGTCGACGTGGCACGACCTGCCGACTCGCTACTCGAGGGAGATCACCGCGGTCAGCGAGGAGTGGGTGGCGCACAAGAAGCTGCCGGAGATGGGCTTCACGCTCGGCGGCATGGAGGAGCTCAAGGATTCCGACGTCGGCATCTTCCTCGCGATCAACAAGGACGGCGGGATCGAGGCGACGACCAGCTGGCTGCCGACCTGGACGGACGGCAGGATCACCGGCTGGACCATCGACTTCATGCGCCGCAGCGACGGATCCATGCCCGGCATCATGGAGTTCATCATCGCCTCGGCCGCCCTGCACATGAAGGAGCAGGGCGTCCAGGTCCTGAGCCTCTCCGGCGCCCCGCTCGCGACCAAGCCCGGCGAGGAGCCCGCGGAGCCGGGCGTCATGGACCGTCTGCTCGGCTGGCTCGGGGAGATGCTGGAGCCGGCGTACGGATTCACCTCGCTGTTCCGGTTCAAGAGCAAGTTCAACCCCCGCTACGAGACGATCTACATGGCCTACGCGGATCCGGCGCAGCTCGCGAGGATCGGCATGGCCATCGGCAGCGCCTACCTCCCCGAGGCCACACCGAAGGAGTATCTGGCGCTCGTGCAGACGATCACCAACCGCGGGGGCGACCGCTGAGGACCCGCGGATCGCGCCACGCCGGGACCGCGTTTTGCGGCCAATGTATGGAACTCTCAGGAACGATCCGTATTATTACGGAGTTGTAACACCACTCCGTTCCCCCGATGGCGGAGACGTCACACCCTCTCCGCTGCCCGAGGAGCACATCATCAGTTCGCGAGCCCCCGAAACCGCGCACACCCCTGCCCGCACGCCAGAGTCCCCGTCTGCGACCGCCGGCACCCCCGCGCCCCGTTCGCGACGCGAGATGAGGGAACAGGTCGCCGCACAGTCGTCCGCCCCCGCGCAAACCGCCGGCGCCTCCGCCTTCTCCCGGACCCCCGCCGAGCCCGCAGCCTCCCCGCGGTTCTCCCCCACGACGCCTCAGGCGCACCTCCCCGCGCCTCCTCGTGCCCCCCAGCCCACGACCCGCTCCGCAGCCCCCGAGCAGCTGCCGGCGCATGTCGTCCCGGCCGGCAAGCGCCGCCGCCGCGGTGCCAAGAACCTCAGCCGCAGCACGGGCGCCGCGCTCGCGATCTCCGCACTCGTGGTCGGCACGGCGCTCCCCGCCCTCGGAATGGTCCGCGCGAGCGACGCCAAGCCCGCGACCAGCGCAGCCGCGGACATCCGCGCCCAGTCGTTCACGGCCGCCAACGGCGTGCTCCCCGACGTCCAGGTGCACGGCACGTTCACCGCCACCACGCCGTCCGAGCTCAGTGCGATGCAGGCCGCGACGGCCGCCGCCGAGCGCTCCGGCGTGGCCTCGATCGCCAAGCCCGGCCAGGTCATCTATCCGATGGCGGCGGGTTCCTACACGCTGACCGACGGCTTCGGCGCGGCGCGCACGGGCCGCAGCCACATGGGACAGGACTTCGCCGCACCCATCGGCACCCCCATCTACGCGGCCGCGGACGGCTGCGTCACGCTCTCCTCGGAGAGCTACCAGGGCTACGGCGTCACGGTCGAGATCGCCCACCCCGCGCTGAGCGGCAGCAACGCCGTCTCGACCCTCTACGGGCACATGACTTACGGCAGCCGCGCGGTCCAGGCCGGTGAGTGCGTCACGGCCGGTCAGTTCATCGGCCGTGTCGGCGACACCGGCTGGACGGTCGGTTCCTGCCTGCACTTCGAGGTGCACATCAACGACAGCGCGATCGATCCGCTCGCCTGGCTCGAGTCCAACGTCTTCTGATCCGACGCCGGATCGCGATGAGGCCCCCGCTCCGGCGGGGGCCTCATCGTCTTTCCCCGGCCGATCCGCCGGTCAATGGTGCGCGTGCGGATCCACGAGCGGCAGGTCGGCGCCTCCGCCGTGATCGTGCACGCCCCCGTTCGCCCCGGCGTCCGTCTGCGCCAGGCCCGGCGTGACGAGCGCGGCGACGAGCACGGCCCCCAGGACCGTGCCCGCCGCCCTCGTACGGGGCCCCCGGACCGTGGCCTCCCCGCCATCGGCCCCGGCGTCCCCCTCCGCCCCCGACCGTGCCGCCATCGCTCCCGATGCGACGACGAGCACGGTGGCGGCAGCGATCGCGATGACCGGCGCTCCGCCGAGGAGAGCCACCGCCCCCAGGACCACCGCGATGATCGCGCCGACCGCTGCGCCTCTCCCCCGCCTGATGCGCCCCGCGCGGAGGACCGCGATGCCCCAGCCGAGCTCCGCGACGCCGAGGATCAGCATGGGCGCCAGCAGCACGACCGCGGTCCCGCCGGCACCGGTGACAGAGGCGCCGATCGCGAGGTGGATCAGGCCCGCGCCCCAGGCGAGGAGCGCGGGCCAGCTGCGCAGCACGACGACCTCAGGCCATCGCCCTGCGCGGCGTGTCGCGCTCGACCCCGATCCCGACCGCGAGCAGCAGCAGCGCGCTCGCGAGGTGCAGGAAGTGATCGAACGTGTTCAGGGCGAGGATGTTCGCCGCCGTCCCGACCAGGAAGAACCCGACGATGCCGAGCAGCAGGTAGGCCGCGCCCACGACGGTGTTGGCGCCCTTCGCCGCCCGGGTGGAGACGAGGCCCGCCACGAGCAGCGCTGCGCCGATGAGCAGGTGCGCGACGTTGTGCAGCGGATTGACCATGAAGATGCCGAGCAGCATTCCGCCCTGGGTGGCCAAGAAGGACACTCCTCCGGTGACGGCGAAGCCGAGCGCGCCGACGACGATGTACACGGCGCCGAAGACGACGCCGATCAGACGGTTGGGTGACGAGCGCATTTCTCCTCCTCGAGTGCGGCCCGATGCCGCTCACCCTCTGTTCGGAGTGCTCCGCCGATCGGATGGGACGCTCCGCGCCCGGGCCGTCGACGACCGGATCCCGCCGCCGATCGCGCCGGATGTCGTCATGTGTCAGGGATCCTGTCATACGCGGCCTCCCGCCCCTATCATCGAGCGATGAGCACTCGCCCCTTCCGTGCGGACATCGTCGGCAGCTTCCTCCGTCCCGCGGCCTTGAAGGCCGCCCGGCAGAGCCACGCGGACGGCCGGCTCGACGCCGCCGGGCTGAGGGCCGCCGAGGACGCCGCCGTCGCGGACCTCGTGACGAAGCAGGCGGATGCCGGCCTGCTCCCCGCGACGGACGGGGAGTTCCGCCGTTCCTGGTGGCACTTCGACTTCTTCGACTTCCTCGAGGGCGTCGACATCGTCGAGCTGGACCATGGGATCCAGTTCCGCGGAGTGCAGACCAAGCCGCGCGGCGTCGAGATCTCCGGCCCGATCCGCTTCGATCCCGCCCACCCCTTCCTCGCGCACTATTCCGCACTGCAGGAGGCCGTCGGCGGCTCGACGGGAGCCGTCCCGAAGTTCACGATCCCGGCGCCGACCGTGCTCGATTTCCGCCTCGAGCCCGACCACATCATCGCGAAGGAGTACGACGGCAGGGACGCGATCGTGGACGACCTCGTGCAGGCCTATCGCGACGCCCTGGCCGCCTTCTACGACGCCGGCGCCCGCTATCTCCAGCTCGACGACACGGCCTGGGCGTATCTGTGCTCCGAGACCGAGCTGGCCAAGGCCCGCGAGCGCGGCATCGTGACCGACGGCATCGCCGAGCGGTACGCCGACGTCCTCAACCGCGTGCTCGCGGGCAAGCCGGACGACCTCGTCGTCACCACCCACGTGTGCCGCGGCAACTTCCGCTCCACGTGGATCTCCTCGGGAGGTTACGAACCCGTCGCCGAGCAGCTCCTGGACGTCGTCGACTACGACGGCTACTTCCTCGAGTACGACAGCGACCGCGCCGGCGGGTTCGAGCCGCTGCGGTACCTGCCGCAGGGCGACAAGGCCGTGGTGCTGGGGCTGGTGACGTCGAAGAGCGGCGAACCGGAGGATCCCGCCGCCGTCAAGCGCCGCATCGACGAGGCCGCCGCGTTCGCGCCGCTCGAGCAGCTCGCGCTGAGCCCGCAGTGCGGCTTCGCCTCGACCGAGGAGGGCAACGTGCTCACCGAGGACGAGCAGTGGGCGAAGATCCGCTCCGTCGTGGACATCGCCGCCGACGTGTGGCGCTGAGCGGATCCTCGCCCTGCGGCGTCAGGCCGACGTGATCCGCAACATTCGGCTCGCCCGCCGGCCGACCGTGCTGGTCGCCCAGCCTGCCCGGATCACCCGCATCGCGTCCCGCGCGAGCTCCGTGCCGTCGTCGTAGACGTCGCGCCAGATGGAGAGCCCCGTGGCGCCTTCCGGGGCGAGGACCGACCGCGAGAATGCCTCAACGCCCCAGCGGCCCTGATAGCCCGCGTCGAGCGCATCGCGGACGATGCCGGGGATGTCGATCGCGCCGCCGGACAGGGCGCCCCGCCCGGCCACTCCGTCGCCCCCACCTCCGAGTCGTCCCCGCCAGCGGACCCCCTGGCGTGCACTGACAGGGACGACGCGAAGTGGGTTCAGCGTCGTCCCCGCGAGCGGACCCACTGGCGTGCGCTGACGGGGACGACTCGGAAGGTAGGGGTCAGAGTGTTCTGAATTTACCTCTTGTCATTACCTATTGCCATAGGTATTCTGACCGCAGGCCGGCTCATCGTCGAGCAGGGCCGGAACGCTCCGCCCGCAGTGCCGCGTGCGGACCCGCCGAAAGGATGCCGATCCGTGTCACGCACCACACCCGTCGCGAACCCGATCGCGGCGCGCGCACTCGTCGACGACTTCTCGCTCGAGATGACCGGGAAGGACGTCCCTGGACTGGAGGAGGCCCGCGACACGATCCCCGCCGGGACGAAGATCAACGTCACGTTCCTCGGCAACGAGGATCTCGAGATGCGCGTGGCCGCCGCCCAGGCGGTCCGGGATCTGGGCTTCGTGCCGGTCCCGCACATCTCCGCCCGCCGTCTGCGGTCGCGCGCGCAGCTCGAGGAGTTCCTCACCCGGCTGCAGGACGTGGGCGCCACCGAGCACGTGTTCATCGTCGGAGGGGATCCCGCCACGCCGGACGGGCCCTACGCCTCCGCCTTCGACGTCATCTACACCGGCCTCCTGCTCGACTACGGCGTGCGCGAGGTCTCGATCGCCGGCTATCCCGAGGGGCACCCCGACATCGCCGATGACGAGCTGTGGCGCCACCTCGAGAACAAGTCGGCGGTGCTCGCGGAGCAGGGGCTGGACGCCGTGATCCTCAGCCAGTTCGCCTTCGACACGGATCCGGTCCTGGCCTGGATCGACCAGGTGCGCGCACGCGGTATCGCCTCCGAGATCAGGGTGGGAACGCCGGGACCCGCCGGGGTCAAGCGCCTCCTCGGATTCGCCCGCCGCTTCGGCATCGGGGCGAACGCGATGATCGTGAAGAAGTACGGCTTCTCCCTCACGAACCTCATGGGGACGGCGGGACCGGATGCGTTCGTCTCCGATCTGTCCGCGCTGCTCGCCGCCGACCCGGAGACCGGCGCCGTCAAGCTGCACTTCTACACGTTCGGCGGCCTGCTCGCCACGTCGGCGTGGGCGCGCGACTTCGTCGCCGCCCGCGTCTGAGGAGGCCGGGATGACCATCCACGTCGAGGGGCTGCGCGACGACGCCTGCCTGATCGTGCACGGCCCGGATCAGCCGGGGATCGTCTCGGCGGTCAGCGCGCTGATCACCCGCAACCGCGGCAACATCGTGTCGCTCGATCAGTACACCGACGATCCGCAGGGCGGGGAGTTCTTCCAGCGCGTGGTCTTCCACCGGGACGACTTGTCCGCGGCGATCCCCGATCTCGAGGCCGACCTCGCCGCCACGCTCGGACCGCTCGGCCTGACCTGGCGCCTCACCGACCGGTCCGTGCCGAAGCGGATGGCCGTGCTCGCCTCCACGAGCGACCACTGCCTGCTCGAGCTCCTCTGGCGGCACCGGCGCGGCGAGCTGCCGGTCACGATCCCGATGGTCATCAGCAATCACACGAACGTCGCAGAGGACGTCCGTGCCTTCGGCATCCCGTTCTTCCACGTGCCCTCGCAGGGACCGGACAAGTCCGAGGCGGAGGCCAGGATCCTGGAGCTCGTGAAGGGGAACGTGGACTTCCTCGTGCTGGCGCGGTACATGCAGATCATCTCCGAGGACTTCCTGGACGAGGTCGACGTGCCGGTCATCAACATCCACCACTCCTTCCTGCCGGCGTTCATCGGCGCGGCCCCCTACCGCAAGGCCAAGGAGCGCGGCGTGAAGCTCATCGGCGCGACCAGCCACTACGTCACCAAGGTCCTCGACGAGGGCCCGATCATCGAGCAGGACGTCGCGCGCGTGGACCACTCGATGAGCGCGGCCGGCCTGCAGGCCCGCGGCGCCTATGTCGAACGCGCCGTGCTCTCCCGCGCGGTGCAGTGGCACGCCGAGGACCGGGTGATCCGCAACGGCAATCAGACCGTCGTCTTCACCGACCGCCCCTGACCCCGACCACCACGAAAGAACAAGAGAGGGCTTCCATGGCCGACAACCTCCAGCAGCTGATCGACGAGACCAACCCCGTCGAACTTCTGCGCAACTCTCAGATCGGGTCGTACATCTACCCGGTCGTGCCCGCCGACTTCAGCAGCTGGATCAAGGAGCAGCGGGCCTGGCGCGACACCGCGGTGCTCTACGACCAGTCCCATCACATGGACAACGTGTTCCTGAGGGGCTCGGACGCGATCCGCCTGATCAGCGACACCGCGATCAACTCGGTCGCGAACTTCCCTGTCGACCGGGCGAAGCAGTACGTGCCGACCACCGCCTCGGGCCACGTCCTCGGCGACGGGATCCTGTTCCGCGAGGCCGAGGACGAGTACGTCTACGTCGGCCGGGCCCCGGCCTCGAACTGGCTGATGTACCACGGCGAGACCGGCGGCTACGCGAACCTCGAGGTGACCGTCGACCGGCGTTCACCCTCCCGCCCCTACGGACATCCGGTCTCGCGTCGTTACTACCGCTTCCAGATCCAGGGCCCCCAGGCCTGGCAGGTCATCGAGAAGCTCAACGGCGGCCCGCTCGAGGAGCTGCGGTTCTTCAGCATGTCCACGATGGCGATCGAGGGCGCGCAGGTGCGCACGCTGCGCCATGGCATGGCCGGCGCCCCGGGCCTCGAGGTCTGGGGCCCTTACGAGGACCATGACCGCGTCCGCGATGCGATCGTCACAGCCGGCGCCGAACTCGGACTGCTGCCGGTCGGATCCCGCGCCTACCCGTCCAACACCCTCGAGTCGGGCTGGATCCCCTCGCCCCTCCCCGCGATCTACACCGGCGAGGCCGAGCGCGGCTACCGGGAATGGCTCGGCGCGGACAGCTACGAGGCCACCGGCACGCTCGCCGGCTCGTTCGCGTCCTCCGACATCGAGGACTACTACCTCACGCCCTGGGAGCTCGGCTACGGATCCTTCGTGAAGTTCGACCACGACTTCATCGGCCGCGACGCGCTCGAGAAGATCGACCCGGCGACGCAGCGCCGGAAGGTCACGCTCGCCTGGGACGCCGAGGACATGACCAAGATCTTCGGCTCGCTGTTCGACGTGGACGGCCCCAGTTACAAGTTCTTCGACCTGCCGCTCGCGAACTACGGCTCCGCCAACTACGACTCGGTCGTGGACGCCGACGGCAACGTCGTCGGATTCTCCATGTTCACCGGCTACAGCGCGAACGAGCGCCGCGCGCTCTCGCTCGCGACCGTCGCGCCCGACGTTCCGGAGGGCGCGGAGATCCGTGTGCTCTGGGGCGAAGGACCGAACACCGCGAAGGCGACCGTCGAGCCGCACGAGCAGCTGGCAGTCCGCGCGGTCGTCAGCCCGACGCCGTACTCCTCGGTCGCCCGGCAGACCTACCAGGGCGGGTGGCGCACCGGCTACCGGAGCTGAAGACCGTCATCCCGGCAGTAGGCTCGACGCGGGAGGAACCGCATGAGTCTGCGCTACGCAATCCTGGCGATCCTGCGCGTCGGGCCGCTGTCGGGATACGACCTGCAGAAGCAGTTCTCGCAATCCGTGGGCCACGTCTGGCACGCCCCGGACTCGCAGATCTATCCGGAGCTGCGCAAGATGGAGGCCGCGGGGCTCATCGAGGGCGAGGAGCAGGCCCGTGGTCAGCGCGGCACCCGGCGCATGTACACGGTGACGCCCGCCGGCGACGCCGACTACCTCGCGTGGATGCAGACGCCCCTGGACTACCAGCGCGTCCGCGATCCCGCGCACCTGCGCGCCGCCTACCTGGAGAACACCACGCCGGACGCGGCGCGCGACTTCCTGCGCCACCACATCGCGCAGTGGGAGGGCGAGCTGGAGCAGTGGGAGGGCGAACTCACCCACATCGAGAACCTCAGCAACCCGATGCTGACGCGCCGGCTGAACGTCACTCCGGACAGTGAGCGCGAGCGCACGATCGCGTACAAGAGGTTCGCCTACGAGGGCCTGGTCGAGCGGGCGCGGCTCGAGATCGCCTGGGCCCGGCGCGGCCTCGACCTCGTCGACCGGCTCGGCGAGTAACCGGCGCCCGCGCTCACCGGGATCCGGCGAGCGCCTCGCGATCGATCTCCTCCTGGTTCTCCACGTACGGCGTGCCGTGCGTGTGGAAGGTGGCGACCGTCTTCATGCCCCAGGCCTGCCCCTTGGCGCGCTCGGCCTGGCTCCACTCGACGACCGGCCAGTCGGGATCCAGCAGGAGCCTGGCCTGCGCGTTCGCGAACTCGATGCGGTTGCCGCCCGGCTCCCAGACGTAGAGGAAGAAGGTCTGGTTGATCGCGTGCTTGTAGGGCCCGTACTCGATGTGGATCCCGTTCTCGAGGCAGATGTCGGCGGCCTTCAGGATGTCCTCGCGGGAGTCCGGCGCGAACGCGAAGTGATGGAAGCGGCCCCGGCTGCCCGTCCAGTCCGCGGAGTAGACGACGTCGTAGGACTTCTGATGGAACCGGAACCATCGCGCGGCGTAGCGGCCGTCGTCCTGGCGCACCCGCTCGGACTCCCGCGCGCGCATGACCTCGGCCCAGAACTCCCCTGCGGCGGTGACGTCGCTCGCGAGGTAGTTGATGTGGTCCATGCGGCGGGCATTGATGCCGCGTCCGGGATACGCGGAGGCCTGGTTCTTCAGCGCGGGCCGGTCCTCGTCGTCCGGCACGTAGAGCTCCGTCTCGTAGTGCAGCGCCATGAGGTGCCCGTCCGGATCTTCGAACTCGTAGGAGGGACCGACGCCGACCTCGGGTCCGCGCCAGCCGTGCCCGAGTCCGGTCGCCTCGATCGCGGCCACCCGGCGCTCGAGCGCCTCCTGGCTGGTCGTGCGGAAGAGCGTGCGCCCGACCCCGTTGGTGTCGGATGCCGTGAGTTTGAGCGTGTAGCGCTGGTACTCGTCCCAGCAGCGCAGGTACGCGGAGTCGCCGATCCGGGCGACCTCGCGCATCGCGCAGATGTCCCGGAAGAAGTGCAGGCTCTCCTCGAACCGAGGGGTGTGCAGTTCGATCGCGCCGAGGTGGGCGAGATCGAAGTTGTCGCTGGTCGCCATGGGATCCGTCCTTGCTCTGGTCGTGTGAGGTCCGTCGTCAGCGCCGCGGACGCGGGAAGACGATGCCGTCGAAGATCTTGCGCGCGGTGCGCGTCGACCGGGACGACGCGCGCCACACACCGTCGTCCCCGCGTGAGACGTCGACGCGGGTGCGGAGCACCCCGGCGGGGTGCTCGATGTCGTGCTCCGGTCCTGCGGGCAGCCGGGCGAGGTCGTGTCCGACGGCGCCGGGGATCCGGATGCCCGCAGCGACCGAGGCCGCCATCAGGACACCGATCGACGCGTGCACGCGGAAGGGGATGAACGCCCGCGTGGAGATCGTCCCGCCGTGCCGGGGCGGCGAGAGCAGCACCACCTTGGGCACGGTCTGCTCCCTCACATCGCCCAGGCCGAACAGCGGTCCGGCTTCGCGGCGGATCTCCTCGACGGCCGCGCACAGCCGAGCATCCGCCTCGAGTGCGCCCGGATCCTCGTCCCCCGACACACCGAGCGACGCGGCGTCCACGAGCACGACGGGCATGCCGTTGTCGACCAGCGTCACGCGGCGTCCGGCGAGCTCCTGCGCCGCCAGGCCGGTCGGGAGCACGGGACCTGCGCCGGCTCCGAGCCGGAGCTCGATCGCTCCCGCCGTGCCGGGAACGCCGTCGATCGCCACGTCGCCGTCGTAGTCGGGGATCCCGGCCGGCGTCGCGAACGTGGCCGTCGCCGCGCCGCCCGTGTTGCGCAGCCGGATGCGCGCCGTGGTCATCCCGTCACCGCCGGCCGGCAGGAGCCCGCGCTCGACGGCGAAGGGTCCCACCGCGGCGAGGAGGTTGCCGCAGGTCTGCGCGGCGCCCACCGTGGCACGGTCGACGCCGACCTGAAGGAAGAGGTAGTCGAGATCCGCGTCCCGATCCTCGGAGACGGAGACGATGGCGGCTTTGGAGGTCAGCGGGTGCCCGCCCCCGAGGCCGTCGATCTGGCGGGGATCCGGGCTGCCGAGGAGCCGGAGCATCAGGTCATCACGCTCCGCGGGATCGGCCGGTACGTCGGAGGCGAGGAAGAAGGCCCCCTTCGATGTCCCGCCGCGCAACAGCATGCAGCGGATGCCTTCGGGGCGGGCGCTCCGGGCAGTCTCGTCAGCGCCCATCGCCGCTCCGCCGGGCGACGCGCTCGATGCCGAGACGGTCGAGCACCGCCCGCAGGCCCCCGACGTCCATCGAGATCTCACCGGCCCGGTAGCGCTCGCGCGCCGCGGCCTCGCGCTCCGCCCGCCGCCGCGCCGCATCCAGCGCCTCGGCCGCACGCGCGCGGGGCACGATCGTCACGCCGTCGTCGTCGGCGACCACGATGTCGCCGGGTTCGACCACGACGCCGTCGAGCGCGATCGGCACGTTCACCGATCCTGCTGTCTCCTTCACGGTGCCCTGCGCGGTGATGTGCGCCGTCCACACGGGGAACCGCATGGCCCGCAGCTCTGCGACGTCGCGCACCCCGGCGGAGGTGACGTAGCCGCCCACCCCTCGAGCCTGCATCTGGGTCGCCATGAGCTCCCCGATGAAGCCGTGCGGCGACTCCGACGCCGGTGCCACGACGATGATGTCGCCCTCCTGCGCCTGCTCGATCGCGGCATGCACCATCAGGTTGTCGCCCACGGCAGCGAGCACGGTGATCGCACTGCCGGAGACCACGACGCCCTCCTGGATCGGCCGGATCCGCGCCCCCGCGCAGCCGATCCGGCCCAGGGCTTCGTGCACCGTCGCGGATCCGAATGCGGCGAGTGCATCGACGAGTGCACGCTCGGCGCGGTCGATGTCTGTGACGATGACGGGGCTCACGCCAGCACGTCCGTGACTTGGGGGTAATAGCGCATGTACGC